>NZ_JJMI01000053.1:0-277253 GCF_000705335.1 Mangrovibacter sp. MFB070
TGTGTCGCGTAAGACCGGTGAACCGCAGAAAGGAAGACAAGGTTATTCCGCCCGGATGGCGGAATAAGGCGAACCGAGGCATGGATGCCGAGTCGAGCCGGCCGCAGGCTGACTGCCCGGAGGTGAACGCAGTGCGCAGCACCGGTCGCCCGCGAAAACGGGGATTGCAAAGGGGGCAAGCCCCCTTAGCCCGTTCACGGGTTGTGAAGCCACATTAGCCATTCCACTGGAAGTGAACGGAAACAGCTGGCTCCACTGCAAGTGAACGGAAACAACCACACTGTAAGTGAACGGAACAGTCATACCAGCCCTGATGAACAAAACCCGCTACATAACAACAAAACAGGGATAACAAAGGGGCGAGCCCCTTTTACTCCCGGTGATTCCTCACCCGCTCCGCAAACACCGCCAGCGTCTGCTTCAACACATCCAGCGTCACAGGCTTGGACAAACAACTATCCATTCCCGATTCAAGACAGCGTTGCTTCTCTTCTGCCAGCGCATTCGCCGTAACCCCAATCACAGGTAACGTCAGCCCTAACTGGCGAATACGTTGTGTCAGGCGATAACCATCCATATTCGGCATATTCACATCACTCAGAACAATATCAATATGATGCTTACTGAGCACTTCGAGCGCTTCAACACCATCGCCCGCAGTCTTACACTGGTGATAACCAAGCGATGCGAGCTGATCCGCCAGCAAACGGCGGTTTATCGGGTGATCATCGACGATCAGCACCGTAATATCATCGTTCTGCTCACTGATTTCCGAAGGCTCTGGTAAGTTCACATCGTTACCCGGAACCTTCACATCCACCCGGTAAATTTTCGCCAACAACGTCACCAGATCATGAGGAGAAGCCACACTGTGCGACCAGATACCGGGTTCGCTTTCCAGAGGGATACCAATATGCCGCCGGCAAAACTGAACCACCGCTCTTCCAGGCCATGGATTACTTAACGCTTCATCAGTGATTAACACATCGTCCGGGTCTGGTGTTTCCCCCTGCCAGAAGCTGGCTTTGATACCTTTACTTGCCAGCAACTTCGCTAAAAAGTCACTCAGGTAAGCATTGCTGACAGCCAGCCAGCAATGTTTATGGGTAAGATCCGATGCCGCCATAACCGGAACCGGTTTAGCTTCATACAACGGGATACGGACAGTGAACTGGCTCCCCATACCGGGTTCGGAATCCACCGCAATATCGCCGTCCATCATAGTGATAAGCTTCTCACAGATAGCCAGCCCCAACCCGGTGCCCTGGAAGTTACGCTGAACCCCTGTCCCCACCTGGAAAAAAGGATCGAACAGACGCACAACTTCTTTGGCAGCAATCCCTTCCCCGGTATCACGCACCCGGAAGCAGAGGTAATCATCCGTACAGCGTACATCAAGAATAATGCAGCCAGTATCGGTAAACTTAATCGCGTTACTCAGCAAATTTGAAATCACCTGCTGTAAACGCATTGGGTCGCCACGTAAGGTTAATGGCACAGAAGGCGCGATAAAGCAGTAGAGCCCCATTTGTTTACGCACCACCAGAGGCTGGTAGTTTGCGGTAACGTGGGTCATTACTTCGCGGGGAGAAAACTCACGCGGCTCAATTTTTAACTGCTCTGATTCAATTTTCGAGAAATCGAGAATATCGCTGATTATCTTCAGTAGCAGGCTGGATGAGTTGTTCATTGCCGTGACCAGGCGGTCAACGCCATCGGGCAGTTCACGGGTTTGCAACAGATCCAGGTTACCAATGATGCCATACAGCGGAGTACGTAATTCGTGACTTACCGTTGCCAGGAACATCGATTTAGACTGGCTGGCCTGCTCTGCAGCATGGGCCATATCCTGCAATGACTCTTCCATCTTCACACGGGCACTGACATCCACCAGCACGCAAATCGCCACATTTTCGTTGCGATAACGCGAGTGTACGAAACTTATCTGCAGGTTCGTGTTGTCGCTGGTAAGAACATCAACAAAGTTAACCTGTTGCCCACAAATGATTTGCGTCAGGCGCTGGCGGTCTTCATGAGTCAGCATATTCAGGTAATTGTGCGCCAGCTCATTACTAAGAATATTGGTGCCATCCAGCGTGCGCAGAATACAAATACCTACCGGTGCTGAGGCGACAATTTTACGGTTAAACTGCTCGTGCTCTTCCAGGCGCTGGGCATCCGTCTCTGCCGGGATAAAAATACGCCGCTCATACATTCTTGCCAGGGTAAACAGCACCACACCGACCAGAATATTCAGTAACACGGCATTCAGAATAAGAATACGGATTTCATCCAGCACTTTATCAACCGGTACGCTGTACACCACACTAAGCGATGACGGCATCAGGTTTTTTTTCAATGCCAGCTCTTTAAAGCCGGTGGTGTAGCCAAACCAGGTGCGGGCCTGAAGCCAGTCTGGCTGTAGCGATAAATGCCCACTACCCCCTGTCAGAGATACCAGTGAGTGGCCATTTTCATCCATCAGTGTGATATCTACCGGTAAGTTACCCGGCAGCATGAAGTTTTCCTGGCGAATACTCTGTTCAACCCCAAGTAACGCCTGAACCCGGTTAGCGAGAAAAACGGGCGTTAATGTATAAAAATACCCGGTTCCCGGACGGCTGCCAGGTGCCACCCAGTAAACGGTATTAATGCGTTCATCCATGGGTGCGTCACGGTAGCGTTTTAACCGCTCATTGAGCACTGAAAGCGCTTTGTCCTGGCCGGGCGGAGTATTACGCAACGAGAAATCGGCAATGCACTGATTATCTCCCGCCACCAGAAAAACCCGGTTCAGGTCGTAGTTTGCCGAGAAATTATCGCGCCAGTAACGCAAAAAGCCGGATAGCGACAGCATGGATCCTTGCCAGGACTGGTCAAGCGCACTGCAGTCCACATTGTTGCCCAAAGGCAAGAATGCAGGTGCGCTGCTACCCCGATTACTGCCGGGGGTTGCGTTATCAGTAGGCCGGTTTTCTGTAATGTACTTGAGCTCTTTCACCACATCAGTTGTGCGCTGAATATACCGCTGCGCCTGGTCAAAGCTCAGCGTGAGCTCCTGGTGTATTTCCGCTTCTTTATCGTGTAGTGCGCCTGCGATGTAAAACACCGAAAACAGGGCTATCAGAAGCCATAGTAAAAGCGCCAGCGCCCTAAAAAGATAGCGCGAGACTTTAAGCGTGCTGCGGAAAGAGACGGCGTATTTCAATGTAAGCCCGGTAAGAGTCAGTCAATCGATAATAAAGCGTTAACTTAGCGATAAAAGTGAGTGGTCGCAATGGCAAAGAAAAAGGGCCGGTTACCCGGCCCTTCATAACGTGATGATTTCAGATTAATCTTCACTGTCATCGGCAACATCGTCATCCTGTTCCGCTTCCGGCGCTATTTCATCATCGCCTTCTGCTACAGAACCATCAATGCTGTCGAGTTCTTCGTCGTCTACCGGTTCAGCAACACGCTGCAGACCCACTACGTGCTCATCTTCCGCCGTGCGAATCAGAATCACGCCCTGGGTGTTACGGCCCACAACGCTGATTTCAGAAACGCGAGTACGCACCAGCGTACCGGCATCGGTGATCATCATAATCTGGTCAGCGTCATCAACCTGAACAGCGCCTACCACTTCCCCGTTACGTTCAGTCACTTTGATAGAGATAACACCCTGAGTCGCACGGGACTTAGTCGGGTACTCTTTCTCACCGGTACGTTTACCGTAACCGTTCTGAGTAACTGTCAGGATGGCACCTTCACCGTGTGGCACAATCAGTGAAACCACGCTGTCTTTTTCTGCCAGCTTGATACCACGCACACCGGTGGCTGTACGGCCCATGGCACGCACTGCGTCTTCTTTAAAGCGCACCACTTTACCAAACGCAGAGAACAACATAACTTCGTCGTCTTGCTGTGTCAGGTTCACACCAATCAGCTCATCGCCTTCGTTAAGGTTCACAGCGATGATACCGGCGCTACGTGGGCGGCTGAACTCAGTCAGCGCAGTTTTCTTCACAGTACCGCTCGCGGTCGCCATAAAGACATTCACGCCTTCTTCGTATTCACGCACTGGCAGGATCGCGGTAATGCGTTCGTCCTGCTCCAGTGGCAACAGGTTGACGATTGGGCGGCCACGCGCGCCACGGCTCGCTTCCGGCAACTGGTAAACCTTCATCCAGTACAGACGGCCCCGGCTGGAGAAGCACAGGATCGTGTCATGGGTGTTAGCGACCAGCAGGCGGTCAATAAAGTCTTCTTCTTTAATGCGGGCAGCAGATTTACCCTTACCGCCACGGCGCTGCGCTTCATAATCTGACAGCGGCTGGTATTTCACATAGCCCTGATGCGACAGCGTAACAACAACATCTTCCTGGTTGATCAGATCTTCGATGTTGATATCCGCGCTGTTGGCAGTGATTTCCGTGCGACGTTCGTCACCAAACTGGTCGCGAATCGCTTCCAGCTCTTCACGGATAACTTCCATCAGGCGCTCTGCGCTGGACAGGATGTACAGCAACTCAGCAATCTGCTCCAGCAGCTCTTTGTATTCATCGAGCAGTTTTTCATGCTCAAGGCCGGTCAGTTTTTGCAGGCGCAAATCAAGAATTGCCTGAGCCTGTTGCTCAGTCAGGTAGTATTTCCCGTCGTGCACCCCAAACTGCGGTTCCAGCCATTCTGGACGGGCAGCATCGTCGCCAGCACGTTCCAGCATCGCAGCCACATTACCCAGGTCCCACGCATGCGCCACTAACGCTGCTTTCGCTTCAGCAGGTGTCGGAGCATGGCGAATCATCTCGATAACCGGGTCGATATTCGCCAGCGCAACAGCCAGTGCTTCAAGGATATGAGCACGGTCGCGCGCTTTACGCAGTTCAAAGATTGTACGGCGAGTCACCACTTCACGGCGGTGGCGCACAAAAGCTTCGAGAATATCTTTCAGCGGCATGATCTTCGGCTGACCATGGTGCAATGCCACCATGTTGATCCCGAAAGACACCTGCAACTGAGTTTGTGAGTAAAGGTTGTTCAGCACAACTTCACCCACTGCATCGCGTTTGACTTCAATCACAATACGCATCCCGTCTTTATCAGACTCGTCGCGCAGTGCACTGATGCCTTCAACACGTTTCTCTTTCACCAGCTCGGCAATTTTTTCAATCAGGCGAGCTTTGTTCACCTGATAAGGAATTTCATGCACGATGATGGTTTCGCGGCCAGATTTTGCATCGGTTTCCACCTCTGCTTTGGCGCGAATATAAATTTTCCCGCGCCCTGTGCGGTACGCTTCTTCAATACCGCGACGGCCATTAATAATTGCCGCAGTCGGGAAATCTGGCCCCGGGATGTGTTCCATCAACCCTTCAACGGTGATGTTTTCATCCTCGATATACGCCAGGCAGCCGTTAATCACTTCTGTCAGGTTATGGGGCGGTATGTTAGTTGCCATCCCCACCGCAATCCCGGAAGAACCGTTAACCAGCAGGTTCGGGATTTTGGTTGGCATAACATCGGGAATTTTTTCTGTTCCGTCATAGTTGTCCACGAAGTCGACTGTTTCTTTATCAAGATCAGCCATTAACTCATGGGCAATTTTCGCCAGACGAATTTCTGTATAACGCATGGCCGCGGCGGAATCGCCATCGATTGAACCAAAGTTCCCCTGGCCATCGACCAGCATATAACGCAATGAAAATGGCTGCGCCATACGAACAATGGTGTCATACACTGCAGAATCACCATGGGGATGGTATTTACCGATAACGTCACCGACGACACGGGCGGATTTTTTATAGGCTTTATTCCAGTCATTGCCCAACACGTTCATCGCGAACAATACGCGACGGTGTACAGGCTTGAGGCCATCACGGACATCTGGCAATGCACGGCCGACAATAACCGACATGGCATAATCCAGATATGAGCTTTTCAGCTCTTCCTCAATATTGACCGGTGTAATTTCTCTGGCAAGGTCGCTCATCTGACCGCTATCCCTCTACTGTATCCCGGATTCAAAGGTCGCAAATTATAACACACTCACGCAGTGGCAGGGAAACTTGTCTGAGGGGCGCAGCGCTTTATTCGTCTCGCCAGGCTGTTATACTCGGCAGCATCTATTGATGAGGAGTTCTGGCGTCCATGAATGACGAAAATACCCCGGTGTCGCTCAATGTTGACCACAACGAAATTGCTAAATTTGAAGCCATCGCCTCGCGCTGGTGGGACATGGAAGGCGAGTTCAAACCCCTTCACCGGATTAATCCTTTACGCCTGGGCTATATCAATGAACGCAGCGGTGGTGTGTTTGGTAAAAAGGTGCTTGATGTAGGTTGCGGCGGCGGCATTCTGGCAGAGAGCATGGCACGGGAAGGCGCAACAGTAACCGGGCTGGATATGGGTGGCGAACCCCTGCAAGTGGCCCGCCTGCACGCGCTGGAAAGCGGCATTCAGGTTGATTACCGCCAGGAAACCGTTGAAAACCATGCTGCAGCGAACCCCGGAGCCTACGATGTCGTCACTTGCATGGAGATGCTGGAGCATGTTCCGGACCCACAATCTGTGGTGCAGGCCTGCGCACGTCTGGTCAAACCGGGCGGCCATGTTTTCTTTTCCACCATTAACCGTAATGGTAAAGCCTGGCTGATGGCAGTGGTTGGCGCTGAATATGTTCTGCGCATGGTGCCCAAAGGCACTCATGACATTAAGAAATTTATCAAACCTGCGGAGCTGATCCACTGGCTCAGTAACACCGGCTTGCGTGAACGCCATATGACCGGTTTGCATTACAACCCGTTGACGGATCATTTCCGCCTGGCGCCCGGCGTTGATGTTAACTATATGTTGCACACCAGCGCAAAAGACGCGGTCTGAGATAAGTTTTTGCTATCAAAAATTGCGCAGCATCAAGTTGCGCAATTTACATCACGCACAAGAAACCAACATTCAGTCATTTTTTTAAAAAAAGTTACTCCAGCTTGACATCCCCTTCAGGCCTTACCATTCGGGCATTCTTACCTGTTCAGGGAGGATGAACCTCAATTTTTTGGCAAAATCAACTCTTGAGATTGAAAGATTCCTTACTAGAATACTCACCATATAGTGATTCAGTTATCCCATACCCCCAACATATAGTATTTATCCACAAAGTTAGCCACAAGGCTGCGCTGTGGATAAGCGGGGGATATTTTTATTTCACGGACAGGTAAACCCCACATGAATCAGAGTCTGCTGGTAACGAAACGTGATGGCCGTACAGAGCGCATCAATCTGGACAAAATTCATCGTGTCCTCGACTGGGCGGCAGAAGGCCTGCACAACGTTTCAGTTTCACAAGTTGAACTGCGTTCCCATATCCAGTTTTATGACGGTATCCGCACTTCAGATATCCATGAAACGATTATCAAAGCAGCCGCGGACCTGATTTCTCGCGACGCCCCGGACTACCAGTATCTCGCTGCCCGTCTGGCTATTTTCCACCTGCGTAAAAAAGCGTTTGGCCAGTTCGAACCGCCCAAACTCTACAACCATGTAGTAAAAATGGTTGAAATGGGTAAATACGACACTCATCTGCTGGAAGACTACACGGAAGAAGAGTTCCAGCAGATGGACGGTTTTATCGACCACTGGCGCGATATGACCTTCTCTTACGCAGCTGTAAAACAGCTGGAAGGGAAATACCTGGCGCAAAACCGCGTTACGGGTGAAATTTATGAAAGCGCCCAGTTCCTGTACATTCTGGTTGCGGCCTGCCTGTTCTCACGTTATCCGCGTGCTACCCGCCTGGACTACGTAAAACGTTTCTATGACGCAGTGTCGACTTTCAAAATTTCACTGCCAACACCAATTATGTCTGGTGTGCGTACCCCTACGCGCCAGTTCAGCTCTTGTGTGCTGATTGAGTGTGGTGACAGCCTTGACTCTATCAACGCAACATCCAGCGCTATTGTGAAATATGTGTCTCAGCGTGCCGGTATTGGTATTAACGCGGGCCGCATTCGCGCACTGGGTAGCCCGATTCGTGGTGGTGAAGCATTCCATACCGGGTGCATCCCGTTCTACAAACACTTCCAGACAGCCGTGAAATCCTGTTCTCAGGGCGGCGTGCGTGGCGGTGCCGCCACACTGTTTTACCCAATGTGGCACCTGGAAGTTGAAAGCCTGCTGGTGTTGAAAAACAACCGTGGGGTGGAAGGTAACCGCGTTCGCCATATGGACTACGGTGTACAAATCAACAAACTGATGTACACCCGCCTGCTTAAAGGTGGCGATATCACTCTGTTTAGCCCATCTGATGTTCCGGGGCTGTATGATGCCTTCTTTGCAGACCAGGATGAGTTCGAACGCCTGTACACCCAGTATGAAAATGACGACAGCATCCGTAAGCAGCGCGTTAAAGCGGCGGAACTGTTCTCACTGATGATGCAGGAACGTGCTTCTACTGGCCGTATTTACATCCAGAACGTTGACCACTGCAACACCCACAGCCCGTTTGATGCAACGGTTGCCCCGGTGCGCCAGTCTAACCTGTGCCTGGAAATTGCACTGCCAACCAAACCGCTGAATGACGTCAATGATGAAAACGGCGAAATCGCGCTGTGCACATTGTCAGCGTTCAACCTGGGTGCCATCAACAGCCTGGAAGATTTGGAAGAGCTGGCGGTTCTGGCTGTTCGTGCACTTGATGCCCTGCTGGATTACCAGGATTACCCTATTCTGGCCGCCAAACGTGGTGCCATGGGCCGCCGTACCCTGGGTATTGGCGTGATTAACTTCGCTTATTACCTGGCAAAAAATGGCGTGCGCTACTCCGATGGCAGTGCCAACAATCTGACGCACAAAACCTTCGAAGCCATTCAGTATTACCTGCTGAAGGCATCGAATGAACTGGCGAAAGAGCAAGGTGCTTGCCCGTGGTTCAACGAAACCACCTATGCCAAAGGTATTCTGCCGGTTGATACCTACAAAAAAGACCTGGATGCAATTTGCAACGAGCCGCTGCACTACGACTGGGAAAGCCTGCGTGAGTCTATCAAGACCCATGGTCTGCGTAACTCAACGCTGTCTGCTCTGATGCCGTCAGAAACGTCATCACAGATTTCCAATGCCACAAATGGTATTGAACCACCACGTGGGCATATCAGTGTGAAAGCGTCGAAAGACGGTATTCTGCGCCAGGTGGTGCCAGATTATGAACTGCTGAAAGACAAATATGAATTGCTGTGGGAAATGGCGGGTAACGATGGCTACCTGCAACTGGTTGGCGTAATGCAGAAATTTATCGACCAGTCGATTTCTGCCAATACCAACTATGACCCGTCACGTTTCCCGTCAGGAAAAGTGCCGATGCAGCAATTACTGAAGGATTTGCTCACCGCCTATAAATTTGGTGTCAAAACCCTTTATTATCAGAACACCCGCGACGGTGCTGAAGATGCCCAGGACGACCTGGCACCCAGCATCCAGGACGACGGTTGCGAAAGCGGCGCGTGTAAGATTTAACCCAGAGGCAGGCCGGCACCCCGGTCTGCCTGTTTCCCTTTTCACGCGGTAAAGGGACCGTTAAGAACAGCGAAACGGCACTCAGCCAATGGTGGCGTTTTACAGGACAATGTTTATGGCATACACCACATTTTCACAGAAGAAAAATAACCCGCTCAACGAACCTATGTTTTTTGGTCAGCCGGTTAACGTTGCACGCTATGACCAGCAGAAATATGACATTTTCGAAAAACTGATTGAGAAACAGCTGTCATTTTTCTGGCGGCCAGAAGAAGTGGATGTGTCGCGCGACCGCATCGATTTCCAGGCATTACCGGAACACGAAAAACACATTTTCATCAGCAACCTGAAATACCAGACGCTTCTGGATTCCATTCAGGGGCGCAGCCCTAACGTGGCGTTGCTGCCGCTTATCTCAATTCCTGAACTGGAAACCTGGGTCGAAACCTGGGCGTTTTCTGAAACTATTCATTCCCGTTCATACACCCATATCATTCGTAATATCGTCAATGATCCGGCGGTGGTGTTTGATGACATCGTAGAAAACGAAGAGATAATCAAACGCGCCAAAGACATCTCCACCTATTACGACGGGCTGATTGAGCTGACCAGCTACTGGCACCTGCTGGGCGAAGGCACACACACTGTAAATGGTAAAACTGTTACGGTGAACCTGCGCGAATTGAAGAAAAAGCTTTATATGTGCCTGATGAGTGTGAACGCACTGGAAGCCATTCGCTTTTATGTCAGTTTTGCCTGTTCGTTCGCCTTTGCTGAGCGTGAACTGATGGAAGGCAATGCAAAAATTATCCGCCTGATTGCCCGCGACGAAGCTCTGCACCTTACCGGTACTCAGCATATGCTGAACCTGATGCGCAGCGGTGAAGACGACCCGGAAATGGCTGAAATTGCCGAAGAGTGCCAGCAGGAAAGCTATGACCTGTTTGTTATGGCGGCACAGCAGGAAAAAGACTGGGCAAACTACCTGTTCCGCGACGGCTCAATGATTGGCCTGAACAAAGACATTCTGTGCCAGTATGTTGAATATATTACCAATATCCGTATGCAGGCTGTTGGGCTGGACTTGCCATTCCAGACACGCTCCAACCCTATCCCGTGGATCAACACCTGGCTGGTGTCAGACAACGTACAGGTTGCGCCTCAGGAAGTTGAAGTCAGCTCTTACCTGGTTGGCCAGATAGATTCACAAATCGATGCTGATGACCTGAGTAACTTCCAGTTATAACTATGAGCAACCGTATTACCTTACATCAGTCCGGCCGCCAGTTAGAGTGCCAGGACGACCACCCTTCACTGCTGGCCGCCCTGGAATCACACAAGGTGGCTGTAGAGTATCAGTGCCGGGAAGGGTATTGCGGCTCGTGTCGTATGCGCCTGCTGGCAGGCCAGGTTAAATGGCTGACTCAGCCGCTGGCTTTTATCCAGCCCGGGGAAATTTTACCTTGTTGCTGTAAAGCACAAGGTGATGTGGAAGTGGATTGCTGATTGCGAACACGTTACCGGCCAACCAGATTGCTGGCTGAATGGCACAAAGGGAAAACATTGTTTTCCCTTTTTTATTTCTACCTTTGCTGCCAGATACACGGTTCAGCGTGATGCTCAGGCCGAACGTGTCAGTTGCTCTTCAATATGAATCCAGCCATGTTCTGCACCCACATCCCAGCCATTTAACCAACGGCGCAGCATATTCATGGCCAGCATCGCACAGACCGCCTGGCGGGTTTCCACGCTATGGCGACGCCCGGACCAGTTAACCCGCAAACCGACAGTTTTACCTGGGGTGTGCAACGCCAGCGTTTGTTTGCTGCTGTCATCAATTGCGCCAACCACCAGCGCCAGTGAACTGCCCTGCTGTTCAGCCAGTTGCCGGGCACGCTGAATACAACCCGCCAGGCTCTCTGGTGTGGTAGAAGGTAAAACCTGCCCCTGAACTACCGGTACGCCAGCATTGGTCAACTGCCAGCACAACATACCTGCGGTAAACTGTTCACTCAGCGCCAGAGTCAGATTTTGCTCCTGTAACCGAGTGGCAAGCTGTGCAGGCAACCCTTCAGTTCCTTCAAAAATCAGGCTTTCACCCACCACGTCACGAATTTTCTGCCAGGCCTGCTGCATGCCTGCGCGCTGTGCAGAAGGGCCAGTCAGCTTCAGTTCGATAATTGGCATAGAAGAACGGTAACCCAGTACCACGCCTTCTGGTAATGGCAGGGGATCGAGTTGTTGGGCGAGATCGCTTTCAGAACGGCCAAATGTGGTCATGCGCAGACACAACGGCATTTCAATGCTGGGGTAACGCTTGCGCAGGCGCGGTAAAATTTCCTGCTCAACCATCTGTTTAAATTCAGAAGGAACGCCTGGAGTGAAAAATATCAGGCAACGGTTAAGCTGCATGGCAAACCCGCAGGCAGTCCCAACCGGGTTATCAATCATTTCACTGCCCGCCGGGATCATCGCCTGCTTGCGGTTACTGGGGGCCATCGGCCTGCCGCGCTCTTCAAAGAAACGCGCCATATGCGCCAGCCACTCTTCATGGATAACCAACTCTGTACCCGCAGCTTTCGCGGCAGCTTCTGCGCTCAGGTCGTCACTGGTTGGCCCCAGGCCGCCATTGACTATCAGAATATCCGCCTCATGGCTGCGCGCCTGCAGTACCGCCACCAGGTCGGCAAATTTATCCCCGACCGTTTGGCGGCGGGTCATGGGGAAACCCTGTTCAAATAAGAAATCAGCAAGCCAGGATGCATTGGTATCGACTATCTGCCCATACAGCACTTCATCGCCGGTAGAGAGCATTTCCACATTTAACATCGATATACTCCATTGGGAGGGAAGCCACCACTATAGCGCAGTGGCCAGGTAAATACAGAGGTACACCTGTTTCACCTTACGCCGCACGCAGATTGATACGCGGCATAAGGTTTGTGGGGAAGGTAACTGTGAAGTGATTAAAACGCCGCACTGACGCCCAGATACGGGCCATCAATAATCGTATTCCGGTTGTCGTTACGGTCTTTCAGGCTCATATAGCGATAACCGGCTTCAACCGTTAACGGGCGGAACACCATCCAGCGGCCACCAGCCTGCACTTCCTGGTAGGAATCAATACCCGAAGCAAAGGCATCTGGCGCGTAATAGTACTGCCCGAAGACAGAAACATGGCTCACAACCGGTACACTCAGACCGCCGCCAATTCCCAGCGCGTAGCCAGTTTTCCCCTGGTCAGGCTTGATATACAGACCTTTACCGCCCAGGGTAACCATTGCCGGGCCAACAGGCAGGTTGTAGCCCAGCCCCAGGTCCGCGATATAACCATCATCATTATGACGGGTCCAGTCGCCACTGAGCGCCACACCGCTGGTAGACGTCCCCATGCCCACACCAATACTGGTGTATTTATGCCCGGCCTGGCCGTAAATCCCTATGGCACTGGCTGAGCCAGATACTGCAAAAAGCCCACTGACTGCCAACAATAGATATTTATTCATTTTATTTTCCTGAACTCTGATACCTGGCAAATTAACCTGTTGAAGCGCAAAGCGGATTTTACCCGCTGGAGGGCGACATTCAAGACGGAAATCTGGTGCTTTCTCTACAGAATGTAACAAGCACGCCCTGGTGCGTTTATTGTTGTTCTGCAACCCACTGCATCACGGCGTTACGGGCAATTTTAATGCCGCCCTGGCGTAATGTATCTGGCAACAGTAACCACTGAACGGGTTGCTGGAAACGAGCCAGTTTATCCCGTATCCAGTCACTTAATGTTGCCAGCGCATTGGGGTCTGCCAGTTCCACAACAGCGACCGGGCGGTGCCCAAACTCTTCATCAATACGGGGCACAACGATGACCTGTTGAACCAGAGGATGCGCCATGATAACCCGCTCAACTTCTTCCGGTTGAATGCTTTCTCCACCACTGAAAAAGAGATTATCAAGCCGCCCGTGGATGGTGAGCGTATTGTTGGTGTATGTTCCGCGGTCCCGGGTGGCAAACCACCCTTCAGCGTTCAGCAGTGGCAGTAAATGGCCCTGGCGCCAGTAACCGGACGCCAGGCTGTCACCCCGTAACCAGACCTCATTGTCTACAACACGCACCTGGCGGCCTGCTAATGGCTGCCCCACGTCCCCACAGCCATCGGCGCGTTTGGCTGCCACGGTGGAAGCCATTTCGGTCATACCGTAGCCACACCAGCAAGCAATACCATGCAGTTGTGCTGTATCAGTTAAAGCAACAGGAATTGCCGCCCCACCCAACAATACTGCCTTTAAATTGCTTAACGAAACCGGGTTATCGCTCAGTAACCGCCATAATTGCGTTGGAACCAGTGAGGCATGCGTGCACCCCTGTAATGCCAAAGCCAGCGGCTGCTCCGGGCGCAATGCCAGCGCAGCCCCGGTTACCAGCCAGCGCCATAAAATCCCCTGGCCGGAGACATGAAACAGTGGCAGTGACAATAACCAGCAGTCATCGCGGCCAAATTCCATCAGTGCCGTTACCCCCCGCGCACTGGCAAGCTGCGCGCTGGCTGTATGCACTGCGGCTTTTGGCAAGCCAGTGGAACCGGAAGTCAGGGTCATGGAGACAAAGCGCTCTGGTTGCCACGGCTCTGCCCATTCGCCAGCCAGCGGCTGGTAATGCAAAACGGCAGGGCCAGGCACCGCATCACAGTCAAAACTCAGGGCAAAATGGATGGACAGCGACGGGATAAGTGCTGCCAGCAAGGTATCCGGCAGTTGCGGGTTGAGCGGTAACACCCGGGCACCACATTGCAACAGCGCCAGCCAGCTTAATAATAACGGCATACTGTTGCGCCCACGCAGGGCAACGCCCATTCCGGCATTCACACCCTGGCGATGAAAGCTGGCCGCCAGGTTATCTACCTGGTTTACCAGGTGCTGCCAGCTTATTTCACCATTTTGAGTATGCAATGCCACTTTCGCAGGTGCAAGGCTCGCCCAGTGGCGCCACGGGTAATTCGCCAGCGTCATTGCACCAACTCCAGCTCAGGCTGGCTGATTAGCGGCAATGGACTTCCCGGCCAGGGACGTAATAACTGTGCCTGCATCAAAGAGAGCGTATCCAGCCCCGGCGTTATTTGGGGCGTTAGCCATGCAGCGATACGCGCCAGTTGTGTTAGCCCAAGGCTTGATTCAATCGCCGAACTGATTACCACGTTCATGCCACACGCATGTGCCTGGTTAACCCATTCCTGCACCTGTTGCAGACTGCCAGTCAGTGAGGGTTTAATCACCAGAGTGTTGACTTCCGGGCACTGGCTTATCGCCACTTGCCCGTCGCGCAGGCTTTCATCCCACGCCAGTTTAATACCGGTGTCCCGGGCAAATGCCAGTGACAATTCCGGGGTTTTACACGGTTCTTCAAAAAACGCTATTCGTGAGCGTAGCGCCTCTGGTACATAGCGGGCAAACTGCGAGGCTTTTTGTGCAGACCAGCTCCGGTTGGCATCCAGGCGAAGCCAGAGGTCCGGAATGGCATCCAGCAATAAGCTGACCACCATGCCATCGCGTACCGCTTCATAGAGGCCCACTTTTATTTTGGCCTCTTTGCGGCCTGGTAACCCTTGCAACAGCGCAAATAACGCATCCGGGTCACCGGTACACAGCGGCACCGAGTGGTAATTCGCCTCTTGAGGCAGTTCACCAGACAGCTCCGCCAGCGCACAACTCAGCCCAAAAGCCACAGAAGGTTGTGCCGGGAGTTCAGGAGACTGCCCTGCCCGCCAGCCAGACAACCAGTGCAGGGCAGCAGACTGCGCTTCTTCAAGGCTCTCTGTACTCAGGCCAGGCAATGGAGCAATTTCGCCCCATCCCCGCTGATTGCCTTCACACAGTTCAACCACCAACCCTTCACGCATTTTCAGCCGGCGGTCGCGAATCACCACACCGGTATCCATGGGAATGGTGTAACGCCAGAGTTGTGCCTGTCGCATTACGGGTTCCGTTTGAATTTAGTGAAATCTGGCTGGCGTTTCTGGTTGAATGCGTTGCGCCCTTCCTGGCCTTCTTCTGTCATATAGAACAGCATCGTGGCGTTACCCGCCAGTTCCTGTAACCCGGCCTGACCATCACAATCAGCATTCAGTGCGGCTTTCAGGCAACGCAGTGCCATCGGGCTGTTTTTCAGCATTTCACGGCACCAGCGTACAGTTTCTTTTTCAAGACTTTCCAGTGGCACAACCGTATTGACCAGCCCCATATCCAGCGCCTGCTGAGCATCATACTGGCGGCACAGGAACCAAATTTCGCGCGCTTTTTTCTGGCCGACAATGCGCGCCATATAAGATGCGCCCCAGCCACCATCAAACGAACCAACTTTTGGCCCAGTCTGGCCAAAAATAGCATTTTCAGCCGCAATAGTGAGGTCGCACATCAGGTGTAACACATGCCCGCCACCAATGGAGTAACCGGCAACCATCGCCACGACAGGTTTCGGGCAGGTACGGATTTGGCGTTGAAAATCCAGTACATTCAGGTGGTGCACGCCAGAGTCGTCTTTATAACCACCGTAATCGCCACGCACTTTCTGGTCGCCACCGGAACAGAATGCTTTATCGCCTTCCCCGGTCAGCACAATGACACCGATATTGTCGTCATACCGCGCATCAGCCAGCGCCTGAATCATCTCTTTAACGGTCTGCGGGCGAAAGGCATTACGCACTTGCGGGCGGTTAATGGTGATTTTCGCGATCCCTTCTGCCGATTTGTGGTAGCGGATATCATCGTAACCTTCAGAGCAGTCCTGCCAGGAGACAGGGGCATACAGTTCTTGTTCATCGGGGTAAATCATGGCTGTTCCTCAGAATAGTGAGTCAAAATATCAATAACACACTGGCAATATGCCGCCGGATTCTCCCGGTGGGCATTGTGCCCGGCATGTTCAATCAGATGAAAAGGCGAGCCCAGCGCACGAGCAATGACCTGAAATTTTTGGTCCCGCGCGCCACACAGATAATGGAATGGCACAGGTAGCGCGGCTAATGCATCACCCAGCCACGGCTGGAGACCTAACGAAAGGTTACCCAGTGCGTTGCCGAGAGCGGCAGGCTGGTTGCCAGCGCGTTCCTTGATTAATTGCTGGCGTGCTGCATTAGAAAGTGAAGCAAATACGGGCTGGCGATACCAGGCATCCAGCACCTGTTCCAGAGGCTCAGCCGCAAACCGCAGCGCCCAGCGCTGGTCAGATTCAATACGCAGTAACCGTTCCTGTGGATCAGTCAGGCCCGGGTTACCACCTTCAATAATAATCCCCTGCAGGCCTGCAGGCTGCTGGCAGGCCGTGTACATAGCCAGCCTGCCCCCCAGTGAATACCCTATAAGCCAGTAACGCGTAATATTCCGCTCCGCAAGCGTATGGGTAAGTTGTACGAAGAACTCTGCGAACCCTGGTATGGCAACGTTTTCAGATGCGCCGTGGCCCGGCAGGTCGAGGTAGAATTGTGGCCAGCGAGTAAACGCTTTGCGGGTTGCCTGCCAGTCATCGGCTGAGCCAAGGAAGCCATGCAGCCAAACCAGATACGGTAGCTGAGGCTGCTCTCCCGGTATTATCTGCCCGGCAAGCGTCATTGCTGGCTGGCCCTGGCAACCAGTTTTTGTAACATCGCGGCCCCTTCAGCTTCCGGCACTTTCAGTTCAATCACGGTTGCTACTGCTGGCCCGGACCAGCACTGTTTCAGGCTCCCGGCTAACTCTTCAAGAGACTGCGGTGCAATATATGGCAGGCCAAACAACGCGGCGCCGTGGCGAAAATCTACGTTCTGCGGCATGGCATAGAATTCACTTCTCACTTCTGCAGGTGTGGGAAGCAGCGAAAAGATTTGCCCACCGTTGTTATTCACCACCACCAGTGCAACCGGAGCCGGGCAGGATCTTAATAATGCCAGTGAGTTGAGGTCGTACAGTGCAGATAAATCCCCCAGCACAGCAAGCGTTGGCTTGCAGGCCGCCCGTGCGACCCCCGCAAGAGTCGCCACCAGCCCATCAATACCACTGGCACCACGGTTGCCGTAGACAGGGTACCCACAGGGTAGTTGCGCCAATGCATCCACCAGGCGCACCGACAAACTGTTACCAATAAACAGTTGGCCTTTTTCTGGTAATAACCGGGGCAAACTCTTCGCCAGCCCGGCTTCACCCGCTGGCGGAATTTCTGTATCTACGGCCACTGCCGCCTGCTGCACATAAGGTTGGAGTGCGTCTGCCCAGCTCACCTGCTTGTGCGCCGGGTGTACATCCAGCCAGACCTCAACAGTTGCCTGAATCCGCCGCCCACGGTGATGCCCCGGGTCAAGCCGCCCGGGTAAAGGATCCACCAGCCACCAGTTGTCCTGATGCCCGCAGGCCTGCCACTGCAGTAAGCGTTTACTGGTGAGGCTCGCGCCAAACTGCACAACGATACGCGCCTGCTCCAACACCTGGAGCGCACCGGGGTTGGCAAGCCAGAGGTCAGCATAAGGCAAGGGTTGCCCGGTTTGGGACTGGATATCACTAATCAGCGGCCAGCCAAGCGTACTGGCCCAGTGAGCCACCCGTTCACCTTCCTGGGCAGTCATTCTGCCAGCAATAACTACCCCTTTTTTCTGCCGCCAGCTATGCCAGTCAGGCTGCGGGGTAACCCCCTGCGCGGCACTAAAAACTTGCCATGGTTTTTCACCCTGCCACCAGTTTCCCAGTGCCTGCTGCCAGGCAAGGCCGGTATCATCCATTTCGCCATATAAAGGCTCTGCAAATGGGCAGTTGATATGCAGCGCACCATGGCGCAATGCGCCCATTTGGCTGTCAATGGCACTGGCTAACCAGCGTGCAGGAATGGATTCTGTGGGGCGAGGTAGATTCAGCGTGGCGGCAGGGTGTGCGCCATAAATACCCGGCTGAACAATAGCCTGGTTGGCGCCACAATCAATTAATTCCGGCGGGCGATCGGCGGTCAGGACCACCAGTTTTTCGCCAGTCAGACCCGCTTCAATTACCGCAGGATAAATATTTGCTACCGCAGTACCTGAAGTCACAATGACCGCAACCGGCTCACCAGTGGCTTTGGCAAGGCCAAGCGCAAGGTGCCCCAGCCCGCGTTCATCAAAATGGGTATGAAACACAAAACCTGGCGTTTGAGTGGCGGCCAGTGTCAGTGGTGTGGAACGGGAACCCGGAGCAATACACACATGCCGGACTCCATTATGGTGTAATGCCTGCAAAATGACGGCGGCCCAGCGCCGGTTGAACGTGCTTAACGACATAACTTGACCCGCAATAGCATTTGCAAAAAAGTATAGCGTCGGCAAACTGGCAGACATTGATATACATCGGTTTATCCGCTTTCAACTGAATAATGAACGTAATGCCGCCACTTTATTTTCAATTTCCAGCCATTCTTCTGCCGGGTTTGACTGCGCCACAATACCTGCACCAGCATAAAGCCTGACGTTATTGTACTGAACCAGTGCTGAACGCAGTGCCACACAAAACTCGGAGGTTGCCAGGCTGAGATAACCGGCAGACCCGGCATACCAGCCACGGTTAAAGGGTTCGTGTGCATAAATAAAAGCCAATGCATCTTTGCGTGGCAACCCGGCCACCGCCGCTGTGGGCTGTAACTGCATCAGGCATGCAGTGTCATCTGCGTAGTTGAGGGTGGCAGTGATGGCCCGGTGTAAGTGTTGTACTTTTCGCAAGCGAATCACTTGTACAGGCTCCACATCAATCTGCCCGGCGACTGCCTGCAGCCGTTGGCAAATATCTTCAACCACCAGCCAGTTTTCATGCTGATTCTTTTTATCTTTCAGCAACCACTGGCTTTGTTGGTCTGCCTGGCTGTCATCTGCATCACGACCAACGGTTCCGGCCAGGGCTTCGGTTGATAATTGCCGCCCCGCCCTGTGCCACAGGCGCTCAGGTGAAGAACCCAGAAAGGCCTGGCGGGAGTCAAAGGCCATATAAAAGTGATAGCAGCGGCTGTTATGCTGGCGGCTGGCATGCATCAGCCAGGCGGGAGACATGGGCTGGGTGAGTTGCACATCCGTTGCCCGTGCCAGCACGACTTTGCCGAATTGCCCCCGGCTAATCGCCTGCGTTGCCTCGGCTACCAGGGCGAGCCACTGAGCTTCTGCAGGCAGATGCACCTGCTCACAGACCCGTGCGGCCAGCTCAGGGATTGCGGCAGCCGGGCATAAGCCGGACAACCAGAGTTCAGCCTCTGCCGCCGCTTCACACAGGCTGGTTTCGCTGTATAAGTTCAGGACCAGCCGGGCCTGTGAACCCTGCCGTTGCCAGGTGAGACGAGGGAGAAACAGTTGCCCGTGTTGCGGGTCAAACGCATTCAGCCCCCACAGGCGTAGCTCCGGGTATTCAGGAAAGCAGGAAAGGAAACGCTGCCCTTCAGCCAGTGAGGTAAAGGTACGCAATGCACACAGTACGGCGTATTCTTCATGGCCGTCACGGTGCTGCCAGTAAAACTGGGGCCAGCAGGCCTGGCTGTTCAGCCAGCACAGCGGGTCCTGGTTACCGGCAAGGCTCAGTGGCACCGACATTATTCTTACGCCGGGCGTGTCGGGAAGTTCTTTGCGTAACGCTTGCTGCAGCGCTTTCACCGCCTGTGTCAGTTCCATTTGCTATCCCGCCACGTAAAAACCCCAAATTATACGTGGTCAGAACAGAAATAGAATGCCGCCAGGCCGTTTGGCTGCACCAAAAAATGCGGTTATGAGGCAGATTTAACGCTACGCTCGCAAATGCCGCAGACAGGCTTACACATAATGGCTGAATGACAGGCTCTGCACATCCGCAGGAAGAGCAATCACTTTGCGAATACGCAACTGCCTTTGCAACCGGCCAAGCTGGGTGTCGGCCCGCACCAGTAGCAACGCATACCCGGTTTCAGACCAGCTATCAGGGTAATTCAGTAACGTGGTTATACACTGGCTCAGGCCAGTAACATTTTGGCGGGCACGGATAACCCGCCGTTGAAGGTCGTCGCTCATGGCGCGCTCACTTATTATGTTTTTTCCCAGAGTCTGTTTACTATAGTTAACCTACGTTACTTTGTGTATTTTTTATCCATGCCATGCCGCGGTGGGGAATATCATCTTCAAGGTACACATCGGTGACCGGCTCAAACCCGAATTGTTGGTAGAAATGCTGTAAATGCGCCTGGGCACTGAGATAAGGTGCAACACCCGGCCAGTGTCGCTGGCAAGCAGCCATTACGTGTTCCAGAAGCTGGTTTCCCAGTTTTTGCCCCCGGCAGGCAGGGTTAACTATCACGCGGCCAATCACCAGCGGGTGGTGGCGGTCGCTGGTCAGTATGCGGGCGTAAGCCACCAGTTTGCCGCCCTGCCAGCCAAGAATATGGCGGTTTTCACCTGATAAATCCTCGCCATCAACATCCAGGTACGGGCAGTTTTGCTCAACAACAAATACCGCGCAGCGCAGGTGCAACAGCGCGTATAACTGCGGGACAGTCAGTTCTGAATGGTGTAAGTCCTGCCAGGTCATCATGGTTTTCTCCTGCTGTGTTCCCGACAAAAAAACCGCCGTTTCCGGCGGTTTAATATGAGTATACCTGTTGGTAATACAGTGATTACATCAAAGGCTGAGCCAGTTGCACCAGGCTAATCAGCGGCTGCGGCCAAATCCCTAACAGCAACACCAGAACAGCAGAGATCAGCACCACAACACCACCCGCAGTGAATGCCCAGTTAGACGGGGTATCACGAGCGGGTTGCTGTGGTTTGGACAAGTAGAGACTGACAGTAACGCGCAGGTAGTAGTACAGGCCAATCGCACTCCCCACCACAACAGCGCCTGTCAGCCACCACAAGTGTGCATGCACACCCACAGCAAGAATATAGAACTTACCGATAAAGCCCAGGGTCATCGGGATCCCGGCCAGGGAAAGCATCATGACTGTCATCACTGCCGCAAGGACAGGACGGTGCCAGAACAGACCACGGTAGGAATACAGGGTATCGGCATCCGGGCCACGGTAAGGGCTGGACATCAGGCTGACAATACCAAACGCGCCCAGGCTGCTGAACAGATAACCGGTCAGGTAAACACCCACTGCTTCCATGGAGACGTCGCCACTGTGCAACGCAATTAACGCTACCAGCAAATACCCCAGGTGAGAAATAGATGAGTAACCGAGCAGGCGTTTAATATTGGTCTGGCTCAGTGCCATCAGGTTCCCGAACAGGATAGAGGCAAACGCGATTATCCCCAGAACAATACGCACTGCTTCGCTGTCGCCCATCGGCGCGTACAGAAACAGGCGCATCACCACACCAAAAATAGCGATTTTACTGGCAGTTGCCAGGAAGGTTGATACCGGTGCCGGAGCGCCCTGGTAAACATCAGGCGTCCACAGGTGGAACGGCACCAGCGACAGTTTGAAGCCTAACCCGACAATCATCATACCCAGCCCGGCCAGTAACAAGGGCTCATGGAGCATATTGTCGTTGAGGCTCTTGCCAATGCTGACAAAAGACAGACTGCCAGACTCCGCATACAGCAGCGCAATACCAAACAGCAGGAAAGACGATGCCGCAGCAGACATAATGGTGTATTTGATACTGGCTTCAAGTGAGCGTTTTTGCCGGTATGCATAGCCAACCAGGCCAAACAGCGGTAAAGAAATCAGCTCGATACCAATAAACAGTGAAGCCATATGATTGGCGCAGGACAGCAAAATCCCGCCCATCGCGGCAATCAGCACCAGCAGGTAAAACTCTTCACGGTTGTCCGGGTACCCCTGCAACCAGGGATAGGCGAAGGTACAGGTCGCCAGACTTGCCGCCAGCACCAGCCCGGTATAGAGCGCAGCGTAACCATCGACACGCAACAGTGGCGTGACATCCATTGCGCCAACCTGGGTAGAAAACCACAATGAGACCAGTGCGGCATTCAGCCCGATTACAGATAACGTGGCATTAAGAAAGTGGTCGCGTCGCCACGCAATGGAGAGCATCACAACCACCACTGTCAATCCGACGATCAACAGCGGCAGCAGCGCGATCAGTTGTTGAGCAGTTATTGTCATGGCGAATTACGGCCTTGTAGTTGAAATAGAACTGGTAAACCACTGCTGGATATTACTCACCGCAGCGTGTGAGGTATCCAGAACCGGTTGCGGGAAGAACCCAAGCAGCAGCAGGAGTGCGACCAGCAACAAAATAATAAATAATTCCCGCATCGACAGACCGCGCATCGGCTTACGTGCCGCTTCACTTTTCGCCTGGCCAAAATAGGCACGATGCAGCATCGCCAGCGAGTAAACCGATGCGAACACCAGGCCAAAGGTGGAAATTACCGTAATGACCGGCACCACATGGTAGCTACCGAACAGAATCATAAATTCGCCAACGAAGTTGCCAGTACCCGGTAACCCCAGAGTGGCGACAGCAAAGAACATAGACAACGCTGGCAACCAGCGGATGTTACTCCACAGCCCGCCCATCAAACGCATGTCGCGAGTGTGCATTCTTTCGTAAATCTGGCCACACAGAATAAACAACCCGGCAGCAGACAAACCGTGGGCAATCATCTGGATCACCGCCCCCTGATAAGCCAGTTGACTGCCAGAATAGATAGCAATCATCACGAAGCCCATATGGGAAACCGAGGTGTAAGCGATAAGGCGTTTGATATCTGTCTGGGTGAATGCCATCCACGCACCGTAGAAAATACCAATCACCCCAAGCCACATGGCGATGGGTGCGAACTCAGCCGATGCGTTAGGGAACAATGGCAGCGAGAAACGCAATAAACCGTAAGCTGCGGTTTTCAGCAGGATCCCCGCGAGGTCAACAGAACCCGCAGTCGGTGCCTGAGAGTGCGCATCCGGCAGCCAGCCATGCAGTGGCACCACTGGCATTTTAACCGCAAAGGCAATGAAGAAGCCGAGCATCAACAGCCATTCCACGGTGTGCGACATTGGCGTGTGCAACAGTTCGGTGTAGTTGAATGTCCAGACACCAGTCGCATTGTAGTGCACCAGCACCAGCGCCAGAATAGCTATCAGCATCACCAGGCCGCTTGCCTGGGTATAAATAAAGAATTTGGTTGCTGCACTGATACGCGTCTTCCCGTCGGAGGCTTTGTGGCCCCAGAGAGCTATCAGGAAGTACATCGGCACCAGCATCATTTCCCAGAAGAAGAAGAACAGGAACATATCAATCGCCAGGAAGACGCCAATAACGCCGCCCAGGATCCACATCAGGTTGAGGTGGAAGAAGCCCTGATATTTTTCAATTTCATTCCAGGAACACAGCACTGCCAGAACACCCAGCAGAGAGGTCAGCACCACCATCAGCAGTGACAGCCCATCCAGCGCAAGGTGAATGGAAATGCCAAAGCGTGGGATCCACTCTCGGGTGAATTCAGATTGCCACTGCGGCAAGCCTGTTGCCTGCGTGAGTGAATAACCGCCCTGCAGCCAGAGTTGTAACGACAGCGCGAGTGTCAGCCCCATGGTAATCAGCGCTATCCAACGCGGTGTACGAACGCCAAAACGCTCGGTCTGCCAGCACAGGAAGCCGCCGATAAAGGGAATGAGTATTAGCCAGGGTAATAACATGGCAATTTATTTCCTTATTGATCTATCTGATGGTGAGACTGTTGCCACACGCTATGCATTGCACGCCGTCACGCCAGCCACACCATAAGAACAGGAAAAACAGCACAACATAATTTTCAGGGAAACAGGTTTCGCCGCTCCCCTGATATCCATTAATGCAACACCATCAGCAGTGCCAGCACCACAACAGCACCAATGCTCATGGACGCAACATACCAACGTAAATGACCGCTTTCGCTTAGCAGCAAACCTCTGCCTGCAAAACGCGACAATATCGCCGGAATGTTCATCAGTGCATTCAGTGGGTCACGTTGCAGCAACCAGCCAATCGCTTTAAATGGTTTGACGAAAATGGCGTCATATAACCAGTCAAAGCCCCAGGCATGGAACCACCATGTGCTGAAGAAACGCCCCGGTGCGCTTTTGGCAACCGCACTGACCAGAGTACGTTTACCCAGCCACAACCAGGCAGCAATCAGGATGCCGATAATCGCAACGGCCCCGGAGGTCATTTCCAGTGTTGTTTTTCCTGCATGCCCCAAATCGCTTTCCGGCAACACGCCAGCCAGCGGTGGCGTAATTAATGCCCCCACGAAAGTAGACAGCACCAGCAGCACCAGCAACGGCAGGTGGTGGGTGATACCTTTTCCGGCATGAGCATGAATTTTCTCTTCGCCATGGAACACAATGAAGATCATACGGAAGGTGTAAATTGAGGTGAGGAATGCCCCAACCAGCCCGGCCAGCATCAGGTTCTGGTGGCCACTGGCAAGCGCGCCCCACAGAATCTCATCTTTACTGTAGAAACCTGCGGTAATCACCGGCAACGCAGACAACGCCGCGCCACCCACCAGGAAGCAGACATAAACCAGTGGAATCGACTTACGCAAGCCGCCCATTTTAAATATGTTCTGCTCGTGGTGGCATGCCAGGATAACGGAACCTGAAGACAGGAACAGCAACGCTTTGAAGAACGCGTGGGTCATCAGGTGGAAAATCGCCGCATCCCATGCCTGTACCCCAAGGGCCAGGAACATGTAACCAATCTGGCTCATGGTTGAATAAGCCAGCACACGTTTGATATCTGTCTGCACCAGTGCGGCAAAACCCGCCAGCACCAGCGTAACTGCACCAACAATACCCACCAGATGAAGCACCTCTGGCGTCATCAGGAACAGGCCATGGGTACGGGCAATCAAATAGACCCCGGCAGTTACCATGGTTGCCGCGTGGATCAGTGCGGAAACGGGGGTTGGGCCAGCCATGGCATCAGCCAGCCATGTCTGCAACGGTAACTGAGCTGATTTACCCACAGCACCACCCAGCAGCATCAACGTTGCCCACTGCAACATAGTGTTGCCCGCAGCAAAGTGTTGCGGCGCCAGTTCCACCATTTCGCGGAAATTCAGCGTACCGAGTTCGTTATAGAGAATGAACAGTGCGAAAGCCAGGAATACGTCGCCCACACGGGTAACGATAAAGGCTTTCATGGCTGCTGCCCCATTTTTCGGGTCGGTATAGTAGAAGCCAATCAGCAGGTAAGAACACAGCCCCACGCCTTCCCAACCCAAATACATCAGCATCAGGTTATCGGCCAGCACCAGAATCACCATGCTGGCAATAAACAGGTTGGTATAGGCAAAGAAGCGCGAATAGCCTTCTTCGCCGCGCATATACCAGGATGCGAACATATGGATTAAGAAGCCAACCCCGGTCACGACAGACAGCATCGTCAGTGACAGGCCATCCAGCACCAGGTTGAAGGCGACGGTAAAGTTACCCACCGACATCCAGGTCCACAAAGGCAAAGTAAACGCCTGCTTACCGTGGTTGAAGAAATCCATCCCCGCCCATGCGGTGACTAAAGCGGCCAGCCCTACAGAGCCAACCCCCACCGTTGCAGACAGGTTTTCTGACCAGCGCCCACGCGAAAAGGCCAGCAATACATAACCAAGCAGTGGCAGGAAAAAAGTTAACCAGAGCAGATTCATCCGCGCATCTCACTTACTGAATCGATATTCAGATTCTGGCGACGACGATGGAGCTGCAACAGCAGCGCCAGACCAATACTGGCTTCCGCCGCAGCAAGGGTAATCGCCAGGATGTACATTACCTGCCCTTCCGGCTGCCCCCAATAACTGCCCGCCACGACAAATGCCAGTGCGGCAGCGTTGATCATTACTTCAAGGCTAATCAGCATAAACAGCAGATTGCGACGAATCATCAGCCCGGTCAGGCCAAGGACAAAGAGAATGGCCGCAAGAATGAGCCCATGTTGTAGCGGTATCATGCGCGTTCCTCCGATTTTCTTGTTGCCATATCACCAGAGCGGTTACTGATGACTTCGCCCTGGCGCTCTTCACGGCCAATATGGAAGGCAACGACCAGCCCGGCCAGCAGCAGCATGGATGCCAGCTCAACAGCCAGAACGTACGGGCCAAATAAAGCAATACCGACCTCTTTGGCATTGATGGCTGCGCCGTCAATCCCCTGGTCATTCAGCCCCATAATGCCTTTCACAATGACAAACAACAGCACCGCACTCAGGATGCCAGGGCCAATCCACAATTGCGGCTTGAGCCAGGCGCGTTCTTGCTCCACAACCGAGTTGCCAAGGTTAAGCATCATCACCACGAACACGAACAACACCATAATGGCGCCCGCGTAAACGATGATTTCCAGCGCACCGGCAAAGTAAGCGCCCATGGAGAAAAACACACCAGCGATAGACAACAACGACACAATCAGATACAGCAACGCGTGCACCGGATTGGTATGCGTGATCACCCTCAGGGTGGTCAGGATGGCCACAAGGGCACAAAGATAAAATGAAAATTCCATTCCCGACTCCTTAAGGTAACAAGCTCTTGACGTCGATAGGTTTGGCTTCGTTTTCCGCCTGGCCTTTATCTTTTCCGTCAATTGCCATGCCAGCCATACGATAGAAGTTATATTCCGGGTATTTACCAGGCCCGGAAATCAACAAATCTTCTTTTTCGTACACCAGGTCCTGACGCTTGAATTCACCCAGTTCAAAATCCGGCGTCAACTGAATCGCGGTTGTAGGGCAGGCCTCTTCACACAGACCGCAAAAGATGCAGCGTGAAAAGTTGATCCGGAAAAACTCCGGGTACCAGCGGCCATCTTTCATCTCTGCTTTTTGCAGAGAGATACAACCTACCGGGCAGGCTACCGCACATAAGTTACAGGCAACGCACCGCTCTTCACCATCCGGGTCGCGGGTGAGCACAATACGCCCACGGTAACGCGGTGGCAGATAAACCGGCTCTTCCGGATACATCCGGGTTTCACGCTTGGCAAAAGCGTGTAACCCTATCATCCAGATACTGCGCAGTTGGGTGCCGAAACCAACCACTAATTCTTTCAATGTCATGGTTTTTTCACCCCTTAAGATGCCTGCCAGAGAATAACCGCAGCGGTTACCAACAAATTAATCAGAGTCAGTGGCAGACACACTTTCCAGCCAAAGGACATCACCTGGTCATAACGTGGGCGCGGCAGTGCGGCACGAATCAGAATAAACATCATCATGAAGAACGCGGTTTTCAGCGCGAACCAGATGAATGGCGGTAACCAGGGACCATTCCAGCCGCCAAAGAACAGGGTGACAATCAACGCAGAGACCGTCACGATGCCGATGTATTCCCCCACAAAGAACAAACCGAACTTCATCCCGGAATATTCAATATGGTAACCATCTGCCAGTTCCTGCTCAGCTTCCGGTTGGTCAAACGGGTGGCGGTGGCATACCGCCACACCCGCAATAGCAAAGGTGATAAAACCAAAGAACTGCGGCACGATGTTCCACAAATGCGCCTGGTTGTTCACAATGTCGGTCATATTGAATGACCCCGCCTGTGCCACCACACCCATCAGGGACAAACCGAGAAACACTTCATAACTCAGCGTTTGTGCAGAAGCACGCATTGCGCCCAGCAGTGAGTATTTGTTGTTGCTGGACCAGCCAGCAAACAACACTGCGTAAACCGCAAGCCCTGCCATCATCAGGAAAAACAGAATCCCGATATTCAGGTCTGCCACCACCCAGGTGGGGCTTACCGGCACAATCGCGAACGCCAGCAACAATGAAGTGAACGCAATCATCGGTGCCAGGGTAAAAATAACCCGGTCGGAGAAGCGCGGGATCCAGTCCTCTTTAAAGAACATTTTGATCATGTCGGCTGCCAACTGCAGCGACCCGCCCCAACCCACACGGTTTGGCCCGTAACGGTTCTGGAACAGACCCAGCAAACGGCGTTCACCAAAACTCATGAAGGCACCGCACACCACCACAACCAAAATAATAACCACCGCTTTCAGCACACTGAAAATGACGGAGAGAACTTCAGGTGTCAGCCAGCTCATGCTTGTGCCTCCTGCAGATTACTCAGTTGTGCCCCAGCCAAAACTGGCGCAACGCCCGGCATCCCCATCGGCAGGCCAACCTGCCCGGCAGCCAGCCCGTCACTCAACTGAACCGGCAGACGCAGGGTTTGCCCATCGACAGTGAAGCTCGCAACCGCACCTTCGTTAATACCAAGGTTTGCGGCATCCGTTGGGTTCAGGCGTAACACGGCAACCGGCATACGTTTCTGGAAAACCGGCGAGCGCTGCGATAACTCATCGCTGCCAAACAGGTGGTAATAAGGTGCAACACGCCACTGGCCAGCAACCGCAGCAAACGGTTGTGGCACTGTGGTGAACCAGACAGCCTGATTATCTGATGGTTCAATCAGGCGCACACCCGGGTCGCCAAAGCGTAAGTGGCCGCCCACTTCGTCCTGGAATTTGTTCCACGCTTGCGGTGAGTTCCAGCCCGGAGCCCAGGCAAATGGAACTTGCTGGCGCTGTGCACCAGGCTGGTTGTTCCCTTCCATTGAGAAAGCGAACATGGTGTCCTGGTCTTGTGGCTGGCGAGGTTCATGGACACTGATATTGGCGCGCATCGCCGTGCGGCCACTGTAACGATGAGGTTCACGCGCCAGTTTTTGCCCACGGATACGGAAGCTGGCTTCCGGCGCGGCTTCTTTCATACCAGCCAGTTGCGGGAACTTCGCGATGCAGGCGTCAATGACGTGATCAAGCTGAGTCCAGTCCACAGCACGGTTTTCTACCATGCTGTGTAACGAATGCAGCCAGCGCCAGCTTTCCAGCATCACCCAGTCACTGTGGTAATAAGCCGGGTCGAACACCTGGAAGAAACGCTGTGCGCGGCCTTCGTTATTCACCACGGTACCATCGCTTTCTGCGAAACTTGCCGCAGACAAGACCAAATGCGCGTGGTCCATAATTTGGGTACGCTGATGGTCAATCACCATCACCAGCGGTGCTTTACTGAGCGCTGCATCCACCCGGGATGCACTGGCGTGGCGGTGCAGGTCATTTTCCAGCACAATCACTGCATCTGCACTGCCGTTTTCCAGCTCGCTGAGCGCGGTATCAAGTGAACCACCACCCAGCATCCCCAGGCCAACGCTGTTCACTGAACGTGCCACCAGAGTAATACCAACATCGGCACCGCGATTTTTCAGCGCCGTCGCCACATTACCTGCGGCTTCCAGTAATGCTTCACTCCCGGCGTTAGTACCGGAAATAATCAGTGGCTTTTTCGCACCAGCCAGCGCCTGAACAATAACATCAACTTTGTTTTTCAGGTCATTGTTGGTGAGCTCAACCGCCGGTGCTGAGCTGTCCAGCGCACTGGCAATGGCAAAGCCAAGGCGCGCCTGATCTTCAACCGGTGCACGGTAGGTCCACGCGGCAATATCATCAAGGCGAGTGCTGTCGACGTTAGTAACAAACAGCGGGTGCTTGGCGTGCTGCCCAATATTGAGAATGGCGGCGATTTGCCAGTCGGCCACTTTTTGTGCCGCTGCCATTTCGCGCGCTTTGCCTTTTACGGCCTGGCGCACAGCCAGTGCAGCACGGGCACCGGTTTGAGTGAGGTCTTCACCCAAAATCAGCACCGCGTCATAGCTTTCAATTTCACGCAGTGACGGCGTACGGACACCGCCTTCGCGCAGAATACTCAACATACGCTGCAGACGGGACTGTTCACCAGCGGCAATACCGGTATAGAAATTACCTTCACCCACCAGTTCACGCAGTGCGAAGTTGCTTTCCACACTGGCGCGCGGTGAACCAATACCAATCACGCGTTTAGACTGGCGCAGAATATCTGCCGCGCCCTGCAAAGCCTGCTCAGCATTAACCGCAATAATATCGTCGCCACGGCGTTGCAGTGGCTGATGCGGGCGGTCTTCGCGGTTGACATAACCGTAGCCAAAACGCCCACGGTCACACAGGAAGTAATGGTTTACCGAACCGTTATAGCGGTTTTCGATACGGCGCAATTCACCATAACGCTCACCCGGGCTGGTGTTGCACCCCAGGCTGCACTGCTGGCAAATGCTCGGCGCAAACTGCATATCCCATTTACGGTTATAACGCTCTGAGTGAGTTTTGTCGGTAAATACGCCGGTTGGGCACACTTCTACCAGGTTGCCGGAAAATTCACTTTCCAGCGTGCCGTCTTCCGGGCGGCCAAAATAGACGTTGTCATGTGCGCCATAAACACCCAGGTCGGTGCCATCGGCATAATCTTTGTAGTAACGGACACAACGATAACAGGCGATGCAGCGGTTCATTTCATGGGAAATAAACGGCCCCAGCTCCTGGTTTCTGTGTGTACGTTTAGTAAAACGATAACGGCGGAAGCTGTGGCCGGTCATCACTGTCATATCCTGAAGATGGCAGTTACCACCCTCTTCACAAACAGGACAATCGTGCGGGTGGTTAGTCATTAACCATTCCACCACGCTTTCACGGAATTGCTTCGCTTCATCGTCTGCAATTGAAATAAAGCTACCGTCTGACGCTGGTGTCATACAGGACATCACCAGGCGACCACGGGTATCTTCGGCATTTTGGTATTGCTTTACCGCACACTGGCGGCAGGCACCCACACTCCCCAGTGCCGGGTGCCAGCAAAAGTACGGAATATCAAGGCCGAGAGAGAGACACGCCTGCAACAGGTTGTCTGCACCATCTACCTCATACTCTTTGCCGTCTACATGAATCGTTGCCATAGTCAGCATGCTTCCATCAGGCCTGACACACTGTCAGGCGTTAATCAAAATTCGGTTTGCGGCGCTCACCCGCTTGCGGGTTGCGGCTTACCAGCGCGCTTTCAACAGGTTTGGCTGTATCCCGTTTATCAATCGGGTATTGTTAAAGTCCTGCTGAATACCTGCTTCAAATTCTTCGCGGAAGTATTTAATCGCGCTTTGTAAAGGCTCAACGGCCCCTGGCGCATGAGCACAGAAGGTTTTGCCCGGGCCCAGTGAACGGCACAACTGCTCAAGCGTTTCGATATCGCCCGGTTGCCCTTCACCTTTTTCAATGGCACGCAAGATTTTTACACTCCACGGCAAACCATCGCGGCATGGCGTACACCACCCACAGGATTCCCGCGCAAAAAACTCTTCCAGGTTGCGCACCAGGGAAACCATGTTGATTTCGTGGTCAACTGCCATCGCCAACGCTGTACCCAGGCGGCTTCCCGCCTTACCAATGCTTTCAAATTCCATTGGCAAATCAAGATGAGCATCAGTCAGGAAGTCAGTACCTGCGCCACCAGGCTGCCAGGCTTTAAACTTCAGGCCATCACGCATGCCACCGGCATAATCTTCAAGAATTTCACGGGCAGTGGTACCAAACGGCAGTTCCCAAACACCGGGGTTTTTTACCCGACCGGAGAACCCCATCAGTTTGGTGCCATTATCTTTGCTCTTGCCCGCCGAAATGCCCTGATACCATTCAAGCCCATCGGCCAGAATTGCCGGAACATTACACAGGGTTTCGACGTTGTTAACACAAGTCGGCTTACCCCAGACGCCGGCACTGGCCGGGAATGGCGGTTTGGAACGCGGATTGGCGCGACGGCCTTCCAGTGAGTTAATTAACGCCGTTTCTTCACCGCAAATATAGCGCCCGGCACCGGTATGCACGAACAGCTCAAAATCAAAACCAGAACCGAGGATATTTTTCCCCAGTAACCCGGCTTCGGTGGCTTCCGCAATGGCGCGGCGTAAATGCTGAGCGGCCTCAATATATTCGCCACGCAGGAAGATGTAGCCACGGTAAGCTTTCAGTGCAAATGCCGCGATAAGCATCCCTTCCACTAACAAGTGAGGGAGTTGCTCCATCAGCATACGGTCTTTATAAGTGCCGGGTTCCATTTCATCGGCGTTACACAGCAGGTAACGGATATTCATGGATTCGTCTTTCGGCATCAGGCTCCATTTGAGCCCGGTGAGAAAGCCCGCACCACCACGGCCTTTCAGCCCGGAGTCTTTTACCAGGCTGACGATTTCATCCGGTGCCATTCCTGTCAGAGCCTTACGCGCACCTTCATACCCATTCTTGCTGCGGTATTCATCCAGCCAGACAGGTTGTTTATCATCACGCATCCGCCAGGTCAGCGGATGGGTTTCGGCAGTACGAATAATCGTCTTCATTTATACTGCTCCAGAAGTTCCGGGATAGCCTCAGGCGTAAGATGGCTGTGGGTATCCTCATCAATCATCATGGTCGGCCCTTTGTCGCAGTTACCCAGACAGCAGGTCGGCAGCAGTGTAAAACGGCCATCAAACGTGGTTTGGCCCGGTTTGATTTCCAGGTGTTTTTCAATGGCGGACTGAATGCCCTGGTAACCTGTGATATGGCACACCACGCTATCGCAATAGCGAATAACATGGCGGCCAACAGGCTGGCGGAAGATTTGGCTGTAGAATGTCGCCACACCTTCAACATCACTGGCGGGAATACCCAGTAAGCCGGCGATTTCATTAATTGCGCCATCAGGCACCCAGCCACGTTGTTTCTGGACGATTTTCAGCGCTTCAATGGACGCCGCACGCGGGTCTTCATAATGATGCTTTTCGTGCTCAATCGCCTCACGCTCTGCGGCACTCAGTGCAAAGGCACCCGTTTGGGGTTGTTGATTATCGTGCATAATTAGCGGTCCACATCTGACATAACAAAATCGATACTCCCCAGATACACAATCAGGTCAGAAACCAGACTGCCGCGGATAACCGACGGGATCTGTTGCAGGTGAGCAAAACTTGGCGTACGTACACGGGTACGGTAGCTCATAGTGCTGCCATCACTTGTCAGGTAGTAACTGTTTATCCCCTTCGTTGCTTCGATCATCTGGAAGGATTCATTGGCCGGCATAACCGGGCCCCAGGATACCTGCAGGAAGTGGGTGATCAGGGTTTCGATATGTTGCAACGTGCGCTCTTTCGGTGGCGGCGTTGTCAGCGGGTGATCCGCTTTAAACGGCCCTTCCGGCATATTGTTCAGGCACTGTTCCAGAATACGCAGACTCTGGCGCAACTCTTCGACTTTGAGCATCACACGGGTATAGCAGTCGCTCACGCCACCACCAACCGGGACTTCAAAGTCGAAGTTTTCGTATCCGGAGTATGGGCGGGCTTTACGCACATCGAAATCAATCCCGGTAGCACGTAACCCGGCACCAGTGGTTCCCCAGGCCAGTGCTTCTTTCGCACCGTAGGCAGCAACCCCCTGCGAACGCCCTTTAAGAATGGTGTTACGCAACGCGGCTTTTTCATAGCTGGCCAGGCGTTTTGGCATCCAGTCGAGGAATTCACGCAGTAAACGATCCCAGCCGCGCGGCAGGTCGTGCGCCACACCACCAATACGGAACCAGGCCGGGTGCATACGGAAACCGGTAATTGCTTCAACCAGGTCGTAAATTTTCTGGCGGTCGGTAAAGGCAAAGAACACCGGGGTCATGGCGCCCACGTCCTGAATAAACGTGGAGATATACAGTAAGTGGCTGTTAATGCGGAACAACTCAGACAGCATAACGCGAATCACGTTAACGCGATCAGGCACGGTTATACCGGCAAGCTTTTCCACTGCCAGCACATAAGGCATTTCGTTAACACAACCGCCCAGGTATTCAATACGGTCGGTGTAGGGAATGTAGCTATGCCATGACTGGCGTTCACCCATTTTTTCCGCACCGCGGTGGTGGTAACCAATGTCAGGAACACAGTTAACGATTTCTTCGCCATCGAGCTGCAAAATAATGCGGAACGCACCATGCGCAGAGGGGTGGTTCGGCCCGAGGTTCAGGAACATGAAATCTTCATTTTCCGTGCCGCGCTTCATTCCCCAGTCTTCGGGTTTGAAGGTCAGCGCTTCCATTTCCAGGTCTTCTTTCTGTTTGGTCAGTTCAAACGGATCAAACTCGGTCGCACGGGCCGGGTAATCTTTACGCAGCGGGTGGCCAGACCAGGTAGGCGGCATCAGAATACGGCGCAGATTAGGGTGACCGCTGAAGGTTATCCCAAACATTTCCCAGGTTTCACGTTCATACCAGTTGGCATTCGGAAACAGGCTGGTGAATGTGGGTACCGTCATATCATTTTCCACCAGCGCAACCTTCAGCATAATGTCGCGGTTACGGTCAATGGAAATTAAGTGATAGAAAACGGAGAAATCAGCAGCGGGCAAGCCTTCACGGTGGGTTCTGAGGCGCTCATCCATGCCATGTAAGTCAAACAGCATGACATAAGGCTGAGGCAGTTTTTTCAGGAAATCGCCAACTTCGAGTAACTGTTCACGCTTCACCCAAACTACCGGTACGCCGGTACGTGTTGCCTGCACAGTAAAAGCATCTGGCCCAAAACGGTTACGCAATTCGCCAATGACCGGATCATCCAAGTGATCCCTGGTTTGCCAGACGGGTAAAACCGCCTCTTGCGTGGTTAAATCGGTCATATTGTTCACCATTGCAAATGTTTTTTTGGTGACCGAAATGTGGCGTTGCGCTATTAATTATTGATATGCAAGTAAATGCCACATTTCGCTGTTCTTTTAAATCTCGTCCGGTGTACGCAGGTTTTTCACCGCAATACGCTCACCGCGTTTGCGTTCACGCTCAGATTGCATATTGGCGCGATAAACACCCTGGTCACCAACCACCCAGGACAGTGGGCGACGTTCTTTCCCAATGGATTCCTGCAACAGCATCAGTGCCTGCATGTAGGCTTCAGGACGCGGCGGGCAACCCGGAATGTAAACATCGACGGGCAAAAATTTATCCACGCCCTGCACTACTGAGTAAATATCGTACATGCCGCCAGAGTTGGCGCAGGCCCCCATGGAGATAACCCATTTAGGTTCGAGCATTTGGTCATACAGGCGTTGAATAACCGGTGCCATTTTAGTGAAGCAGGTACCAGCCACCACCATCAGGTCCGCCTGGCGAGGAGAAGCACGTAATACTTCCGCCCCGAAACGCGCTACGTCATGCACAGCGGTGAAAGAGGTCACCATTTCTACATAACAACAGGAAAGGCCAAAGTTATACGGCCAAATTGAGTTTTTACGCCCCCAGTTGACCATGTCGTGCAATGCATTTTCCAGTTTGCCCAGATAAACACTGCGATGAACATGCTGCTCCAGGGGATCAGTTACAATCTCCTGTTTTTGAAGGGGGTAACGGTCGTTCTCACCGTTAGGATCTATGCGGGTGAGCGTATAATCCATCTTATTGCCTCGCAGTTAGCGTTGACTAGTGTGGCTGTCAGTTTCCGGGTTAACCATCTGGCGACGGGAACGTGCAGGCGTCCAGTCCAGTGCACCAATACGCACCAGATAAACCAGACCTGCCAGCAGCACTAAAATGAAAATGGCGGCCTCGACAAAACCTACCCATCCGCTCTCGCGAATCGAGGTTGACCAGGCATAAAGATAGAGTGCTTCAACATCAAAGATGACGAAGAACATGGCGACCAGATAGAACTTCGCTGAGAGGCGCAACCGGGCGGACCCAACGGAATCAATACCCGATTCGAACGGTGTGTTTTTGTAACGGGCACGGGCTCTGCCGCCCAGTAACCAGCCACCAAGGAGCATAAAGGCGCACAGGCCTAATGCGACGATAAAGAAAATTGCGAATGCCCAGTGATGAGCGATGATTTCAGTGGATGTCGACATACTCATTGCTTACTCATCAAAAGTGGTAAACTGGCCTCTGCACAGGTTCACAGAGATTCACCACATCGATTCATGGGGAGGAACAGAAAACCTGACACCGGCTGCTATGATTTTCTTATGACCAGCCTGATGCTGTGGTTTTTTACTCCTTTTCATAACCTTTTGTCAACTTTAACAAAAGTATCATCACATTAGTTTACATTTGACTACAAGCCTTAACATTTGATGCTCAGGTCGCCATTTTTCCCTGCTAACTGATGAATATTCATACTGTTGAATCGAGTCCGTTCATGATATGGCCTGCGATGTCTCTTTATTCTGGCAGGAAATCTGAGGGATTCCTCCCCCCAAGAACGAGTATTTTCTTGATCTGAGACACGCTTTTGTTAATTCAACCAATAAATCAGCAACAATACCCTGCCAATATTTAACATAGACCCAGATTTTGCTACCTGCACGAAACTATCTCAATTGAATAAAAAACAAACAACGGCCATGTTTTTATAATGGTTTTTTCCAGGGGGGATCTGAACAGGCAAAAATGATGGGCAAAAAAAAAGCTTTCAAAGCAGAATTTGCCTTAAAAGCTTTTTATTACAAAGCAAGAGTTAGCCGGGAAGTTCGCTATCCTGCCACTGTTTTTCACCACCAACGAGTTGTGTATAGTGCCACGGGTCCTGGTAATCTTTGAGTGTGTGAAACAGTGTTTGCACTAACTCATTTTCTTTTTTGCCGTTATAACAGACGCTGTATTCGGTGTCGGGCAGTGAAGGCAGCCCATCGGTATCGACCAGCACCCGTAGTTCCGGGCTCATCATTTCCACAGGCCTTGCGGTTACTCCCAGCCCGGCTTTAACCGCCGCCCGCACTGCCGCAAGCGTAGATGCAACATAAGCAACCCGGTAATCAACCTGCGCATGTTCCAGGTGTTTAAAAATCATATCTCTGTAAGGGCTGGGCTCGTCGAGAACCACCAGGGGCACAGGCTCCCCCACCGGGAAAATAAAATCGGCCGAGCAATACCACAAGGTGGGAGAACGCCGCAGGACAAAAGATTCAGCCCACTCCGGAGCAGAGGTAGTCAGAATAAGATCGAGTTCCTGGCTATTGAGCATTTCAACAATATAAGGATTGCGTTTTACACAGATATCCAGAGTAAGTTTAGGATAAACAAGACTTATTCTGCCCAGTAAAAATGAAAGCAAAGTATCCGCTGACTCATCTGACGCCCCCAGAGACAAATTGCCCTGAATATTACTGAATAACAGTGACATACAGGCTTCGTCATTAAAACGTAATATTTTGCGGGCGTAACCCAGTAACTGGATACCATGCTCAGTCAGAAGTTTATTACGCCCGTGGCGGACAAATAATTCTTTGCCAACCAATTGTTCCAGGCGCTGCATCTGTTGACTGACAGCGGATTGCGTACGCGAAACAGCGACTGCAGCCGCAGCAAAAGTATTTAAATCCGCTACGGCAACAAACGTCCTGAGGAGATCGAGGTCAAGGTTTAGTATCGTGCGAGTAGAATTTATCATAATGATTCACTGTCCGGGGCTCGTAAATGAGCTGCCCTTATCTTTTGCTATGTGAGTGAAACAACAAAGCAATTCCATTTGAACTTGGCTTCCTGCCAGATAAAAACCCATCGTGTTTTCATTTCGTAGTTATTTGTGTATTACGAATTTATGAAGCTTATACACTACGGGTGGTCGTAAGGCTTTGCTTCGCCTTCAACAGGCGCTATTTGCTTCGCTTTCCTTTACGCTTTGACTGCAAAATGTTCCTGGTAAAAATGGCTGTTTGCCAGGCCACCATACCGGGCAATCTGTTGGTACAAGATACCGAGACTACAGTCATCGTACCAGTGGAAATAATTAAATAAAGGTAATGTTTGTAAAGGCTGCGCGACATTTCCGGTGAAAGCACAACTGTACAGACGAAACAGAACAATAATTACTTGAGTGACTAGTCAAAGAATAGAAAAGGCAACGCCTCAATTCTATTTAGATATCAAGGATCTCATAATAATAATCGCCAGTAATAACCTGCTCCGCCCCATTAACACCACTTTTCAGTAATAACCGTACCATATCCAGGTATTTCTGATAAACAAGATTGAACCCATATTGATATCAATTAATTATAGTGAGCAGGCCAATTGCCTCCAGCGAGATGGTTTTTTTGATACTGTGATACGCAGAGAGCCTCATTTATCCAGCCTGGCACTACTATTAATTAAAATTTTTTAACTTTTTGTTTATCTGTTTTCTACCATTCGTCTTTATTGATAAACAAAATTCAACATTCATGGCTCTGCTAATTTTTATAAGCAAACAATAAATCTGCTTATCCAAACAACGGCAATATTAAACACCAACAAAACAACCGATAACCAATTAATCAAACTACATCAACCCAATCCACCACAACAAAAAACCAGTCAAGATTATTATTTATCAACGTGTTAGGTAACAAAATCCATACAGATGTCTGCACCTGCCCTTCAAAAGTGCAACGCCGAAGAGTACATTGTCGCCAGCGGCCTTCCACGGCAGGAAGCGCCGAAAACAAAGTAAGGTGTACCATGTCCCCGATTATTGAAAAATCCAGTAAACTCGATAACGTCTGCTATGACATCCGTGGGCCTGTTCTTAAAGAAGCGAAACGCCTCGAAGAAGAAGGCAACAAAGTTCTCAAGCTCAACATCGGCAACCCTGCGCCGTTTGGTTTTGAAGCGCCTGATGAAATTTTGGTGGATGTAATTCGTCATCTTCCCACATCTCAGGGTTACTCTGATTCCAAAGGGCTTTATTCTGCGCGCAAAGCGATTATGCAGCACTACCAGCAGCGTGGAATGCGGGATGTCACGGTTGAAGATATCTATATTGGTAATGGGGTATCTGAGCTGATTGTTCAGTCCATGCAGGCCTTGCTGAACAGCGGTGACGAAATGCTGGTTCCCGCACCTGACTACCCACTCTGGACTGCCGCCGTTTCCCTTTCCAGTGGTAAGGCCGTTCATTACTTGTGTGATGAATCTTCCGACTGGTTCCCGGATCTTGACGACATCCGCGCCAAAATCACACCGCGTACCCGTGGTATTGTGATAATTAACCCAAACAACCCGACAGGTGCTGTCTATTCACTGGATGTTCTCAAAGAGATTGTTGAGATTGCCCGGCAGCATAATCTGGTTATCTTCGCCGATGAGATTTACGACAAGATCCTCTACGACGATGCACAACACCACTCTATTGCCGCACTGGCTCCGGACCTGCTCACTGTAACCTTTAACGGGTTATCAAAAACCTACCGGGTTGCAGGCTTCCGTCAGGGTTGGATGGTGCTGAATGGCCCGAAAAAACACGCTAAGGGTTACATTGAAGGGCTGGAGATGCTGGCCTCAATGCGCCTGTGTGCCAACGTGCCGGCACAACACGCTATTCAAACAGCGTTGGGTGGGTACCAGAGCATCAGCGAATTTATTGTGCCGGGCGGGCGTTTGTATGAACAACGTAACCGGGCATGGGAGTTAATTAACGATATTCCTGGCGTGAGTTGTGTGAAACCCAACGGAGCGTTGTATATGTTCCCGAAAATTGATGCGAAACGCTTTAATATCCATGATGACCAAAAAATGGTGCTGGACTTCCTGTTACAGGAAAAAGTGTTATTAGTTCAGGGGACTGCTTTTAACTGGCCCTGGCCGGATCATGTACGCATTGTAACCCTGCCACGGGTTGACGAACTGGAACAGGCTATTGATAAATTTGGCCGTTTCCTTGGGCATTACCACCAGTAGTCCCCGCAAGCCAAAAGCATTGCATCTTCTGGTGCGCAGCGACACAATGGCCTTCTTTTGTACAGAAGGTCATTGTGAATCATGAGCCAGAGCCATTTTTTTGCCCACCTCTCCCGCCTCAAGTTAATTAACCGCTGGCCGCTGATGCGCAATGTTCGCACTGAAAATGTGTCAGAACACAGTTTACAGGTGGCGATGGTGGCCCATGCACTGGCCGCTATCAAAAACCGTAAATTTGGTGGGACGCTTAATCAGGAGCGCGTTGCCTTACTGGCGATGTACCATGATGCCAGCGAAGTGCTGACCGGTGACTTGCCAACCCCGGTGAAATACTTCAATTCGCAAATTGCCCATGAATATAAAGCCATCGAAAAAATCGCCCAGCAAAAATTATTGCAGATGATCCCGGATGAACTGCAGGATATTTTCACCCCGTTGCTGGATGAACAGTATTACAGCGATGATGAAAAACACATTGTCAAACAGGCCGATGCGCTGTGTGCTTATCTGAAGTGTCTGGAAGAGCTTTCTGCCGGGAACAATGAATTTTTACTGGCAAAAGGCAGGCTCGAGAAGACGCTCAGCGAACGCCACAGTGAAGAAATGGAATACTTTATGCGGGTGTTTGTCCCCAGCTTCCATTTATCCCTTGATGAAATCAGCCAGGACACCCCACTCTGAGCATCGAGTGGTTGCGCCCGGTAAACCCGTGCCGGGCGCAACAATGTGCCGTGTTTCAGAATGGGAATAACACCGGTACAAGTACCACACACACCACCATGACCAGCAACGTGAAGGGAACCCCAATCTTCACGAAATCGCTGAACTGGTAATTCCCCGGCCCCAATACCAGGGTATTTACTGGCGATGAAACTGGCGTCATAAATGCAGCTGACGCGGCCATTGCCACAATCATGGCAAACGGATAAGGCGAAACCCCCATTGATTTGGCCGCAGCCAGCGCGATAGGTGCCATCAGTACCGCAGTTGCCGTGTTGGAGATAAATAGCCCAATGGCCGCACACATAACAAACAGGCATACCAACATAATATAAGGCCCGTATCCGCCTCCGACTTCCATCAGGCCTTTCACAATCAAATCCACCCCGCCCGTTTTTTGTAAAGCCAGCGCGAATGGCATCATACCGACAATCAAAATAATGCTGGGCCAGTGAATGGCTTTATAAGCGCTCTGCGCGTCAATACACCGAAATTTCCCCATCAACAGGCAGGCAATAAGTGCCGCAATCGTGTTAGGAATTTCATCAGTCAGCATCATGGCAACCATTAGCGCCAGGCAGAAAATGGCATGGGGCGCCTGGCTATGTGCGGGTGAAGCTACGCTCTCTTCAACGGGTAAATTCAGCACCAGGAAATCACGCTTTTTCTGGCCCAGAATGCGAATCAGCTTCCAGTCCCCCACCACCAACAAAATGTCGCCCAACTGTACCGGCTCATCAAGAATGTTGCCTTCCATCGCTTCACCACCACGGCGCAGGCCAACAACATTCAGCCCATAACGTGAACGAAAGCCAATCTCACGCACGCTTTTTGCAGCCAGTTCAGACTCCGGTAACAGAGACACTTCAGCCATGCCCACATCCTGCGCCTGATCAGAAAAATACTCACCACGCAAAATCATGGGCTCCAGCATTTGTTCAGCGCAAAACTGGCGCAGGTCGACATCAGAGGCAGACATATCAATCAGGAGTACATCGCGATCGCGCAGCTCTGTAACCCCATTAACGTTCACAATAACCCGGCGGAATTTACGCCAACGTTCAACACCAATAATGTTCGCCCCATAGTGCTCACGCAGTTTCAGGTCATCCAGGCGGCGGCCCATAAGCGGCGACCCCGGGCGAATAGCCAGGCGGCGAGCGCGCCCGCTCAGCCGGTAGTCTTTGATCAGGTCGCGGAAAGTACGGCGTTTCCAGCGCTCTTTCGTGCCGTCATCACTTTCGCCACGGAACGCAAAACGCACCAGTAACATATAGAAGATACCCAGCACCAGAACGGCCAGGCCAATAGGCGTTACGCTGAAGAATTGAAAGCCCTGCAAACCTTCACGCAACAGTTCACTGTTGATAACCAGGTTAGGCGGGGTGGCAACCAGCGTCATCATGCCGCTGATAAGCCCGGCAAATGCCAGTGGCATCATTAAACGGCCTGGGGGGATTTGCATGCGACCAGAAACACTCAGAACCACGGGGATAAAAATCGCGACCACCCCCGTTGAACTCATGAAGGCTCCGAGCCCCGCCACGGTGAGCATCAGTAACACCAGCATTTTGGTTTCGCTACTGCCTGCCATTTTCACCAGCCAGGCACCCAGCGCTGTCGCCACACCGGTGCGCACCAGCCCGTCGCCAATAATAAATAAAGCCGCAATCAGGATAACGTTCGGGTCACTGAAGCCAGACAGCGCTTCATTCAGCGTTAACGTACCACTCAACACAAAAGCAACAATCACCAACAACGCCACCGCATCCATACGAATTTTTCCGGTGGCAAAGAAAAAAACAGCAAAGCCCAGTAAGCACACTACCCAAATCAGTTCGCTGTTCACAACTTGTCCTTGTTTGCTGAAGTGAAACGGATATTGCCAGTCCGCTGGCAACGCGTCAGTGAAAAAAAACGCCTGAAATAAGCTCAGGCGTTTTAGTGTACAAAAGAAAAGTGTAATAAATAGCGGGCTAAATCAGGATTCGCGCTGTTTTAACACCACTTCACCAGGAACGGTAACCTCAACAACCAGTTGTTCAAGGCTGGACAGGCAGAAATCAACGCGGTCAAGCCCGGGAGCATCACCCGGAACGTTGACTGCCGCCACATGGCAACCTGCTGCCAGGCCAGACAACACACCTGCAGCAGCATCTTCAACAACCAGGCATTCTGACGCAGGCAGGCCAAGTAATTTTGCCCCCAGTAAATAAGGGTCTGGTTCAGGCTTCCCCTTACTCACTTGTTCTGCAGTCACGAACACTTTTGGTGTGGGCAGGCCTGTAGCGCTGTGGCGTGCACTGGCTACAGGGACAGAGCCCGATGTAACAATGGCCCAGGGAATTTCGTTGGCATCTAAATAGTTCAGCAACGCAATCGCCCCGGGTAGTGCAGTAATCCCTGTGGTGTCGGACGCTTCCAACGCTTCCAGCGCATAAAATTCTCGCTGGATATCCTCTTCAGAAGCACCAGCCATGAAATGCCGCAGTGAAGTAATGGCCTGTTTCCCATGAATGAAATCAAGAATGTCCTTATGCGGGATGGCAAACCGGTCGCCCCAACTACACCAGGCTCTTTCGACCGCGGGCAACGAGTCAACCAGAGTACCGTCCAAATCGAACAAAAATCCTTTACACTGCACTACGGTATCTCCTGTCAGGCATTAATAATTTGGTTGATTTCATTGCTGCTCAGGTGGTACTGGCGCGGGCAACTTTGCCAGGTTTTGAGCATACGCAGGTATTTTTCCCACATTGGGGTTTGAGCGTTAAACCCGTGTGTACCAGCATCAAAATGGGTATAACGCCCTTCCGTGTTCACCATAAAGCGAACATAGCTCAGGAAACGGGCCTCTGTTGCGGCATCAAACCCAAGGAACGTTACCCGGCGTTCATCAATATTTTCGCCATCTTTCAGATTGCCCCAGGAAACCTGCAACGCATGGTACATTTCCATGATGTCGATAATGGTGCGACAGGTTTCTTCCGTTAGCTGACCAAACTCCCGGTCGAGTTCACGCATCTGCAGGCCAAAACCACGCTCAACAATGGTTTGCAGGCGGCGGTAACGTTCTGCGTTATCCGGGTCCAGCAGGGTCATCATTTTGTATTGGTTAGAGAGAATAAGCCGTTGGGCATTGGTCATTTCCATTTCACAACTCCTGTATCAGGCTAACGCACTGAAATAACTCTGTTAAACCACAAAAAATACCTGCCTTCTTTTATATGCGTAATTAGCCGGGATTACAAATCATCAAGAAATGTTTTGTCCAGTTGCCTGAAGGCGCGCTTCAGTGTGTCAGCCAGTGCCTGGTAATCCGGTTTGCCTTCTACAGGCGCCAGCGCCTGGCCTGCTTCTTCCAACTTGCTGCGCACTTCATAAAACCAGTTAAGGATAGAGGGCGGTAATGGCGTAACGGAACGTTTCCCCAGCCACCACAGGCCCTGCATCGGCAAGCTGACGGCAAACAGTGCTGTCGCCACGGCAGGCCCCAACTGACCGCCGAGTGCAATTTGCCAGGTGAGAGTGAATACCGCGATGGGTGGCATAAAGCGGATGGCAAACCGGGTGGCGCGAATAATGCGGTTCTCTACGAACACCGGAGCGAGGCGCTTTTCCATGGGCCACGTTTTCGCATAATGCTGCCCCTTACGAAATAAACTGAGGCCACTGACGGAACGTTTTTCGGGTGTGGACATGGTTTCACCTCAACTTCACATATAAAAATTCAAATTTTTGTGCAAAATACCAACTTCTAATAACAAGGTTCAAAATATTTTGTCATTTCCTGGTGCGATCAGTTATCCTGTCCGGGCCATGAGGCCGTAGTGGAGAACTGCCGGTTGCCAACTTTCACAAGCGCCAACTCAGGCGGAAAAAAGTGAAAATGGCGTAAACTCATGAATATTTGTTCGTCGTGCCAAAAAACGTTTCGGGCATGACGTTAATCATAAATGTCAGCGTCATCTTGCGCTACGATGAAAGACTCACTGACGTTTTTTTAGCCACGTATCAAATAATAGGTACTTCCATGTCGAGTAAGTTAGTACTGGTTCTGAACTGCGGTAGCTCCTCACTGAAATTCGCAATCATCGATGCAACTAATGGTGACGAGTACCTCTCTGGTTTAGCCGAATGCTTCCACCTGCCTGAAGCACGCATCAAATGGAAAATGAGCGGTAATAAAGAAGAAGCGGCACTGGGTGCCGGCGCTGCGCACAGCGAAGCGTTGAACTTCATCGTTAATACCATTCTGGCACAAAAACCTGAACTGTCTGCCCAGTTGGTCGCAATTGGTCACCGTATTGTTCACGGCGGCGAAAAATACACCAGCTCTGTTGTCATTGACGATACTGTTGTTCAGGGTATCAAAGATGCGTCCTCTTTTGCACCTTTGCATAACCCGGCGCACCTGATTGGTATCGCTGAAGCACTGAAATCATTCCCGAACCTGTCCAATAAAAACGTTGCCGTTTTCGACACCGCGTTCCATCAGACCATGCCGCAGGAATCTTACCTGTATGCGCTGCCGTACAGCCTGTACAAAGAGCACGGCATCCGTCGTTATGGCGCTCATGGCACCAGCCACTTCTATGTAACTCAGGAAGCGGCCAAAATGCTGAACAAACCGGTTGAAGAACTGAACATCATCACCTGCCATCTGGGCAATGGTGGTTCTGTTTCTGCAATCCGTAACGGGAAATGCGTTGATACCTCCATGGGTCTGACCCCGCTGGAAGGCCTGGTAATGGGTACACGTTCTGGTGATATCGACCCGGCTATCGTGTTCCACCTGCATGACACCCTGGGTATGAGCATTGAGCAGATCAACAAACTGCTGACCAAAGAATCTGGTCTGCTTGGTCTGACTGAAGTCACCAGCGACTGCCGTTATGTTGAAGATAACTACCAGACTAAAGATGACGCAAAACGCGCCATGGACGTTTACTGCCACCGCCTGGCGAAATATATCGGTGCATACACTGCAATGATGGAAGGCCGTCTGGACGGCGTTGTATTCACCGGCGGTATTGGTGAAAACGCTGCGATGGTTCGTGAACTGTCTCTGGCTAAACTGGGTGTTCTGGGCTTTGAAGTTGACCACGAACGTAACCTGGCTGCCCGTTTTGGTAACTCTGGTTTCATCAACAAAGAAGGCACCACTCTCGCCATGGTCATCCCGACCAACGAAGAACTGGTTATCGCGCAAGACGCGCTTCGCCTGACTGCTTAATACCTTCACCGCCAGCCTCGCTGGCGGTGCTGTTTTAACGACACTCCCAATGCGCCTGCCAGCAGGTGCCAGTGTGAAAGAGGATTCAACGTGTCCCGTACTATTATGCTTATTCCTACCGGAACCAGCGTAGGCCTGACCAGCGTCAGCCTCGGTGTTATCCGCGCTATGGAACGTAAAGGCGTTCGTTTAAGCGTCTTCAAACCAATCGCTCAGCCTCGTACTGGCGGCAATACTCCGGATCAGACCACCACTATCGTGCGTGCCAACTCCAACGTGACTGCTGCTGAACCGCTGACAATGCACCATGTTGAGTCTCTGCTGTCCAGCAACCAGAAAGACGTGCTGATGGAAGAGATTATTGCCCGCTACCACGAAAACACCAAAGATGCGGAAGTGGTACTGGTTGAAGGTTTGGTGCCAACACGCAAACATCAGTTTGCTCAGTCTCTGAACTATGAAATTGCCAAAACCCTGAACGCTGAGATTGTTTTCGTTATGTCTCAGGGTACTGATACCGTTGAGCAAATTCAGGAACGTATTGAGCTGACCCGCAACTCTTTTGGCGGCAGCAAAAACACCAACATCACTGGCGTTATTGTTAACAAACTGAATGCTCCGGTTGATGAACAAGGTCGTACCCGTCCTGACCTGTCTGAAATCTTTGATGATTCCAGCAAAGCTAAAGTAGTCAGCATTGATGCCAAAGTTCTGGCAGAGAAAAGCCCGCTGCCAGTTCTTGGCGGTATTCCGTGGAGCTTTGATCTGATTGCGACTCGTGCTATCGACATGGCTAAGCACCTGAATGCCACCATCATCAACGAAGGTGACATCAATACCCGCCGTGTGAAATCCGTGACTTTCTGTGCTCGCAGCATTCCTCATATGCTGGAACATTTCCGTCCGGGTTCACTGCTGGTAACTTCTGCTGATCGCCCTGACGTTCTGGTTGCAGCCTGCCTGGCCGCAATGAATGGCGTTGAAATTGGCGCACTGCTGCTGACTGGCGGCTACGAAATGGACGAACGCATTGGTAAACTGTGCGAACGTGCTTTCGCAACCGGCCTGCCAGTATTTATGGTTAGCACCAACACCTGGCAGACTTCTTTAAGCCTGCAGAGCTTCAACCTGGAAGTACCGGCTGATGACCATGAGCGTGTTGAGAAAGTTCAGGAATACGTTGCCAGCCACATCAGCAGCGACTGGATTGAGTCTCTGACTGCAACGTCTGAACGCAGCCGTCGCCTGTCTCCGCCTGCTTTCCGTTACCAGTTAACTGAACTGGCACGCAAAGCGGCTAAACGTATCGTGCTGCCAGAAGGTGATGAACCGCGTACCATTAAAGCGGCGTCTATCTGTGCTGACCGTGGTATCGCCACCTGTATCCTGTTAGGTAACCCGGAAGAAGTGAACCGTGTTGCAGCTTCTCAGGGCGTTGAACTGGGCGCAGGTATCGAAATCGTTGACCCGGATGTAGTACGTGAAAGCTATGTACCTCGCCTGGTTGAACTGCGTAAAAACAAAGGTATGACCGAAGCAGTTGCCCGTGAACAACTGGAAGACAACGTTGTTCTGGGTACTTTGATGCTGGAACAGGATGAAGTTGATGGCCTGGTGTCTGGTGCGGTTCACACCACTGCCAACACCATTCGCCCGCCGCTGCAGTTGATTAAAACTGCACCAGGCAGCTCACTGGTTTCTTCTGTTTTCTTCATGCTGCTGCCGGAACAGGTTTATGTTTACGGTGACTGTGCAATCAACCCGGATCCGACTGCCGAACAACTGGCTGAAATCGCAATTCAGTCTGCTGATTCTGCAATTGCTTTCGGTATTGAACCGCGCGTTGCAATGCTTTCCTACTCTACCGGTAACTCTGGTGCAGGTAGCGATGTTGAGAAAGTTCGTGAAGCAACTCGCCTGGCTCAAGAAAAACGCCCGGACCTGGTTATCGATGGCCCGCTGCAATATGACGCAGCAGTTATGGCTGATGTGGCAAAATCCAAAGCGCCGAACTCTCCGGTTGCTGGCCGTGCCACTGTGTTCATCTTCCCTGACCTGAACACTGGTAACACCACCTATAAAGCCGTACAACGTTCTGCCGACCTGATTTCCATTGGGCCAATGCTGCAGGGTATGCGCAAACCGGTTAACGACTTGTCCCGTGGCGCGCTGGTAGACGATATTGTTTACACCATCGCACTGACCGCGATTCAGTCTTCTCAACAAAGCTAATGATTTGTTGAAAGCCATGCGAAAAGGCAGCCTGCGGGCTGCCTTTTTTATTTGATAACAGCTAACTGCTACTCCAACAGTTCCTGCGCCGCAGCGACAATATCTGCGCAAGTCAGCCCATAGGTGCGTTGCAGGTAGTCCTGGGTGCCCACCTGGCCATACTGGTCTTTCACTCCGACCCGCCGCAATGGCACCGGGCAAGTCTCGCTTAATACTTCCGCCACAGCAGAACCCAGCCCATTGTGGATATTATGGTTTTCACAGGTCACCACTCGCCCGGTTTTCTCCGCATAATTTTTTACCAGCATGCGGTCTATCGGTTTCAGGGTGAACATATCAATCACCGCGGCGTCCACTCCCTGGTGTGCCAGTATCGTTGCCGCATCCAGCGCCTCTGCAACCATAATCCCGTTGGCTATCAGCGTAATATCACGCCCTTCCCGTAAAACATTCCCTTTGCCAATGGTAAATGTGGTACCGGGCTCATAAATACGCCGGGCCTGTTTGCGAATGGTGCGCACCCAGTAGAACCCATCGAGCCCGATAAGCTGGTGCAGGATGTCACTGAACATCACGCTGTCTGTCACTTCCAGCACAACCGCATGCGCCAGGCCACGCACAATCCCCATATCTTCAAATGACATGTGCGTACCACCGTTGTGGCAGGCAGTAACACCAGCATCCGAGGCAATCACTTTCACATTATTGCGCTGGTAATCCAGTGCCATAAACAACTGGTCAAAACAGCGGCGGCTGGCGAATGCCGTAAAGGTATGTACAAAAGGTTTGCGCCCGGCCAGTGACAACCCTGCGGCGGTGCCAATCACGTTGGCTTCCATGATCCCGCAGTTAATCACATCCCGGGGATACTCGGCCTGCACGGTATCCATTGCCATCGAGCTCATCAGGTCTGCTTCCAGCGCGATAATGCCGCTGTTCTGGCGAATTTGCTCGCGAACAAAGCCGGCATACACTTTGCGCATCTCAATACTGTCTTTCTCACCCAAAGGAGCCAGTTTAATCATGCATCACCTCCAGTTGTGCCAGTTCACGCTCAAGTGTCGTTTGCATCTCGGGAGTCAGCCGCAAATGGTGTGAGTTCGGCAACGCCTCCAGGCAGGGCACCCCCTGCCCTTTTATGCTATCCAGAATAACCACCCGTGGTGCGTCGCCCGGTAATGAGACCGGCGCAACAGCCGCCTGTATTCCGGCGATATCATCCCCTTTAACCTGGGTCACCGCGAAACCAAATGCCCTGAATTTTGCACTTAAATCCCCGGGGCTGATAATTTCGCTCAGTGGCCCGTCCAACTGCTGCTTATTCCAGTCAACAAACAACACCAGGTTATTAAGCTTATGGTGCGCAATGAACTGGAATGCTTCCCAGCACTGCCCTTCATTCAGTTCACCATCCCCCACGATACAAAACACCCGGTTCGGTTTCCCGGCCAGTTGATGTGCCAGTGCAATGCCCCCGGCAATGGATACTCCCTGCCCCAGAGAGCCGGTAGTGGCATCCACACCGCGGGTTTTTAACCTGTCCGGGTGGCTGGGCAAATGGGTGCCGTTTTCATTGAGAGTCAGTAACTGCTCAACCGGGAAGTACCCTTTCAGTGCCAGCGTGCTGTACAGTGCCGGCCCGGCATGCCCTTTGGATAACACAAAGTAATCCCGTTCCGGCCAGTCAGGGTGTTGTGGGTCTGTGTGCATGACATCACCGTACAACACCGCCAGCGTCTCAACCACAGACATACTGCCGCCATAGTGCCCAAAACCTAAATGATTCAGAGCCCGTAAGGTTTCAATGCGAATTTGCCGGGCAAACGTCGCGATTTCATTTACTGAAGCCATTCGAACCTCCCCGGTTATCAACCGCACTGTTTTCCTGAGGTTTCTTTTTCACCAGGTAATTGAAAGCCACCAGCAGGGCAAACAACGCAACGACCAGCCCCATAATGACGCCCGGAGAGAAGTAACGCGCCAGGTTACCCAGCAGAATGCCGATCACGCCAAAGTCCGCATCGGAGAATGTGGTGTTGGCAAACCCCAGCGCCCCCAGAACCGGCAGCAACAGGACAGGAAGAAAAGTGATCAACAGACCGTTAGCAAACGCGCCCAACATGGCACCACGGCGCCCTCCGGTAGCGTTACCAAAAACACCAGCAGTAGCACCGGTAAAGAAATGCGGCACTACACCGGGCAGGATCAACACTAACTTAAACTGCCCCAGTAAAAACAACCCTACCAGTCCGCCAAGAAAACTGAACAAGAAACCGACCAGTACGGCATTAGGTGCATAGGGATATACGACCGGGCAATCCAGTGCCGGGCGGGCATTGGGGACCAGTTTTTCAGAAAACCCGGTGAACGCCGGTACAATTTCGGCAAGAATCAAACGCACACCTTGCAGAATAATGAAAACCCCTGCCGCGAAGGTAATTGCCTGAATAATGGAGTACACCAGGAAGTGCTGGCCACCACTTAATTGCGTTTCGACATACCCCTGCCCGGCACAAATAGCGAGGATCATGTAAATCACAATCATGGTCAGAGAGATCGAGATGGAACTGTCACGTAAAAAACTGAGGTTTTTCGGCAGATTCATCTCTTCCGTTGAACGCGAGCCTTTACCGCATTTGCTGCCAATCCACCCGGATAACACATAACCCAGCGTACCAAAGTGGCCAAAGGCAATTTCATCATTCCCGGTGATCTTTTGCATATAACGTTGAGCCAGCGCCGGGAAAAAAGCCATTACCAGCCCCAGGGTCAATGCCCCAGTAAATACCAGCCCCACACCTTCAAACCCGGCTACAGTGAGAATCACGCTAATCATACACGCCATATAAAATGTATGATGCCCGGTCAGGAAGATGTATTTCAGCCGGGTAAAACGAGCAATAATAATATTTGCCACCATGCCGAAAGCCATGATAAGCGCGGTGGATGCACCATATTTTTCCAGTGCAATAGAGACAACAGCCTCATTATTAGGAATTATCCCCTGAATATTAAACGCATGTTCAAACATGCCACCCAGGGGATTTAACGAGGTTAATAATACCGATGCGCCACCCGCCAGGACAATAAAACCAAGAATAGTTTTAATTGTCCCTTTGACTGTATCAGAGAAGGATTTTTTCTGTGCCAGCAACCCAATTAATGCAACAACACCAACCAGCACTGAAGGTACCTTGAGTATATCGACAATAAAACTGAGCACGCCTGAAAGGAACATACCGGCCTCACTTATATTAGTCTGTTAACGGTCTGAAAAATAAGCCGCAAGTTTTGCTTCAAGCTCGTTGATATCAATAATATTATTGATTACCAAAAGTTGATGCTCCGGTACGCTGGCGCTGGCAGCTATATCTTTCGCCATGACAAATAAGTCAGCCGCACCGGGTGTGGCTGAGGATAAATCAGCATGTTCAACCTCTGCCTCAACATTAATTCTTTTAAGCACCTTTTTAATATTCATCTCGACCATAAAACTACTGCCGAGACCTGATCCACATATTGCCATTATCTTCATTATGTTTACCTTTTTATAGCGTACAGGGAAGTTGTCCTGTGCAGACAACAGGAGAGTAATATTAACACCCGCTATATTTAAATTTTCAGGCAGAATGGCATATTGAGAGCCCCGGTTGATATAGCCAGGTGCAGGCCCGAAACCGTACCGCATTCCACCTGTAATCTAAATTACATTGAGTATCTTATTTATAATTATCAGTTTAGTAGTGAGAAAGGATTTCTTTAATATCCTCCACTGAATTAGCATGATGTAGTTTCTGTAAATCCTCATCGCAGGAAAACAATTCAGCCAGGGCAGATATCATATTGATATGGCTGTGGCTGTCTGGTGCTGCCAGCATAATAATGGTGGTAACCGGGTCAAAGTCGGCAGAGCCAAATGCCACACCCTGTTCAAGTTTCAGTAATGACAACCCCATTCCTTGTGCGCCATCCTCTGGCCGTGTGTGTGGCATTGCCAGCCCCGGGGCCAGCACATAATACGGCCCCAGTTTTTCATGCTGGGTTATCACCGCCTGAACGTAGCCCGGGGTAATCACTTCCGCTTTAAGCAGAGGTTCAGCACTCAGGTGCAGTGCCTGTTGCCAGTTTTCTGCATGCTCACGGCACTGTATGGTCCCGTCATGTAACCACTGTGAAAGCATAATGTGCTCCTGTCCCTTCAGTTATGGGCAAACTTTAGGCAAGCCAGCGGGTTCTGACCGTGACAGACTTCTCAAAGATAGCGCTATCAGAGGGAATATCACCGATATGTGATAGCGCTATCAAAAAATGAAAGGTTGCACAAAAAACAGTAACCAGAGAAGGTTACCCCCTATAATATCAGGATAATAACCCACGATTTTTATGTGAAAAGTGAGTAAGTGCTACACCTTTGATACAGGAACGAGCATGTCTTTAACCCGAAAAAGACGCAGCACCGGCAAAGTCACGCTGGCCGATGTCGCGCAGTTAGCCGGTGTCGGCACCATGACAGTTTCACGCGCACTGCGTACCCCTGATCAGGTTTCTGACAAATTACGGGAAAAAATCAACGCAGCAGTCAATGAGCTGGGGTATTTACCCAACCTGGCAGCCAGCGCTCTGGCATCGGCATCGTCCTATACCATTGCCATGGTGGTGCCAAATTTAGCGGAGTCTGGCTGTACCGAGATGTTCGCCGGGTTACAGCAGGTGTTACAACCTGCCGGTTACCAAATTATGCTGGCTGAATCGCGCCACCGCCTGGAGCAGGAAGAAAAGCTACTGGAAACCCTGCTTGCTTCTAATCTGGCCGCAGCCATTCTTCTGAGTGTTGAGCACAGCGATAATGTCCGTACCTGGCTGGGCAATGCCGGGATCCCGGTTATGGAGATAGGTGCCACGCGGGCAGATCCGGTTGATATGAATATTGGCATTGATAACGTTGCCGCCATGTTTGAACTGACCAGTATGCTGATTGAGCGCGGCTACCAGAATATTGGCCTGCTGTGCGCAAACCAGGAGCAATGGATTTTCCAGCAGCATTTGCAGGGCTGGTATAAGGCCATGTTACGCCACCACATTTCCCCCAACAGAGTCATTAATGCAGCCGCTCCGCCGACGTTTTCCACCGGCGCAGCACAATTACCCGAATTCCTGCTGGCCTGGCCGGAACTGGATGCACTGGTATGTGTGTCAGATGAGCTGGCCTGTGGCGCATTATATGAATGCCAGCGCCGCAGAATTAAAGTCCCTGATGACCTGGCGGTTGTCGGGTTTGGTGACAGTGATGTTGCGAAAGTCTGCCAGCCGCCATTGACTACGTTGTCGGTACCGCACCGCGAGATAGGTATTGAGGCTGGCAAGGCATTACTGGCACGGCTTAACGGGGAAACTCAGCCAAACCAGAAGCCCATTAAATCAACATTGTGTATGCGGGAAAGTTGTTAATCAGGGCCTGATACAGGCCCACAGATTGATGAAAAAGAAGGAAAAAGCGTGGTTTTTCCTTCTTTTTAGTTAGTGGGCGAAAATCAATGAATTGATTTTCCTGGTTTTTTATTGGGTGACATCCTCTCGTTCTGTGCGGACATGAGGTTTGTCATCAGCCTAAGTGCCTGATACAGGCCCTGAGGTTCACTGTGCAGCAGGTGAATCTTCTTCGCCAGAAGCTTCAGCTTTTGAAGGCTCAGCAGGTTCCGTTTCTGCCGTCTTTCCGGCTGCAGGCTTGCCCTCTGCCCCGCCATTACGGCTCATCCACAACGCCAGCGCTTTAAGTGAATCTGGTGTGAATTCATCACAACGTGCGGTGATTTCTTCAGGCAGCATCCAGCACACTTCGCTGACTTCTTCTTCCTGAAGGGCAAATGGCCCGTGAGAGACACAACTGAACAACCCGCCCCAAACCCGGCAATTCTCATCTTCAAAGTAAAACTGGCCATGTTCGGCGAAAGGTACACCCGCAATACCCAGCTCTTCTTCTGCTTCGCGGCGAGCGGAATCGAGCAGCACTTCGTCAGCCTGCACCACTCCACCAGCCGTGGCATCCAGCATACCCGGCATGAAGTCTTTAATTTCTGTGCGCCGTTGCACCAGAATTTTCCCCATGCCGTCATGTACCACGATATAAGTGGCGCGATGCCGTAACCGCTGCGCGCGCATTTGCGCACGGCTGGCCTGTGCAATCACTTCATTGTCTTCATTGACAATGTCCACCCACTCCGTGCCAGAATTTGAGTCCTGTTCCACCATCGGTAACCTTTTTGTTCAGGCGCTCTGTTGGCGCATTTGTTTTGTCGAAGTAAATTACGGCGTTATGCATACCTGTGCAATAACATCGTGATTTTCCAGATTATGAACCCGCATCTGTTCCCCATCCAGCATGCCATAACTGGCCGGATATCCCCCCTTAGGAATACTCACTGAGCCGGGGTTGAACAGAAAAATATCCCCACGCTGCTCGGCGACTGGAATATGCGTATGACCAAACACCAGCACATCACTGAGCCCCAGCGGAGGTAGCTTCTCTGGATGATACAGGTGTCCGTGTGTCAGAAAAAGGCGTTGTTCAGGAAGCAGCACTTGCTGCCATGGCGCTGTTATCGGGAATGACAACAGCATTTGGTCTACTTCGCTGTCGCAGTTACCGCGCACAGCAATAACTCGCGAAGCCACCGCATTTAGCTGCTCCGCAACCTGGGCAGGCGCATAGCCTTCGGGCAGTGCGTTACGTGGCCCATGGTTGAGCACATCACCAAGAATAATCAGCCACTGCGCATCACTGGCAGCAAAAATTTCCAGTACCCGCTGGCAGGCTGGCAACGCACCATGGATATCTGAAGCAAACATCAATTTCATTACACACTCCTGTGCTTATCATGCTCAGACAGGCTGAGTGGCAAGCAATAGTGCCAGCGCATCAGGCAGAATGCCTGGCGGAAAGTGCGACATATTGCTGAACGGAGGATCTTTGCCACTGGACAGTGGCATATTCAACCAAATTCTCTGGCACAGGGTCACCGTGCATGATCAGGCGATTAAGCATCAGTGCCAGATCTGTGTCGGCAATACACCATTCACCAAATAAATTATGTTGTGAAGGTTCAATCAGAGAGGAGGCCAGGTGAATCAGGCGCTGTGCATCTGCTTCCCCCCGGGGAGTCAATGGATCGAAGTGTTGCCCGGAAAAAATCACGCCAGTGGAACGTTCCTGGCGCAAAGCAACCAGGTCTGAACGCAACCAGGCCTGAATTTCACGCGCTTTGGCCCGTAACTGTGCCTCTACCGGGTAGATCCGTTGCCGGGTTGGCGGAGAAAACGTGTCTTCCAGATACTCCGTAATGGCAGATGACTCCGCCAGTAAAAAGCCATCCACATCCAGCACGGGTACACGCCGCGTAATGTCAAAACCTGCCCAGCCGCTCTGATGATTCTGCCCGGAATCCAGGTCGATGGTTTTCAGGGTGAATGACAGCCCCTTTTCTTTTAAAGCAACAAATACAGACATGACATAAGGGCTGTGAAAACAAGCATCTGACCACAGACAAATTGTTGGCTGACTCATAAGTTTCTCCATTCGCATTGACCCATGAGAAAAAATACAACGAATTTCAGCACCATTCCAGCAAGCCTGCATGTAAAGCCGGATTTTCTGCTTCAGCACTGGCTTGCAATATAACTCACTGCAAAGAAAAGAAATTTCCTGAGTTTATACCGGCACACACCCCAGATTTTGACCTCCCATGACCGGAAAAGCTCGTGTATTATGGGGCAATAAAGATAATCAGGAGGCACACTTGCATGTCGTATCAGGATGCTATTATTCGAATTAAAAATCTCAGGCTGCGTACGTTCATTGGTATCAAAGATGAAGAAATCGCTAACCGGCAGGATGTCGTGATTAATATTACGCTGCATTATCCAGCAGATAATGCCCGGCATAGCGAAGACATTAAAGATGCGCTGAATTACCGGACTATTACCAAAGCGGTTATCCAGCACGTTGAGAATCATCGTTTTTCGTTGTTAGAAAAATTAACTCAGGATGTGCTTGATATCGCACGCCAGCATGACTGGGTCACTTATGCTGAAGTTGAAATCGATAAACTGCACGCGTTGCGTTACGCAGACTCAGTTTCTATGAGTATGAGCTGGCGTCGCGATGCCTGATTAATGCTCCGGGAGGGAATATGCAAGTTTTGCTGACAGGTGGTACAGGTCTGATTGGGCGTCACCTTATCCCTCCTTTGATAGAGACAGGCCACAGTATTACCGTAGTCACCCGCTCCCCGGAGCGTGCCAGGCAGTTGCTCGACCCAAGGGTTACGCTCTGGCAGAGCCTGGATGAACACCCCACGCTTGATGGGTTCGACGCTGTCATTAATCTTGCCGGTGAACCCATTGCCGATAAACGCTGGTCTGCAACGCAGAAACAGCGCTTATGCCAAAGCCGCTGGCGTATCACCCAACGCCTGGTAGAAATGATCCATGCCAGCAACCAACCCCCGGCTATTTTTCTCTCCGGTTCCGCTGTGGGTTTTTACGGCGATACCGGCGATGAAGTCGTGACCGAAGAAGACACTCCACATAACGCGTTTACTCATGAGCTTTGTGCAAAATGGGAAGCCATTGCTTTGCAGGCACAAAGCCCGCACACCCGAGTCTGTTTACTGCGCACCGGCCTAGTTCTGGCACCTGATGGCGGCATGATGAGTAAATTGTTACCGCTGTTTCGCCTTGGGCTCGGCGGCCCGTTAGGTGACGGGCACCAGTATCTGTCATGGATCCATATTGACGATATGGTGAACGCCATTATTTGGTTGCTGGATAACCCACTACAAGGGCCTTTTAATATGGTGGCGCCTTACCCGGTCAGAAATGCCAGGTTTACACAATTGCTGGGAGAAGCAGTAAACCGCCCGGCAATTCTACGTGTGCCTGCCCGGGTAATAAGCCTGATGATGGGTGAATCCGCCACACTGGTACTGGGTGGCCAGAATGCGTTACCTCGCCGCCTTGAGCAGTCAGGTTTTGGCTTTCGCTGGTTTCAACTTGAAGATGCTTTACAGAATGTGACCTGAGTGGCGCGCTTAGGGCTGAATACCCAGCATTAAGCGTGCCACAACGGGTGCAGGATTATTTCAGCGCGCCACTGAGGAATTGCTGCAAACGGGGGCTTTGCGGGTTAGTAAACACATCCTCAGGCTTCCCTTCTTCTTCAATTTTCCCTTTGTGCAGGAAAATAACGTGGCTGGAAACATGGCGGGCAAACTCCATTTCATGGGTAACAACCACCATAGTTTTCCCCTCTTCAGCCAGTTGCTGCATAATGCGCAGCACTTCGCCTACCAGCTCCGGATCCAGTGCAGAAGTTGGTTCATCAAACAGCAGGACTTCAGGCTCCATAGCCAGAGCGCGAGCAATAGAAACACGTTGCTGCTGGCCACCAGATAAATGAACCGGGTATTTCGCCTGTGCCCGCTCATCAATACCCACTTTTTCCAGGTATTTAATAGCGCGCGCTTTTGCTTCGGCTTTATTTAAGCCCAGCACTTGTACGGGTGCTTCCATGACGTTTTCAAGAACTGTCATGTGCCCCCACAAGTTGAAGTGCTGGAACACCATGGTCAGGCGAGTGCGCAGCAGGCGCAGTTGATTTTTATCGGCAACTTTCAGTTGGCCGTCTTTGTCGCGGACTAACGTAATATTCTCGTTATTAACGATAATCGTGCCTTCGCTGGGTTTTTCCAGAAAGTTAATGCAGCGCAGGAAAGTACTTTTCCCTGAACCTGACGAGCCAATAATACTGATGACATCTCCGGCATTTGCCTTTAATGAGACCCCTTTCAGCACTTCATGCTCACCGTAATGTTTATGCAGATCAGATACGTTTAATTTATTTTCGGCCATGGCTATCACTTAGTGCGTTGAGGCAGGTTTAACATGCTGGAGCCAGCGTTTTTCAGCTTTGCGGAACAGGCTTATCAGGCAGAACGAAATCGCCAGATAAAGCACAGCGGCAATACCAAACGCGGTAAAAGGTTCATAGGTTGCCGAGTTAATATCACGGGCAACTTTGAGCAGATCCGGCACCGTTGCGGTAAACGCCAGTGCGGTAGAGTGCAGCATCAGAATCACTTCATTGCTGTACGCCGGAAGCGCAATACGCAGCGCAGAAGGCAAAATAATGCAGCGATACAACTTAACAGAAGAAAAGCCATATGCCCGGGCGGCTTCAATTTCACCGTGTGGCACAGAGCGGATCGCGCCGGCAAATATTTCCGTAGTATAAGCACAGGTGTTCAGTGTCAGCGCCAGTATCGTACAGTTCAGGCCACTGCGGAAAAACTCATTGAGCAGCATATTGCCTTTGACAACTTCCAGCGTATACATCCCGGAATAAAACACCAGTAACTGTACATACAGCGGTGTACCGCGAAAAATATAGGTAAACAGCCACACCGGAAACGCCACAAATTTATTACTGGAGACGCGGGCTATCGACAAAAACAATGCCATGATGCCCCCCATCACTACCGAGGCGATAAGCAGCCATAAGGTAATTGCGACACCAGTAAAACGGTAACCGTCGGTCCAGAGCAGTTGTTGCCAGTATTCGTGGATAATATCAATCACAAGTCTGCCCTCTTCACGCCCACTGAATAACGGCGTTCCAGCATCAGCAGGACCCCATTTGATACCGTGGTAAACACTAAATATATCAACCCACAAACAATGGCAAAGTAGAACGGTTGCCAGGTACTTTTCCCGGCAAGCTGTGTGGCTTTAACCACATCTTCCAGGCCAAGCAGTGATACCAGCGCGGTTGCTTTCAAAATTACCTGCCAGTTGTTGCCAATACCAGGCAGTGCAAAGCGCATCATTGCGGGGAACAGAATACGGTTGAATATCTGCCAGCCGGTAAAACCGAATGCAGTCGCGGCTTCAATTTGTCCTTTGGGAACCGCCAGAAAAGCGCCACGGAAGGTTTCCGTAAAATACGCGCCATAAATGAAGCCCAGCGTGATGATCCCGGCAACCATCGGATCGATATCTATCTGCGCCATACCGAAAGCATCGGTCACAGCATTAAGCGCAATTTGCAGACCATAGAAGATCAACAACATCAACACCAGATCAGGAACACCACGAATCAATGTGGTATAGCATTCAAAAAAGAACGCCAGCGGTTTGCTGCCTGAAAGTTTCCCTCCGGCACCAACCAACCCAATAATCACTGACAGGAGTACTGAAGTGATTGCCAGTTCAAGGGTGACAATCGCCCCCTGGAAAATAACGTGCGAAAAACCATACAACATGGTGCGTATCCTGCCGTCAGTGTCTTTCCGATACGAACCTGCTCCCGTTGGAGCAGGTTGCATCACTGGTGACCGTTAACCACCGTAGACATCAAAATCAAAATATTTCTTCGCCAGCTTGTCGTAAGTACCATCTTTACGCATGTCGGCAAAGGCTTTGTTGAGCGCTTCCCGCAACTCGTTATCCTCTTTGCGGATCCCCATACCCGTACCGACGCCAAACAGTTTGTCGTCTTTCACGGACGGGCCACCAAACTGGTAGCTTTTCCCTTCCGGTTGTTTCAGGAAACCTTCACTGGCAGCCACTTCATCCTGGAACGCCGCATCAATACGCCCGGCCATCAGGTCTGCGTAAATGGAGTCCTGCCCCTGGTAAGAGACTATCTCAATACCTTTAGGCGCCCAGTATGTATTACCGTAAGTTTCCTGAACGGTACCCTGCAACACACCAACACGCTTCCCTTTGAGGGATTCAACCGTTGGCTGGATAGGGGAACCTTTTGCCACCACCAGACGAGAATCAGCCGCATACAGTTTGTCGGTAAAGGCAATCTGCTGCTGGCGTTTTTCTGTGATGGAGAGTGAAGACATGATGGCGTCTATTTTTTTCGCCTTGAGAGAAGGGATCAGCGCATCCAGCGGGCTTTCTACAAAGGTGCACTTGGTATGGATTCGTTTACAAAGCTCTTTCGCCAGGTCGATATCAAAACCGACCAGTTCCCCACTGGCACTTTTCGACTCAAAGGGGGCATAGGTTGGGTCGGTCCCGATACGGATACTCTCAGGAAATGCCGCGAATGCTGTGGAAACACTGGAGCACAATAATGCCAGTGAAAGGGCGAAAACCTTCTTATTCATACTCATCCTCAATAGACTGTACTTGTCCTGAATGACAATTTTTGTCAGGGGGTAATAGCAGATTCTGTGCCAGCATGGAAGAAAACGGTGAAGAATAATCTTAGATACCACAATAAGTTATTATTATGGTGACCTGACACCGTAATTCGCGCACCCCATTTTGGTGCACGCTGCGCACCAAAACCATACGACAGGGTTTCATCCTGCACCAAAAAGGCACATACCTTACCCACATCCCCGGCCAGCCACCGTTGTGGCTGGCCTGACGACAGACTATAGGGTTGGCTTACTCGCCGTAAACATTGAAATCAAAATATTTCTTAGCCAGTTTGTCGTAAGTACCGTCTTTGCGAACTTCATCAAATGCTTTATCAAAGGCCGCTTTCAGGTCAGCATCTTCTTTACGCAGACCAACACCAGTACCATCACCAAAGTATTTCTTATCTTTTACTGACGGGCCGGCAAAGGCAAAGTCTTTACCTGCAGGTTGTTTCAGGAAGCCTTCGCTGGCAGCCACTTCATCCTGGAATGCTGCATCCAGGCGGCCTGCAACCAGGTCAGAATAGATAAGGTCCTGGGTCTGGTAGGAGATAACATCAACCCCCTGCGGACGCCATTTTTCATTAGCATATGCTTCCTGAGTAGAGCCCTGCAGGACGCCGACATGTTTACCTTTCAGCGAAGCAAGCGTTGGCTGAATCGGTGAGCCTTTGGCAGCAATCAGGCGAGAGTCTGCAGCGTAAAGCTTCTCGGAAAAAGCAATTTCCTGCTGACGTTTTTCAGTGATAGAGAGAGAAGAAATGATAGCGTCGATTTTTTTGGCTTTCAGAGACGGAATAAGCGCATCGAAATCACTGCTAACCCAGGTGCATTTAGCATGCATTTTGGCACACATGGCATCACCAAGGTCGATATCAAAGCCCACGAGTTTACCGCTGGCATCCTTAGAAGAGAAAGGAGCATAAGTTGGGTCGGTACCAATGCGGATATCTTTAGGAATTGCTGCGAAAACACTGCTGGCTGCGGTCAGTCCTAACAGCAAAGACAGTGCAAGAACCTTCTTCTTCATACTTTACCCTCAAGAGTTCAGACGTTTTACGTGATGTGTTGTGTTTTGTAGTGTTGTGTTTTGCATACTGAAGCTTGCACTTACCGTGCCACTTTTTTAACTTCAGGCAGATTCGCCAGTTTGTTAAAAAAACGTTGCATCAAGGCCTGCCAATGAAAGATAGCAGCTATGCTTGCGAGGAAAAGCTAATTTTGCGTGTTATCAAAGAGTAAATATCGAGGTTTTGATCGCGCCTGCAAAAACGCGCCATAAGTGTGCACGCACTGAACTTTCGCACCCAACCAGTGCAGACAGGCATTTTTCGATGGGCATGGGAATCCGTCTTGCACTTATTTCGTACTTACCCGTTCGCTGTTTACCATAAAAACAAAGGCCCCGGTGCAGATTGCTGCACCGGGGCCCAGGAACAAAGCGAGTGATTATCAGCCTTCGTTATGCATTTCCAGGCTTTCTACTTCGTTCTGGCGTTGCACAGCTTTGGCGTCGTCGTTACGCAATGATTCCAGGTACTCAAGGTAGTTATGGTCAACATCTTTCGTGACATAAACCCCATTGAACACTGAACATTCGAATTGCTGAATATCCGGGTTCTCGGCACGTACAGCCTCAATCAGATCATTGAGATCCTGGAAAATCAGGCCATCAGCACCAATTAACTCGCGGATCTCATCCACTTCGCGACCATGGGCAATCAGCTCGTTTGCGCTCGGCATATCAATACCGTACACATTCGGGAAACGAATCTCTGGCGCAGCGGAAGCCAGATACACTTTCTTCGCCCCGGCTTCACGCGCCATTTCGATAATCTGTTCGGAAGTGGTTCCGCGCACGATGGAGTCATCTACCAGCAGGACGTTTTTATCACGGAATTCAGCGCGGTTGGCATTAAGCTTACGGCGCACTGATTTACGGCGTAACTGCTGCCCGGGCATGATAAAAGTACGGCCTACATAGCGGTTTTTCACAAAACCCTGGCGGTAAGGTTTATTCAGAATACGGGCAATTTCCAGTGCGATATCGCAGGAGGTTTCCGGAATTGGAATCACCACATCGATATCCAGATCTTCCCATTCACGGGCAATCTTCTCACCCAATTTTGTCCCCATACCCACGCGAGCGCTGTAAACGGAAATCTTATCGATGAAAGAATCCGGACGGGCGAAATAAACGTATTCAAACAGGCAAGGGTTACTGGTGGGGTTATCGGCACACTGGCGAGTAAACAGTTGGCCTTTCTCGGTAATGTACACCGCTTCACCCGGTGCAACGTCACGAATGAAATCAAAACCCAGGGTATCCAGCGCGACGCTTTCCGAAGCAACCATGTACTCGGTACGCCCGTCACTGACTTCGCGTTTACCCAGCACCAACGGACGGATACCGTGTGGATCGCGGAAAGCCACCATGCCATGCCCAATGATCATTGCAACACAGGCATACGCACCACGGATCTGGCGGTTAGTGCCGGCAATAGCAGAGAAGATATTATCTGCTTCAAGAGGGTAATGGCGGTAGTTATCCAGTTCGCTGGCAAAAATATTCAGCAGAATTTCAGAATCTGAGGTGGTATTGATGTGGCGACGTTTTTCTTCAAACAGCTTTTTGCGTAACTCATGAGCATTAGTCAGGTTACCGTTATGCGCCAGAGTAATACCATAAGGAGAGTTCACATAGAACGGCTGTGCTTCAGATGCGCTTGAACTGCCAGCAGTCGGGTAACGAACATGGCCGAGCCCCATATTGCCCTGCAAACGTTGCATATGCCGGGCTTCAAATACATCACTCACCAGGCCATTTGCTTTACGCAGGCGAAAACAATTGTTTTCATCAATGGTGATGATGCCAGCGGCATCCTGCCCACGGTGTTGTAACACCGTTAACGCGTCATAAATCGACTGGTTTACCGGCATAACACCGGCGATACCGACAATACCGCACATGTTGTCTTTTCCTCATCATGAACACACAGCCGTTACCCCACCTGAATATAACAGGCCTGGAGGCCAGTGTGTTCTTTGCCACACCCCCCGATACAATTACCGGGGTAAGAAACTCGACGAGCTTTGCAGGTAGTCAAAAAACCACCTGATGATGAAACTGAACTGCGGAACCAATTGCGATTTTTGCCAGTCTTCGCTTTTCGCCATACCGGTAAAGGTATCGAGAAAAAACAGGATAGCGGCAACAATGAGCACACCACGCAAAGCACCAAAACAGATACCCAGCACCCGGTCTGTACCGGACAGGCCCGTTTTCTGAACCAGCGTGCCAATGACATAGTTGACAATAGCACCGACTATCAGTGTCGCGACAAACAAAATGCCAATCGCAATTCCATTTCGCACCAGCTCTTCTTCAAAGCCAGTGAACCAGACTGCCAGATACGTATAGTAATGGCTGGCAACAAAGAAAGCGCAGCCCCATGTCACCAACGATAATGCTTCACGTACAAAGCCACGGATCAGGCTGACCAGACAGGAAAAACCTATCACCGCAATAATGGCGTAATCTATCCAGACCATTTCAAGTCCCACGATTTACCGCCCTGACATCCGATTCGGGGCGCATTCTAACAGAAAAAGAAAACGTTTGCGTAGGGATTTCCTTCCCGTGCAAAAATAAAAACGGCGTTGAAAAAACGCTCAACGCCACAACCCTGAGCCCGTGTAACGGGCACTTATCCAGGCGGCAAGCATAACGCTTACCCCTGATATTCTTTACCTGCCAAAGTGTTAATGAACGCTGTAATTCATCACCACCCCGTTAAGCCCGGACAAACTGTGCAAATCTCCAAGAGAAGCTTTGAGTTTGTCTTTCGATGCTTCCGGGCCGACCAGAATCCGGGTGATTTTCCCCTGAACGGGTGTGGTTGGCGAGGTATACACCCGGTAACCTGAAGCACGTAATTTACTGACTATCTCATTCACTTTGTCAGCATTTTTCAGCGCACCGAGTTGCACCACATATGCCTTACCTTCAGGTGTGGGTGGCGTATCCTCTTTCACCGGCACTTTTGGTTGAGTGACCGGTTGGGGAGCAGGTTGAGGTACTGTGGTTTTACCCGCACCTGGTTGGCGAGTGACAGCCTGAGTGTTACGCCCGGATGCAGAAGAATCCCTTTCGACCGGGATGGCATCCAGCCCGGCTCCGGTATTGGCTGGTAAATTTGCCGTATCAATTGACGAGTTGGAAGCATTGCTCGCCCTTACCTCTTCAGCCGCCCCTTCAGGAGGTTGAGCCGGAATAGGCTGGCTGGCTGGCGGCAATAAGTCGTTTTCGTCTTTATCACCCGCTTTTGGGACCAGCGGAATTGCTGCAAACTCATCCTGATAGTGCTTTTTTTGCCCGTCGAGCAGCCCTGGCAGGACAATAACTGCCAGCGCAACCAGCACCACAGTGCCCACTAACCGGTTTTGAAACTTACTTGCCACCCGTCGTCCCCGCGTCCATTTCTTCCATTACATGTGCCACAGTATGGAATGAGCCACATACCAGCACGGTATCTTCTGGGGCCGCATCCGCCATTGCTGCCCGCCAGGCGTGTGCTACATCAGGCCAGGTGCTGGCCCCGGGAAGATGCGCCACCAGCGTTTCTGCCGAAGCACCACGCGGGCCTTCCAGAGGAGCACAATACCAGCTATCTACCTGTGGTGACAAACATGCCAGCGTACCCTGGATGTCTTTATCGTGCAGCATGCCAACCACTGCAAGAACTCGCCCGGCCTTTGGCAATGCCGCTAACCGGGTGGCGAGATAACCCGCCGCATGCGGATTATGTGCCACATCCAGAATCACCTGTGGTGAGTGAGCCACAACCTGAAAACGCCCGGGCAAAGTGGCATTACGCAAGCCGTCCCGAATATGCTGTTCAGTAACACTGAGCCCACTGGCGCGCAGTGCTGCCAGCGCAGTGGCAGCATTAGGCTGCGGCACCAGAGGCAGCGGAAGGTTGCCCAGCTCACCGAACTTATCGCTGAAACGCCAGTGTTGCTCGTTAACCGAGTAATACCAGTCCTGCCCTACCCGGCTCAATAGCGCGCCTTTATCCTGCGCTACTTGCGCGATGGTCTCGGGCATATCGGGCTCGCCGACGATCGCCGGTTTACCACCACGCAAAATACCGGCTTTTTCCCGGCCAATGCTCTCGCGATCAGGGCCAAGCCAGTCGGTATGGTCCAGCGCGATACTGGTAATAACGCCAACATCACAGTCAACAATGTTGGTCGCATCAAGGCGCCCACCCAGGCCAACTTCCAGAATAGCCACATCGACGGCAGCCTGTTTAAACAGATACAGCGCCGATAACGTACCAAATTCAAAATAGGTGAGAGATGTCTCCCCACGCGCAGAGTCTATTGCAGCGAATGACGCTGTATGTTGCCCGGCATCCAGTTCCTGCCCCTGAATACGCACCCGTTCGGTATAGCGAACCAAATGCGGAGAACTGTAGACACCAACCCGATACCCGGCGGCAATCAGCGTGGTTTCCAGCATGCGGCAAGTTGTGCCTTTGCCATTCGTTCCGGCAACGGTAAAAACAAAAGGAGCTGGTTTGCGAACACCCATTGTGTCCGCGACTTTGGCAACACGCTCAAGCCCCAGATCAATGGTTTTGGAGTGGAGATTTTCCAGATAAGAAAGCCACGTTGCCAAAGGCGACGTGGCTTCAAGATGCAATTCGTGTTTCATAAACGCCGTTCTGCATAACTGTATTCAATAGGAAAACGGGCAGCGCTGTATGCGCCGCCCGTGGAGTCTTGTCAGGCTTCATCGCCTTCTTCGGGAACTACCGGCGTAATGACGGCAGTTTCATCCGGGTTTGGAGCAGGCTGATTAGTCAGTTTCGCCAGAATTTGTGCCAGTTTCAGGCGCATTTCCGGGCGGCGAATAATCATATCAATCGCCCCTTTTTCAATCAGAAACTCACTGCGCTGGAAACCTGGTGGCAATTTCTCACGCACAGTTTGCTCAATAACACGCGGACCAGCAAAGCCAATCAGTGCTTTTGGTTCGGCAATATTCAAATCACCAAGCATGGCGAAACTGGCTGATACACCACCCATAGTTGGGTCGGTCAGTACAGAAATATACGGCAAGCCGCGTTCCTGCATTTTTGCTAATGCTGCACTGGTTTTAGCCATTTGCATCAGCGACATCAGTGCTTCCTGCATACGTGCACCACCTGATGCAGAAAAACAAACCAGCGGGCAGTTATCTTCGAGCGCCTGTTCAACAGCACGAATAAAGCGCGCACCGACGACAGAGCCCATTGAGCCGCCCATAAAAGCAAACTCAAATGCAACCGCAACAACCGGCATGCCAAACAGCGTGCCTTTCATTACGACCAGTGCATCTTTCTCACCCGTTTCTTTTTGGGCAGTTGCCAGGCGATCTTTGTATTTCTTGGAGTCTTTGAACTTCAGCACATCTTTAGGCTCAAGTTCACTTCCCAACTCTACCAGCGAATCTTCATCTAACAAGGTATGCAGGCGTGCACGCGCAGACATGCGCATATGGTGATCACACTTCGGGCACACCTCAAGGTTGCGCTCCAGCTCAGCGCGGTACAGCACCTGTCCGCAGCTGTCACATTTCGTCCACACCCCTTCCGGGATGTTAGCGCGGCGGGTTGGGGTAATGTTGCTCTTATTGAGAATTCGTTCAATCCAGCTCATTGATGACCTTTCTGCCTGAACCTGGTCGATGCCAGTTTTTCTGTGGGGGCGCATAATGCCATTTTCTCCGCCCACAGACCATAAATGTTGCTCATTAAACCATAACCGGGCCCGACTTTGGATAAAAAAGTGGTCGAACCCCTTAGCTTACTCTTTTATCTGGCGAGCCTGACGTGCTGCTGCGCGTTTGTGGCGAATAATTTCCACAACACCGGGTAAAACCGACAACACGATAATTGCCACAATCAACAATTTCAGGTTGTCCTGTACTACCGGCAGGTCTCCGAACAGGTAACCGGCATAGCTGAACAGCAACACCCACAAAATTGCACCAGTGACGTTAAACAATGCAAAATGCCGGTAAGACATATGCCCCATGCCAGCAACAAAGGGAGCAAAAGTCCGCACGATAGGCACAAAACGCGCCAGAATTATCGTTTTACCACCGTGACGCTCATAAAACGCATGGGTCTTTTCGAGATAGCTGCGCCGGAAAATCTTTGAGTTCGGGTTACTGAACAACCGCTCACCAAACACCCGCCCAATAGTATAGTTGACGGCATCACCAATAATTGCCGCAGCGACCAACAGCACCACCATAATATGCACGTTCAGGTCGTTGCCCGGTAAAGCAGACAGCGCCCCGGCAACAAACAGCAAAGAATCGCCAGGCAGGAACGGTGTCACAACTAACCCGGTTTCACAAAACAGGATAAGAAACAGTATCCCGTAAACCCAGACACCATAGTTGGCAACCAGTTCAGCCAGGTGCACATCAATATGTAAAATAAAATCAATGATAAAGTGGATAAATTCCATAATACGTCCTTAACAGTCCAGGCTCAGAGACGGCAGGAACAAAGGCCCCATAACCGGTTCAGGCAACGCAAACTCAGCAGGATAATCCACCGCGACTAAATATAACCCTTCCGCTTTGGCTGTCGCCGCCGCCAGGGTTCTGTCTTTCGCCGCCAACAACCAGGCTATCCATTCTTCCGGCTGATTACCGCACCCTACTTCCAGCAGGCTGCCGACTATATTTCGTACCATATGATGCACAAAAGCGTTGGCTTTAATATCCACCACCAGGTACTCGCCATACCGGTTTACCCGGATATGCGACACATTACGCCAGGGTGTGCGCGACTGGCACTGTACTGCACGAAACGAAGTGAAATCATTTTCACCTAACAGGCTCTGAGCCGCCCGCTGCATCTTTTCAGCATCCAGCGGTAAATGGTAATGCGACACACCACGCTGCAAAATGGCCGGGCGCAGGCGATTATTATAAATCACATAGCGATAACGGCGTGCTGTCGCACTGAAACGTGCATGAAAAGCCTCAGGCACATGTTTCACCCATTTTACTGCAATGTCGCCTGGCAGATTCGCATTGGCGCCCAATGTCCATGCAGCATCTTTGCGCTCTGCCTGCGTTTCAAAATGCACCACCTGCCCGGTGGCGTGTACACCCGCATCCGTTCTGCCAGCACAGAATACATGGATAGGTTCGTTAGCAACCTGGCTTAATGCTTTTTCCAGATTTTCCTGAACACTACGCACTTCCTGCTGACGCTGCCAGCCATAATACTGGCTGCCATCATACTCAATACCCAGCGCTATTTTGCTGCGGCTTACTGCGATTACACCGGACATTACCAGAAGTACTCCTGCAGGAGTTTTTCTGCTGTTTTCAGTGCCATTAACGCACCACCGAAGCGAACGTTATCAGCAACAGACCAGAACTGGACTTGTTCAGGCAAACCGTAATCATTGCGCACACAACCAATGGACAAGTGCACACTACCAGAGGCATCCGCCACCTGAGTCGGGAAGTCCTGCTCTTCGGACAAAGCAATGTCTTCCTGGCGAGTAAACGCATCACGCGCTTCTTCTGCAGAGAGCGGGCGTAACGCCTCCATCCCTACCATTTGCGCGTGCCCATAAAACACCGGGCTCTGGATACAACTGACCGAAATCAACAGCCCTTCGTCCTGCAGCACTTTACGCACCTGGTCGACCACCTGGCGTTCTTCACGCACACTGCCTTGTGCATCAGGCACCAGAGGCAACATATTAAATGCCAGTTGGCGCCCAAAATGGTCATCGTCTTCTAAAGGTAAACCATTAAGCAGGCGAGCGCTCTGCCCGGCAAGGGCATCAACCGCAACTTTGCCATGTGCAGAGGCCGGTAACAGATTTGTCACCTGGAGGCGGGACAGGCCACCTTCTTCAATCAAGGGTTTAACTGCCGAAAGTAACTGGCAGGTCAGGCTGTCTGCCACCGCAACCACATTGCGATTACGGTAATCTGCCAGAACAAATGGGTTTACATCTGGCACCACTAAAGGCACATCCGGCTCCAGAGCAAACAAACTGCTGGAATCAATCACTACGCAACCCGCATTAGTTGCTTCTTCAACGTATGCAGCCGTTGCCTGTGTGCCAGCGACAAAAAATGCCAGTTGAGCCTGCACCCAGTCAAACTCAGCGGCATCCTGTACTTTCAGGGTTTTGCCTGCGAAACGCACAGTGGTACCTGCGCTTTCTGCTGTCGCCAGCAAGTGAAGTTCACCAACAGGGAACTGACGCTCTCCAAGTAACTCAATCAGGGCTTCACCGACCGCGCCGGTCGCCCCGAGGATGGCGATATTCCAACCTTCTGACATAGTGGTTTACTCCAGACAAAATAAAAGCACTCCCCGCCGTTCACAGCAGGGAGCGGTAATGACGATTATTGATGAGGGGAAAATTGTGCGTTAAAACCTAACTGATTCAGCAAGGCCGCTGCAGACTGGTCATCACATTCAACAAGTAAGGAAGACCACTCTCTGCGCTCTTTGTAAAACTTACGCAGCTTATCAAACTCCCCGGCCTGCCCTGCTACTTTGCGCAGGGGGGCATCATCACGGCGCACATCATACACCAGATGCGCCAGTCTTTTCAGCGCAGTTTGATCGAGTGGTCCATGCAAGAAAACCCTACTAAATTCAGGAGGAGGGAGCAAAGTATTCAGCGACACCGTTTCTGGTTGCCCGATAAATGCGCTGAAGGCTTCAAATACCTGCGTAGTACCGCGCGCTTTCCCTTCCAGAGTGTAACCCGCAATATGGGGTGTACCAATGTCTGCACGTTCAAGCAGAGCCAGATTCAGGTCTGGCTCACCTTCCCATACATCCAGAACAGTAAAGAGTGACTGGCCATCATTCAGGCAGGCCAGTAACGCTGCATTGTCCACTACCGGGCCACGGCAGGCATTAATTAAAATAGTGCCTGGTTTCAGGCGACGTAGTAACGATTCATCTGCCAGGTGCAGGGTTTTATAAGGCCCGTCTTTAAACAGTGGGGTGTGGAACGTCAGGATATCCGCTTCCTGCACCAGCGTTTCCAGCGGCAGGAAAGCCTCATCATCGCCCCGGTCAGCACGCGGTGGGTCACACAATAATGTTTTAATACCCAGCGCTTCTAAACGTTTTTGTAACCGCCCACCCACATTACCTACCCCAACAATACCGACAGTCCGGTCCTGCAAAGCGAAACCTTCACGCTCAGCCAGCATCAGTAATGCGGAAAAGACATATTCAACCACCGCAATCGCGTTACAACCAGGCGCGGCAGAGAAACCGATACCTGCGCTGGATAACCATGCGCTATCAACATGGTCAGTACCTGCGGTTGCAGTACCCACAAATTTTACTGGCGTACCAGCCAGTAACCCGGCGTTGACTTTGGTGACAGAACGCACCATTAACGCATCAGCACCAGTCAGCGCATCCTCAGGGATTGGGCGACCTGGCACAGACTGAACTTCCCCCAACCGGCTGAACAACGCCTGAGCATAGGGCATATTTTCATCAACGAGGATTTTCACGTTACAGTACCTGTTTATGTGCGGGAAATAACACGTAAGTGTGCCATAATCTTGACCTCAGGCCTATTGCTGTACATGCCGTCTGGCTGAACCGACCTAAAAGATTAAGGATTTGTTATTATGCAACCCATTGTGGGCCATTCACCGCAACCTCCCGGCGAACCGCCAGGTACCCCCAGAACCACACCGCCAGCTGGTGAAGCACCGCTTTCCACTATTCAGCGCACGGTACTGGAACGCCTGATAACCCGCATCATTGCGCTGACTCAGCAACAACCGGCGGAAGTGTGGGCGGCAATGAAGCATGATCTCGGGTTGAAAAATAACACACCAATGCAGTCCCGCCACTTTCCTGCAGCAGAGCAAAACCTGAACCAGCGCCTGGCTGGTGCCCAACAAACCCATGAAACACGCCAGGTTCTGCAACAACTGAATAATTTACTTTCGCAAGGTAATAACCGCCAGGCGGTGAGTAACTATATTCGCCAGGAGTTCGGCCATACTGCGCTCAGCCAGCTCACGCCAGATCAGTTAAAAACAGTGTTAACGGTATTACAAAAAGGCGAAATTGTGGTTCCACAGCCGACCACGCGCCCGGCCACAGAGCGGCCGTTATTACCCGCAGAACACAGCACACTAAATCAACTGGTCAGCAAACTCGCCGCCAGTTCAGGCGAATCTGTAAAAACCATTTGGCAGAATCTGGTTGAACTCAGTGGCGCCAAATCCAGCGAGCAAATTCCTGCCCGCCATTTCCCACAGATGGTGACCTGGCTGCAGGCCAGAGAAACGCTGGCGCATAACCCAGCACCCACATTGCAGGTTATCCAGACGGTGCTAAAACAACCGCTTGAGCACCATGAGTTGCAGCGTATTACGGATACACTGCAGCAGCAGTGGCAGGCCACACCACAGACAGTATTAACAGCCGCTCAAGTTCAGGAAGTGCTGAGCCAAATTTTCTTTATGCGTGCAGAGCGTGGAGCGGTGCAACTGGATGTGCGCAGTATCCAGCCTGTCTATAACCCGTTTATTGCCTTCATATCCGAGCCGCTGAAAGTGATGTCAGCCCGCCCGGGGCTGACATTGTTCGCATTAGTACTGGTCTTTTGCCTGGTGCTACTGGTGCTGTGATGTTTTTTCTGGGCGCAGCGCCAGTGCGATAACAACCATACCAAGTAATGCAGCAATCGCGCCCGCCATGTACACGGATTCATAGCCCATCACCGTAGCCAAAATACCCGTCAGCGGCCCGGCAACACAGTAAGCGATGTCCTGGAAGGCAGAATATCCCCCCAGAGCTGTACCACGCGACTGTGGTGGTACACGCTTAACAACTTCTACCCCCAGCGCAGGGAAAATCAGTGAACACCCTGCTCCGGTCAGAGCCGCACCCACTAGTGCTATTGTTGCTTCAGGAGCCGACCACAGTAGTAACAAGCCCAGGCACTCAACCAGCAACGAAACTAACGCAACATTGACACTACTATAACGGTCAGGCATCCAGCCAAACAGGATACGCACCAGAACAAAAGCCCCACCAAAACCGCTTAAGGTGAACCCCGCCATCCCCCAGCCACGGGAGGCAAAATAGAGTGTGGTAAAGGTGCCGATAACAGCAAACCCAACGCCTTGCAATGCCAGCCCCAATCCCGCAGGCCAGATACGACCAACCACACTCCATAACGGCTGACGTACCCCGCCGTGCGGTTTAACCCCGGCAACTGAACCATTCAACAACCAGGCGATGGCAGGTAATACCAGCGTAATCACACCCAGTACCATGAATCCCCAGCGCTGAAAGATTGCCAGCCCTAAAGGTGCGCCAATTGCGAGTGCACCATAAATTGCCATCCCATTCCACGACATCACTTTCCCCGAACGGTTTGGACCTAATAGCCCCATCCCCCAGGTCAATGTACCGGTAAGCAATTGGCTTTCACCAAACCCCAGCGACAGGCGCCCCAAGAGTAAAAAACTGTATTTAACTACCGGGTGAACAGGTAGCAAAGCAGCGAGTAACCATGCGAATCCGGCCATTGCACAGGCAATCATACCTCTCATGGCGGTCTGTTTAGCTCCGTGCTGGTCTGCCATATGCCCGGCGTACCGCCGAGTCAGCACCGTTGCCAGAAACTGAATACCCACAGCAATGCCCACCAGAGTATTGCCATAACCCAGTTCATGATGAACATACAAAGAAATGACTGGCAGTGGCATGCCGATACACAGGTAAGTCAGGAAAACAGCGCAGGTAAGACGAAATAGTGCAAAATCAGGAAAGGCTGTGTGCAGAGATTGATCCGATGAGGATGTCATGAATATGCTCCAGGTAACCAACGGAGCAAGGGTAAGCAGAGCAAACACATACGCACCCTCCCCCTGGTCTGTCAGGTTGAGTAATGCGTTGGTTCACGTTAAACGCTTACGCAGCTTAAGTAGAAACAAAGCTGTATGATTTAAGCATGCCGGAGCAAAAACGAGATGTCAATCACAGTTTGAGATTGGTGCGTACAAGGATAAAACACGCAACCAGGAGAAGTAACGAAACAGGATAAAATAAAGGGGCAGTCACCCGCCCCTTATACAAAAGACATTAAAACGTCTTTATTTGCTGTATTTACGCATTACCAGTGTGGCGTTGGTGCCGCCAAAACCGAAGCTGTTAGACATAACAGTCGTCAGGTCGCGCTCGACAGGCTCAGTGACAATGTTCATGCCTTCAGCCAGCGGGTCACGTTCGTCGATGTTAATGCTTGGCGCGATAAAGCCGTGTTCCAGCATCAGCAGGCTGTAAATTGCTTCCTGAACCCCTGCCGCACCCAGTGAGTGGCCAGTCATGGCTTTAGTTGCAGACAGCGCAGGGGTGTTTTCGCCAAATACTTCGCGAATCGCACCCAGTTCTTTCACATCACCAACGGGTGTAGACGTACCATGAGTGTTCAGGTAATCGATAGGTGTATCCACACCATCCATTGCCATTCTCATGCAACGCGCTGCGCCTTCGCCAGACGGAGCAACCATATCTGCGCCATCAGACGTTGCGCCGTAACCAACGATTTCCGCATAGATATGAGCGCCACGAGCCAGAGCATGCTCCAGTTCTTCAACCACGACCATACCGCCACCACCAGCGATAACAAAACCATCACGGTGCGCGTCATAAGTACGGGAAGCTTTTTCCGGCGTTTCATTGTATTTGGTAGACAGTGCGCCCATGGCATCGAACTCACAGGCCAGTTCCCAGCACAGTTCTTCACCACCACCAGCGAACACGATGTCTTGCTTACCGAGCTGAATTTGCTCAACCGCATTGCCAATACAGTGTGCAGATGTTGCACAGGCGGAGCTGATAGAGTAGTTCACGCCATGAATTTTGAATGGCGTGGCCAGGCAGGCAGAAACACCAGAGGCCATAGCTTTGGTAACAACGTAGGGGCCAACAGCTTTCAGACCACGAGGGCTGCGCATGGCATCTGCACCAAAGACCTGGAATTTTGGCGAACCGCCACCAGAACCGGCAATCAGCCCAACTCGTGGGTTGTTCTGGTAAACTTCGTCAGCCAGTTTGGCATCTTTAATTGCCTCATCCATGGACAGGTAAGCATAAACAGAGGCGTCACTCATAAAGCGAACGACTTTGCGATCGATTAAGCCTGTGGTATCCAGCTTGACATTACCCCACACGTGGCTACGCATACCGGAATCTTTCAGTTCTTGAGAGAAAGTGATCCCTGAGCGCCCTTCACGCAGAGATGCCAGGACTTCCTGCTGGTTATTACCGATGCTGGAAACGATACCCAGGCCAGTAATCACTGCACGTTTCATTCAATACCTCTTTCACTGCATATTTTAGATTTCGTGTCGCACAATAGCGTACAGTTGTACGCCGAACAAGTCCGATCAGCCATTTTATGCAGATAATTTGCGCCAGCTCAGACTAACCCTTAAGATCGTGGCACCCCGTGTTATACGAGCAACTTACGTGAAACAAAACTGCATACAAACTGCCACACTGGACTTCAATGCTGAGGGTACACCTGTTTCCCGACAATTTGATGACGTCTACTTTTCGAATGACAACGGGCTGGAAGAAACCCGCTATGTTTTCCTCGATGGAAACAGGCTGAAAGACCGGTTTTTCAACCACCATGAAAGCGTGTTTGTGGTGGCTGAAAGCGGTTTTGGAACCGGGCTGAATTTTCTGGCGCTATGGGAACAATTCACCACATTCCATGCCGATAACCCGCAAGCCAGGCTACAGCGGCTGCATTTTATCAGTTTTGAAAAATTTCCGTTACGCCTGGGCGACCTCACAAAAGCCCACCAGCAGTGGCCTCAACTGGCTACATTCGCCACCCAATTGCAGGCGCAGTGGCCTGATGCGGTTGCCGGTTGCCACCGCCTGGTTCTGGATAATGGGCGCGTAACTGTAGATTTGTGGTTTGGCGATATTAATACCAGCCTCACCCAACTTGACTGCACCCTGAATCAGCGTGTTGACGCCTGGTTTCTGGATGGTTTTGCCCCTTCACGTAACCCCGACATGTGGAACCAGGCATTGTTTGACGGCATGGCCCGCATGGCAAAACCAGGGGGAACGATGGCAACGTTCACATCCGCAGGCTTTGTTCGCCGTGGGTTACAGCAGGCGGGTTTTCAGGTTGAAAAACGTAAGGGCTTTGGCCGCAAGCGAGAAATGCTGACCGGTACGCTGGCTGAAGGCATCAGCACACCACTCACTACCCCATGGTATACCCGCCAGGCGGCGAGCTGCCGCGAAACTGCCATTATAGGTGGTGGCATTGCCAGTGCATTATTAAGCCTTGCATTATTGCACCGGGGCTGGGATGTAACCCTGTACTGCGCCGATGACGCGCCAGCACAGGGGGCATCAGGAAACCGCCAGGGCGCTCTTTACCCGTTGCTCAACCAGCATGACCCGGCACTGGCTGCGTTTTTCCCCCATGCGTTCGGGTTTGCCCGGCGGTTATATGACCGCCTGCCTGCAGTTTTCGCCCACGACTGGTGTGGCGTCACTCAACTGGCATGGAACGATAAAAGCACCGACAAACTGGCAAAAATGCTGGATATGCCACTGCCTGAAACACTGATTCATGCTGTCAGCAAAGAAGCGATGCAGGCAACCTGCGGTGTGGAAACCGGGGTTTCTGGTATTTGTTTCCCACAGGGCGGCTGGCTTTGCCCGCAAACTCTGACTCATCAGGTAATTGAGCTGGCTTGCCAGCAAGGCCTGAAAGTGCATTACAACCAGCAGGCTCTGAGCCTGAGCCATAGTGACACCGGCTGGGATATTCACTTCGCCGGAGGCCAGGCTGCGCAGCATAGCTGCCTGGTACTGGCTAATGGCCACAACATTACCCAGTTTGAACAAACGGCTCATCTCCCCGCCTACCCGGTTGCCGGCCAGGTAAGCCATATTCCCACCACACCTGGCTTAGGTGCGCTGAAACAAGTGCTGTGTTATGACGGTTACCTGACACCGGTTGACTCTGCTCGTGGGCAACATTGTATTGGCGCCAGTTACCACCGGGGCCAGTCAGCGGCCAGTTACAGCGAAGAAGACCAGGTGCATAACCGGCAACGCCTGGTTGATTGCCTGCCACAGGCTAAATGGGCTCAGGAAGTCGACACCAGTGCAGGTGATGCCCGGTGTGGTGTGCGCTGTGCCACCCGAGACCATCTCCCTATGGTCGGGAATGTTCCGGATTACGCCGCGTTTATGGGCGACTATGCCTTCAACTCTGCTGAAGACATTGTCTCTTCGCAGCGCCTGCTCCCGGTACACCCTGACTTATTTATGCTCGGCGCACTGGGTTCACGTGGGTTATGCAGTGCACCTCTGGCGGCTGAAATACTGGCAGCACAAATGAGTGCAGAACCATTACCGTCCGACCAGGAAACACTGGCAGCAATGACTCCATCCAGGTTGTGGGTGCGCAAGTGGCTGAAAGGCAGAAAGATAGAGAAGTAAACGCAAGGATTATGCCCGGCACTTTGGCCGGGCTGGCTGGATTATGCTTTGGCCTGGTTCCACAGTTTGTCCCACATTTCCAGAACCAGTACCTGGTCTGGCGGTGACAATTCCCCGGCGCTGATGGCTTTTTCAAGGCTCTGCCCAACATGCAGGTACACCCGCTCGAAGGAGTGGTCATCACCCTGCGCAACTTCGGCAATAGCCAGTGTCAGGTGGCCACGCAAATACCCGCTGGCAAACAATTCATCGTCAGAGGCATGCTCGACCATATCGTCAATGAAACCCAGAATGCGTGCTTCAAACGCTTCAATCATAATATTCTCCTGCTTGGTATGGCGCTCAGCACAAATCTTCGGGCCATGGAAAAGATTCTGCCGTGAAGGGCGCAGAATGATAATACTGCTGTAAGGCGGCAATAAAACGAGCCGGGCGGGCAGGTACGCCTGCAGATAACCAGTGCATCACCTGCTGGTGAACCCGCCGCTGGAACACGATACGGTCAGGCTCAAAATCCCCACTGAGGTTGTCGCAACTGACATTAAATGCAAACCCGGCAGCGACACAGAACATCCATTCCAGTGCCTGGGGTTTCACTTCCACATCTTCAAACTGGTGCTGCGTTGCTTCATCGCGCCCGTCCGGGCAATACCAGTAACCAAAATCAACCAGCTTACGCCGCGCTTCACCGGCAATACACCAGTGTGCAATTTCGTGCAACGCACTGGCATAGTAACCATGCGCAAAAACTACGCGATGGTAAGGGGCTTCGCTGTCTGCAGGCAGATAAATCGGTTCGTCGTCGCCTTTAACCAGGCGGGTATTGTAATCACCGGCAAAACAACCATTAAAAATTTCAATCAGTTGTTCGTAGTGATGTGTTTCCATTACTTCCATTACTGCATACCTAACCAGTGAAGAATTGTTTGCCCGTGGCTGTCGAACAGTAATTTGGCGCTCATCACCGCAGACACCACCACAATCATGGGGCGAATCAGTTTGTGGCCTTTACTCAGCACCAAACGGGAACCCATGCGGGCACCGCAAAACTGCCCGGCCATCATGACAAAGCCGGTGCCCCATACCACTTTGCCGCCAATAATAAACAACAGTAACCCGCCAAGGTTAGAAGTGGCATTGAGCAATTTCGCATGGGCGGTGGCTTTGGCAAGGTTAAACCCGGCCAGTGCAACAAACGCCAACGCATAAAATGAGCCAGCCCCGGGGCCAAAAAAGCCGTCATAAAACCCCACGCACCCACCTGCAACCAGGGCAAATGGCAGCCCGTGCAAGCGGCGTTGTCTGTCTGCTTCGCCAAGGCGTGGCATTAACAAAAAATATAAGCCAATGGCGATAACCAGTATGGGCAGGATCTGGCGCAGAATGTCGGCGTGCATATGTTGCACCAGTAATGCGCCAGATGTGGCGCCAATAAACGTCATCAACACATTCAGTTTTTGGTCGGCGAGGCTCACCACTTTACGGCGAATAAAATAGAGTGATGAAGAAACTGAGCCACCACAGGCCTGTAGCTTATTGGTGGCCAGTGCCTGAGCCGGAGGCAAGCCGGCAGCCAGTAATGCCGGAACCGTCAACAACCCGCCACCACCAGCCAGAGAATCAATAAAACCAGCGAGCATTGCGACAAAAAATAACACCACCAGCACCAGTGGCGAAACCATGAACCACTCCATGTACTTGTCCCTTATAACAATTTTTTATCCAGTAATGCCTGGCAGGATGCCGGTATCGGTGGCGGTGTTTTTTTGCCGGGTTTCACAGCACCAGGTTTAGGCGGCTCAAACCAACTTTGTAGTTCCGCACCACAGCCATCACCGGGTGGTGGTGGTGCCTGGTCAATGCACTCAAGGCTACCAGCCGGGCAGTTCAGGCGCACATGCATATGTGCCCGGTGAGCAAACCAGGGGCGCACTTTGTGCAACCAGGTGCGGTCGGTGCCAGCGGTTTCACACAATTTTTCTTTGATGGCAGGGTTAACAAAAATCCGCGCGACATCGCTGTCTTCAGCAGCCAGTTTTATCAACTGCCCAATTTCCGGCTGCCAGAGCGACTCAACCACATTTTTTCCGCCCGGTGCAACCAAATCCAGAGCCTGAGGTTTTAACAATTGCGCACTGGACCAGCGTACTTTCGGCAGTTGCAGGAAAATATCTACATCCAGGCCACTCTGGTGGCTGGCGTGACCACTACTAAAGCGCCCACCTGCGGCCATGCCCATATCGCCAATCAGTAGTGTTCCCATGCCATGCTGGTGCACGCTGGCAGACAAGCGGCCAATAAAAGCCAGTAAATCAGGGTGACCAAAGTAACGGCGCTGATCAGTGCGCATCACCTGGTAATCATCTGACTGTAACGGCAATGGTTCGGCACCAATAATACAGCCATTGGCATAAGCACCAATTGATTGCGGAGATCCCGCAACCGGATGCGTGATTTTCTGCCAGGGTGTGGCGGCCTGAGCAAGGCCGCACAATAACAAACCAGCTAGTGCTAAGACAGTTCTGTTCATTCGGTATTACCAGCGTGGAAGTGGGCAGGCTACATCCCCATTCTGGGCACGCTGGCGCAACGCGTGGTCCATCAGCACGATTGCCAGCATAGCTTCGGCAATCGGCACAGCACGAATACCCACACAAGGGTCATGGCGACCGCGAGTGACCATCTCAACTTCTTCGCCTGCACGGTTAATCGTTTTACCCGGCACCATAATGCTGGAAGTCGGTTTCAGTGCAATGTTCGCCACGATTTGCTGGCCACTGCTGATGCCACCCAACACGCCACCAGCATGGTTGCTGGTGAAGCCGGACTGAGTAATTTCATCGCGGTTTTCACTGCCACGCAGCCCCACCACGCCAAAACCATCACCAATTTCAACGCCTTTTACTGCGTTAATGCTCATCAGTGCATGAGCAATATCTGCATCCAGGCGGTCGAAAACCGGCTCACCAAAACCCGGTGGTACGTTATCGGCAACCACCGTCACTTTCGCGCCGATTGAGTCCCCTTCTTTCTTGAGCGCACGCATCAGTTCATCAAGTGCAGCCACTTTTTCGGGATCCGGGCAGAAGAACGCATTTTGTTCAACCTGTTCCCAGTCAACGATATCCAGTGGGATATCGCCCATTTGAGAAAGGCAGGCACGCACCACAATACCGAATTTTTCAGCCAGATATTTCTTGGCAATCGCACCAGCGGCAACGCGCATTGCTGTTTCACGAGCAGATGAACGGCCCCCACCACGATAATCGCGCAGGCCATATTTTTGCTCATAGGTGTAATCGGCATGGCCCGGGCGGAATACGTCTTTAATGGCGCTGTAATCCTGAGAACGCTGATCGGTATTTTCGATAAGCAACCCAATGCTGGTTCCGGTGGTGACACCTTCGAATACCCCGGATAAAATTTTTACCTGGTCCGGTTCACGGCGTTGTGTGGTGTAACGCGATGTTCCCGGACGACGGCGGTCCAGGTCATGTTGCAAATCCGCTTCAGTGAGCGAAATACCCGGCGGGACGCCATCAACAATACAGCCCAACGCCAACCCATGTGACTCACCAAAAGTGGTTACACGGAATACCTGTCCAATAGTATTACCTGCCATCACGGCTCCTTACCGTTGTTATCGTTTCAAGGGGCAATTGTGGGCCAGACAGCCCACAGCAGATTAATCTTTATAAATACTGAAATGTTCATGCGCGGCAATAAGCTGTGCTTTGGTCAGCATAAAGACGCCATCACCGCCGTTATCAAATTCAAGCCAGGTGAAGGGGACATCCGGGTATTGTTCTGCCAGATGTACCATGCTGTTGCCGACTTCACAAATCAGAATACCGCCGTCAGCCAGGTAGTCCGGGGAACAGGCCAGTATCCGGCGCGCCAGTTTCAGGCCATCAGTGCCCGCCGCCAGTCCCAGTTCAGGCTCAAAGCGGTACTCGCCCGGCAAATCCGACATATCTTCTGCGTCAACATACGGCGGGTTGGTCACAATAATGTCGTACTGCACTTTGGGTAAATCACGGAACAGGTCAGAGCGAATCGGGGTTACCTGGTGTTCCAGCCCGTGTTCTGCAATGTTGCGCTCCGCCACAGCCAGTGCATCCGGGGAGATATCCACTGCATCCACTTCAGCTTCCGGGAATGCGTAAGCGCAGGCAATAGCAATACACCCGCTGCCTGTGCACATATCCAGAATATGTGCCGGCTCGCCATCCGTCAGACCGGCAAAATGTGTGTTGATCAGTTCACCAATTGGCGAACGCGGCACCAGTACCCGTTCATCGACATAGAACTCGTGGCCGCAGAACCAGGCTTTATTGGTCAGGTAGGCAACCGGTATACGCTCATTTACACGGCGAATCACCCGTTCAACAATGCGGTGACGTTCGCTGGATGTCAGGCGGCACTGGCGCATATCTTCAGGGATATCCAGTGGCAGGTAGAGGGTTGGGAGCACCAGTTGTACGGCTTCATCCCACGGGTTATCCGTGCCGTGCCCGTACCAAATATTCGCCGCGCTAAAACGGCTGACGGCCCAACGCAGCATATCCTGAATAGTGTGCAGTTCACTGACTGCCTCTTCGACAAAAATTTTATCCACATGCCCTCCGCAGGCCGTTAGCGCTGTTGTTTCGGCCGCTAGTTTGCCACGAACCAGGCGATAAATCAGCAACAGGGCATCCCCCAGAGCTGAAATTGGCGGTTTTATTTAATTGCAACCATTAAAGCAGGTAAACTGGCAGGTATTGCATGACAGGAATGAAACGATATGAAGAAAAAAGCGCAGTTGAGTACGGAAGACCAGGCGCTGTTCCGTGAGTTAATGCGCGGCACCCGTAAACTGGCTCAGGACACAATTGTTCATCGCCCGGTACGCAAAAAAATCACTGAAATGCCGGTAAAACGCCTGGTACAGGAACAAGTTGACGCCAGCCACTATTTTTCAGATGAATTTCAGCCGCTGCTTTCCAGTGAAGGGCCGATGCGTTATGTCCGCGAAGATGTCAGCCATTTTGAGCTGAAAAAACTGCGCCGCGGTGATTACACGCCAGATTTGATGCTGGATTTACACGGGTTAACGCAACTGCAGGCAAAACAAGAGTTAGGGGCGTTAATTGCAGCCTGCCGCCGGGAACATGTGTATTGCGCCTGCGTAATGCACGGGCACGGGAAACATATTCTGAAGCAACAAACCCCATTGTGGCTGGCCCAGCACCCGCACGTTATGGCTTTTCACCAGGCTCCCAAAGAGTGGGGTGGCGATGCGGCATTGCTGGTGTTGATTGAAGTGGATGAGTGGCAGCCACCTGAACTTCCCTGAGCCCAGAAACACGTAGAGCCGGCAAGCGGCTCTTAAGTGTTCAGGCATTAAATTGCTTTTGCCACTTTCAAATTACACGGACTGATTTGCCATTCGAATGCCCCTTTGCCCGTTTCCGGCGCAATAGTGACGGAAGCAATCGCCGATGTGCAGAACATCGGAGGCGTTTCCTCTGGGCACAGTTCTGATACAAGGTACCCCACCAATGGCAGGTGAGAAATAACCAGCACTGACTTTTCACCCTGCTCTGCAAGCGCCTGGAGATAACACCCTACCAGACCCACATCGCCGCAAGGCGTTAATTCAGGCATTGTCTCTTTCTCGCCAGGCAGAGAAAGTTGCTGACTCACAACATCCAGTGTTTGCTCCGCACGTAAAAATGGACTCACCAAAACACGTCCAATTTCTACCTGCTGACCTTTTAACCAGGTCGCCATCATTTGCGTTTCGTCGATCCCCACCTGAGTGAGAGGACGAACCGAATCACTGGCGGCATCGAGCGCCGCGTCGCCATGACGCATGATAAAAACTTGCATATTGCACCGCTTTTGTTAACCAGAAACACCTGCTCACCCCGCACGAAACCAACCGCAATCCGTACGCGCTAACAGGGGGTCGGGCATTGTGCCTTATCCATACATCAAATTGAACGGTGTGTTTTACCGCATTGCTGTAAGGATAGTCAATATCCGTTTATAAAATAACCACACTGTCGTTATTTGCAGTCACTTTTACAAAAACTTAGAGTTCTCTGTCACTGGACAGGTTCATTTTTTCGCCAAAAAAACTCACCATCTTTTGCCATTTGTTGCAAAAGCCCACACGGCGTAAACCTTTCACCATAGCGTTCAGCAAGCTGAGTCAGACGGCTGACGACTTCACTTGCCCCAAGGCTGTCCATGTAGCGAAATGGCCCACCAAGAAAAGGCGGAAAACCGATACCAAACACCGCGCCAATATCACCATCACGCGCAGAACGCAGCACGTTCTCATCCAGGCAACGGGCAGCTTCATTCAGCATCAAAAACAGACAGCGCTGCGCTATTTCTTCACCCGGTTTATTCACCCGTGGCGTTACCCCCAGCACAGAATAAATAGATGTATCTGGTTGTTTTTTATTAGCTTTAAATGGATTTTTGTGTTTCGCCTGATACAGGTAGAAACCCCGTCCATTTTTACGCCCTTTGCGGTCATCACCTAAAATTGCGCTAACCGCAGATTGCGGTGCGGCAAAACGCTCACCATAAGCGGCTTCCAGAACCGGCATAATTTTCGTGCCGATATCAATACCCACTTCGTCCAGCAACTGTAGTGGTCCAACAGGAAACCCTTTTTTAACCAGGGCATTATCAATATGTTCGATGGGCTCACCCTCAGCCAGGCAACGTATCGCTTCGTTAATATAAGGGGCGAGAATACGGTTCACATAAAACCCGGCGCAGTCGCCCACAACTATCGGCGTTTTTCCCTGTTTTTTGGCCAGGGCTACCACAGTGGAAACCACTTCCGCATCTGTACCAGCATGAGGGATAACTTCCACCAACGGCATTTTATCTACCGGGCTGAAATAGTGTAGCCCGATAACCCTACCCGGCGCACCTGCCTCCCGGGCTATCTCTGCGATGGGTAATGACGATGTATTTGAGGCAAAGATAGTGCCTGGTGCACAGTGTTCTTCGATTTCACTGACCATTTTTTGCTTCAGTGCCAAATCTTCAAATACTGCCTCAATCACCAACTGACACTGGCCAAAGCCACGGTAATCGGTGCCACCGGAAATACGTGCCATTTGCAGATTACGCTCGGAAGCCGTCAGGTGGCGACGGCGGACTTTTTTATCCAGCATCGACCAGGCATATTGCAGAGCGTGGTTAATACCTTTGTCATTGATATCTTTAATGCGCACCGGCAGCCCGGCTTTAGTTGCGCTCACACTGGCAATACCGCCGCCCATCAACCCACCACCCAATATCCCCACTCGCTTAACGCTGACTGGTGGAGTGGCGCTCCCCGGGTCTTTTTTCAAATCAGTGCTGGCAAAAAACAGGCTGCGCAGTGCCGCCGATTCAGGCGTCATTGCCAGCTCACCAAATGCCTGTGCTTCCGCAGCAAGGCCGTTCGCCATGCCAGAAGATAAGCCGGTTTCCATCACATCAAGAATGCGCTCTGCTGCCGGGTAGTTGCCCTGAGTCTTTGCCAGGGTCTTTTTACGGGCAGTATTAAAAATAAGCGTTCGTGCCAGCTTCCCCGTTAACAAACGAGTTTTCAACGGTAGCAGTTGTGCGGGTTGTGGGCCTTTTTTTGCCAGGGAAACCGCCGTTGCCAACAAAATACTTTGCGGGACGACATCATCAACCAGGCCACATTTTTTGGCCTGCCGTGGGCGCAACGATTTCCCTGTCAGGATCATGTCCAGTGCGCCTGGCAGCCCTATCAGGCGCGGCAGGCGTTGTGTACCTCCTGACCCCGGCAATAAACCTAATTGCACTTCAGGCAAGCCTAACTGGGTTTGCGAGGAATCTGAACATACCCGGCTGTGGCAGGCCAGCGCCAGCTCCAGGCCACCGCCAAGGCAGGCGCCATGAATAGCCGCAACAACAGGAACTCGTAAGCTACTTAATTCCGCCATGACTTGCTGCCCGGCTCGGGCCAACTGACTGGCCTCCCCGGCGGTCTGGCAGGCTTCAATCATGCGAATATCTGCCCCGGCAACAAAGTTATCTGGTTTACCGGAAACCAGCACCACACCTTCCAGTTCATTCAGTGTGTTCAGTTCACTCAGCAAATTTTTTACTTCATTAACAAACTCCGCCCGCAGGGTATTCATTTTTTCGCCCGGGACATCAATAGTCACAATGGCAATATTGTCCGGGCCCACCACCAGGTTAAATGCGGAAATCTGTTCCATTATTCGCTCTCCAGTACCATTGCCGCACCAAGCCCACCCGCTGCACAGGCCGTGACCAGCCCAAGCCCACCGCCACGACGGCGTAATTCATTGAGTGTCTGCGTAATCATTCGTGTGCCTGTTGCTGCAAAGGGGTGCCCGTAGGCCAGCGAACCGCCCAGCACATTAAATTTGTCCATATCGACCTCGCCGGTTGCCCCACTCTGCCCCAGCACTTCCCGGCAAAATTTATCGCTGGCGAGGCACTTCAGGTTCGTCAATGTTTGTGCGGCAAAGGCTTCGTGCATATCAAACAGTGTCAGGTCGGCAAGTGTTATTCCTGCCCTGGAGAGTGCCAGCGGCGTGGACCAGGCAGGCCCCAGCAACATGTCCTGCCAGACATCAATTGCGGTAAACGCATAGCTGCGCAGGTAGCCTAATGGTTGTAAACCCAGTGATTTCGCCTGTGACTCCGCCATCATAATGACAGCCGAGGCACCGTCAGTCAGCGGCGTGCTGTTTGCTGCAGTAACACTGCCATGTTTGCGATCAAAGGCCGGGCGCAGGCGGGCATAATCTGCCAGAGAGGTTTCCGGGCGAATATTATTATCCTGGTGAAAAGCGGCTTTATAAGGAGGAATAAAGGCGGTCATGACCTCATCATTCAACTTGCCCTCCTGCCAGGCAAGCGCGGCAAGCTGGTGTGAACGGTAAGCCAGGGCATCCTGATCTTCACGTGAAATACTGTGCGTTTTGGCCATTTGTTCCGCGGTGTCCCCCATGCGTAAGCCAGTGGAGTATTCCGCAACAGCAGGAGGGACAGGCATCAGGTCACGCAGGCGCAGGCGGGAAAAAAGCTTAAGGCGTTGCGCGACTGAACGCGTTTTCGTGATATCAACCAACGTTTTTGCCAGCTTACGGCTCACCCCTATGGGCAGAACAGAAGATGAATCCGCCCCGCCCGCAACACCAGTATGAATGGTGCCAACCATAATACTTTCGGCGATATTAGCAACGGCCTGGAAACTGGTGGCACAGGCGCGGCTTACGCTGTATGCATCCGTATGAACTGACATCCCGGTTCCCAGGACAATTTCCCGGGCGATATTGGGTGCTTCCGGCATTTGTACAACCTGGCCGAATACCAACTGTTGAACCAGTTGCGGGTCTATTTCATTGCGAGTGAGTAGTTCACTCACCACCATTTTTCCCAGATCAACAGCGGGTATACCATGAAACGCAGTAGCCTGGCGTGCGAACGGTGTTCTTAACCCGGCAATAAATGCAATACGATCCCCCTGGCGTGTAACCAGTGGCAGCGGCTGTTTCATAAGGCTCCCCGAATAGAATAATTAGCGCAAAGTGGTCTGACCTGATAAAAGTTTTAACCAAATTTTTACACTACGCCAACTGCAATAAGGGAAAAGTGCGAGGCAAAACACGAAATTGCACTGGAGGGCAACTCGCGAGGAATGTGCACACTACCCGGAGGTAGTGTGCAGACAGGCGTAATTAAGGTATTCGCCACCGAAAATAACGGCCCCCCCGTTTTCGGCAAACCCGCGGCTTAACGTAAACCAAGCTGGAAAATGAGTGATTCAGCCTGGCAGCTAAATACAAACTGCATATCCAGCCGAACACCACCGGCTTCATCTTGCATGGATGAGGTTATCTGGCAAGGTTCCGATTCCACTGCACGCGCTTTGGCCTCCAGGCTTTCACGCATCTGCTCAGCTTCTGCTTTGGAGTCAAAAACCCGGCTCCACGTGGCAACAGAATCGGTGTTGTCCATAATTGTGCCCACATCAACACAGCAACATACTGGCGTTTCTTGCGCTTTATTCTGGCTCATTACACTCTCCTTTCGCTTTGGCCTGAGGAAACTGAAACACTGTTTATAGTTTATGAGGCCCGGGAGCACACCTCCAGTGCTTGTATGCTTTGGTTACTGATAGTGATTAAAATCACACATCATTTTGATGCAAAACAAACCAGAGTTATTCACTTGACGGAATCTGCCCTGTTTTTTGCTATGGAGCTCGCGTTTTATTAAACATATTTGAAAAATATTATAAACAAACTTGCAACATAGTTACTGGTCAGACCTATACTCTCGCCACTGGTCTGATTTCTCTGTACATCGTCAGACCCTACACTTCGCGCTCCTGTTACCATATGTAACATTGTTTGAATAACAATAATTGATGAGAATGAGGTTTTGGGTATGAGTCAGAAACCCCGTTTTACCAAATGTGCTCTTGCAATTGCAGTGGCTGTCGTATCAACTCAGGCCTGGTCAGCAGGCTTTCAGTTAAATGAATTTTCTTCTTCTGGCCTTGGCCGGGCATATTCCGGTGAAGGCGCCATTGGCGACAACGCAGGGTCCGCCAGCCGTAACCCGGCAACTATCATGCTGTTTGATCGCCCGGCGATGTCTTTGGGCGCTGTGTTTGTTGATCCGGGCGTTGATATTTCTGGTAAGTCTCCCAGCGGCCAGAGCCTTGATGCCAAAAACATCGCGCCGACAGCCTGGGTGCCCAATTTCCATTTTGTCGCACCAATCAATGACCAGTTCGGTTGGGGGGCATCCATTACTTCCAATTATGGTCTCGCGACCGAATACAGTAATGATTATGCCGCTGGTACTATGGGCGGTAAAACAGACCTGGAAACCCTTAACCTGAATTTAAGCGGTGCCTACCGCCTGAACCAGCACTGGAGTTTTGGCTTAGGGTTTGACGCCGTATTTGCCAAAGCAAAAATTGAACGTTATGCCGGGGATGCGGGCCTGATGGCTGCAGCACAATACCCGGCTTACGCACAGTATTTAAACGTTCCGGCAGATACCCAGATTGCTCACCTGAAAGGGGATGCCTGGGGCTTTGGCTGGAACGCCGGTATTTTGTACGAGCTGGATAAAAACAACCGCTACGGCTTTACATACCGCTCTGAAGTTAAAATTGACTTCGACGGCAACTATAAAAGCTCTCTGCCGCCGTCCAGCGCACTGCCCAGTAACCTGCAGGCTATCTATGCTGGTATGGGCTTACCCGCCGGAACCAACGGGCAAACTGTCGATGGTTCTTTAACACTAAACCTGCCAGAAATGTGGGAGTTATCAGGGTATAACCGTGTTGCACCGAAATGGGCGGTTCACTACAGCCTGACATATACCAGTTGGAGCCAGTTCCAGGAGCTGAAAGCAACGGGTAACGACGGCGGCGTTCTGTTCCAGAAAGATGAAAAGTTCAAAGATGCGTGGCGTATTGCTCTGGGGACAACCTACTATCTGGATGATAGCTGGACACTGCGTACCGGTATCGCCTTCGATGACAGCCCGGTACCAGCCTCAACCCGTTCCATCTCCATTCCTGACCAGGACCGTTTGTGGCTGAGCGCAGGGGCAACTTATGCCATCACACCGGATGCATCTGTGGATGTTGGCGTATCTTACATGCACGGTCAGCACGTTACTATTGAGGAAGGCCCTTACAAGTTTGAATCTGATGGTAAGGCCTGGCTGTATGGCGCTAACTTCAACTACCGTTTCTGATTTACCAGCCCTGATATAACGAGAAAGGGTGAGCACTGGCTCACCCTTTTTTCTTTTATATAGCTATTTGTATATAGCGATTTGGCTCGTTATTCAAACTACTATCAACCACGGCAAACACCCCGGCCAGCAATTATTGTGAGTCGATATCTTTCAGGTCATCCTGAATAGCGGCGGCATTCGGGTTCACTTCAGGCTTCAGTTTGCCGCCACGGGCAATAAAGTCATAACGCTGGAAGTAGGCTTCACGCACCATCACGTAAGGGTCGCTGGACTGGCGCAACAGGCCGTCGGAATCCAGTAACTGCGCGCGGGTTTCAATACCTTCAATAGTCCATTTACCAATAGACATCGGCCAGGTCAGCCATGAAAGCACCGGGTACAGGTCATCAACAAACTGCCCGCCATCTTCACGTATGGTAAAGCTCCCATAGAAAGGCAGTTCTACATATGGCCCGTAGCCCATGCCGTAATGCCCAAGGGTGCTCCCGAAGCGGTGCGGTACTTCGCGCTGGAGTTTGGGGTTAGCCATACCCGCCACATCCATAAACCCGCCCATCCCCAACAAGGTATTCAGGAAGAAACGCGTAAAATGCACGAAGCCTTTATACGGGTCGCCCTGCAGGAAGTAGTTCACCATAGTAGCCGGTTCTTCAAGGTTGCTGGTGAAGTTGCTTAAACCATTACGGGCAGGTTGCGGGACATAATCACGCCAGGCAACAGCGACAGGACGAACCACATAAGGATCCAGCACATCATAGTTGAAGGTAAACATCGTGCGGTTGAAACCTTCCAGAGGATCTGAGCGCCCCTGTTCATCAGGATGGCTGGCGCACCCGGCCAGAACCGTAACCGCCATCGCCAGGCTGGTCAGGCGAAAATTCATAGGTGTCTCCCTGTTAAATAGCGCAACCACTTATAAGGTGGCAGTGTTGGGCCAAGGATTCTGGTTGTTGCATTAATAGTAGCCGTATAAGAAAAATCATACCGGGATTACGGAAAAGTAAAGCCGCAAAAAACCACACTGATTACTTTTTTTATACGGATATAACAGCCGTGATTCGCACTCCGGGCATGTTTTTTTGCTGTTACCAGAATGAAAATATGTTGCGATTGTAACATCCTTACTTATTAAGTCTACGCACCGGGTGCTGTGTTTAGTCCGATTAATCTGCATTTTTGCGCCATTCAGACGCAGCCACTACGCTTATATTCTGAACGTTTTGCAGGGAGTAACAACGATGCAGGATAAGCCTTCCCAACCTGATGACGACCGTTTACAGGTAGACAGCAAAGAACGGGCGAGTGGTTCAGATATTGTGGTGGATGAAGCAGACCTGCCGTCCCGGGCGATGGCAACCCATGAAAGTATTCGCCAGGAAGGGGAAAAAGAGCTGGAGCGGGAGCCGCTGGCTTTGTTCTGGTCTGGCGTTGCCGCAGGTTTATCCATGGGAGCTTCTTTTCTGGCAAGGGGATTATTCACCCGCTATCTGGAAGGGATCCCGGGGCATTTTTTACTGGAAAACCTTGGTTATTCCTTCGGCTTTATGATTGTTATTTTAGCCCGCCAGCAATTGTTTACTGAAAATACCGTTACTGCTGTTTTACCCGTGATGCAACTGCCCACCCGCAGTAATATTTTGCTGCTGTTACGCTTGTGGGGGGTTGTCCTTGCCGGGAATTTAATTGGTACAGTGGTGGTCGCCTTTACGTTTTCTGTTATGCCCGGTTTTGACGCTCCCACCCAGGAAGCCTTCCTCGCTTCTGGCCTGGAGATTATGCATAAATCCCCAGGAGAGATGCTGGCCAGCGCTATGCTGGCAGGCTGGATTATCGCAACCATGGTATGGATGTTACCCGCCGCCGGTTCAGCCAAAATTGTGGTGATTATTTTGATGACATGGCTGATGGCCTTAAGCCATACCGCGCATATTGTGGTGGGTTCAGTGGAAATTCTCTACCTTGCCATGCGCGATGTGATTCCCTGGCACGACTTTTTCTGGCCGTTTGCCCTGCCCACACTGGCCGGAAACATACTGGGTGGTACCTTTATTTTTGCCCTGCTAAGCCATGTACAAATTCGCAACGACCGCGCGGCAATACCGGCCAAACACCCTCGGGGCAAAGAGCCATGGAGATTTAAAAAACCCCGACGCTGAGCCGCTTAGTGGCGAGTTATTAAGCAAACAAACCGCTAAGCGCTTAACGTGGCGGCGAAAACGGGTATACTACTGCCGCCCGTCCCCATAGTTAAATGGATATAACGAGCCCCTCCTAAGGGCTAGTTGCAGGTTCGATTCCTGCTGGGGACGCCAGTTATCCTTCTTGCTCTGCTCATAGTCTGAACAGCTACAAGTGCATGTATAAGCACCAGAGCACAATACTCGCCCTTAGCTTTTGCTCTTTTCATAACAACAATATTCGTCTGGCATACTACTCAGGAATAGTATATTGATCCTGCGCATACATTGTGCTTTATTATAAGATATTCGTTATTTAACCGGTAATTACTTTCTTACTGCATCTATATTAGGCATTAAGATTCATCCCTTAACCCTCCATTTTTTTAACGCATCATTTTTCATCCTTTAAAATTTTTTTTCAATACAGGATAATGTGATCCCCCACATTAACCACCACGCAGCAATACTATAAATTTGCCGCCATAAAAACGAAGTACATCTTTTTTCTTTACCTTATAAAAATTGGATAATTAATATCCACTGAGGATTATTATGGATACAATTCAAACGGCGACAATTTATACAGATAAAAACAGGGCCTGGCGGAAAACAGACACTATCTGGATGCTCGGATTATATGGCACAGCAATTGGTGCAGGTGTGTTGTTCCTGCCGATTAATGCCGGTATCGGTGGGCTTCTCCCACTGATATTTATGGCATTACTTGCTTTCCCAATGACATTCTTTGCTCACCGTGGTTTGTGTCGTTTTGTTTTATCCGGTAAAAAACCGGGTGAAGATATCACCGAAGTCGTTGAAGAGCATTTTGGTTGTGGTGCCGGGAAAATTATCACTCTACTGTATTTCTTTGCTATTTATCCTATTTTATTAGTTTATAGTGTCGCCATCACTAATACGGTAGACAGCTTTATTGTTCACCAACTTCACTTACCTTCACCACCGCGTGCCCTGCTTGCCCTGATATTAATCATAGGGTTAATGACTATTGTGCGCCTGGGGGAGAAGTTTATTGTTCGTGCTATGAGTATTCTGGTATTCCCGTTTGTGGCAACCTTGATGGTACTGGCCCTCTACCTGGTTCCAGGCTGGAACGGAGCCATTTTCCATAGCATGACATCCAGTGTTTCCGGGCATGGTTTATGGATGACTATGTGGCTGGCGATTCCCGTTATGGTGTTCTCATTTAACCATTCGCCGATTATCTCCGCTTTTGCCGTTGCCAAGCGTGAAGAATATGGTGATCAGGCTGAGAGTAAATGTGCCAAAATTCTTTGCTGTGCACATATTATGATGGTCATCACCGTGATGTTTTTTGTGTTCAGCTGTGTACTTAGTCTTAGCCCGGAAAACCTGGCACAAGCTAAAGCACAGAATATTTCGATCCTATCTTACCTGGCGAACCATTTTAATAACCCGTTGATTGCCTGGTCTGCACCGATTATTGCATTTGTCGCCATCACCAAATCTTTTCTGGGCCATTATATTGGTGCCAGTGAAGGCTTTAATGGCCTGGTAATTAAACAATTACGCAGCCGTGGCCGCACTATTGAACCAACACGCTTATCCCGTTTTACTGCTCTGTTTATGCTGCTGAGTACCTGGGCAGTTGCCACTCTGAACCCCAGTATTTTAGGCATGATAGAAACACTGGGTGGGCCAGTTATTGCCATGTTGCTGTTTCTGATGCCGATGTATGCCATTCATAAAGTGCCGGCAATGCGTAAATACAGTGGGAAACTGTCGAATATTTTCGTTGTACTGGTTGGGCTGATTGCGATGTCGGCCATTCTGTTTGACCTGGTGAAATAACTGGCTGGAGGCCCCTTATGATCAGTATTTTCAGTATATTCAAACCTGGTATTGGCCCTTCAAGCTCCCACACCGTTGGGCCAATGGTAGCAGGCAACTTGTTTATTGATGAAATAATCGAACAAGATTTAATGCCGCTGACACGCAAGATAGAGGTCGATATTTATGGGTCTTTATCTCTGACAGGGAAAGGTCACCATACGGATATCGCCATCATTATGGGGCTTGCCGGGAATAAACCAGAAACCGTGGATATTGATGCCATTCCGGTATTTATTCGTGGAGTGAATGAAACAGGCAAACTGCCAGTTTCAGACAAAACGGGTATGCAGTTTACCCCGGAACTGGTGCTCAATTTTCATGACCGCCGCCTGCCACTGCACGAAAATGGGCTGACATTCACTGCATGGGATGGCCCGCACCGGTTGTATCACAAAACCTGGTACTCCGTGGGCGGTGGTTTTGTGGTCAGTGAAGCGGAGTTTGGCCAGCAACAACGGGATGAAGTAGTCGTGCCATTTCCGTTTTACTCAGCAAACAATTTACTGGAAACCTGCCATACCAATGGTCTGTCGATTTCCGCCGTTATGATGCAAAACGAAAGTGCATTATACGGGCGTGCTGCCGTGGAAGAACGGGTGACACAGTTGTGGGATACCATGCGCCAGGCGATAGAGCGGGGAATACGTACTGAAGGTGTATTGCCCGGGCCTCTGCGCGTACCTCGCCGTGCTTCGGCCTTACACCGTGTATTGTCTCCCGGCGAAAGTATCCGCCCGGATGCTATCAGGGCAATGGACTGGGTGAATATGTTCGCCATGGCGGTGGGAGAGGAAAATGCCGCCGGTGGACGTGTTGTTACGGCACCAACCAATGGGGCCTGTGGCATTATCCCGGCCGTTCTGGCGTACTACGATCACTTTATTCAGCCACTCACCCCGGAACTCACGCTGCGTTATTTTCTGGCCGCTGGCGCAGTCGGGATCTTGTACAAAATGAATGCGTCAATTTCTGGTGCAGAAGTAGGTTGCCAGGGGGAAATCGGTGTTGCCTGCTCTATGGCCTCTGCCGGTCTTGCCGAATTACTGGGTGGCAGCCCGGAAAAAGTTTGTAATGCCGCGGAAATAGGTATGGAGCATAACCTTGGGCTTACCTGCGACCCGGTTGCGGGTCAGGTGCAGGTTCCCTGTATTGAGCGTAACGCCATTGCTGCGGTAAAAGCGATTAATGCCGCCAGCATGGCAATGCTGCGCACCAGTGTTCCCCGCGTGTCGCTGGATAAAGTTATCGAAACCATGTACGAAACCGGTAAAGACATGAATGCCAAATACCGGGAAACAGCCCTCGGCGGGCTGGCAATAAAAGTTGCCCTTTGCGAGGCATAAACCACAAGGTTATTTCTTTTCGTCTGGCCAGTGCACCGGCCAGACGACACTATTCTCCATGGCTGTCGCATACCACTCATTCATTTTTTTCCCACCATCCTTTTCTTTGCCGGGCATATCGGGCTCAGCCACTGTGGCGGTTTTTTTGCGGATGCGTTGTGGCGGGCGAGCCTCAGCAGGATGCAGTTCAGCATTAAACCCGCGTACCTCTGAATCGAACAGGACGGACTCCAGTTGGTGAAGCCGGTCCAGTGCCCGCAGAATCCCTATCAACGTGGTCAGCGTGACAGCTCCCCCCTGCTCCACACGCTTAATTGTCGCAATCCCTACTTGCGCGCGACTGGCAAGCTCAATTTGCGACAGGCGTTGAGAAATACGGGTTTCCTTGATACGGCGGCATAGTTCAGCCACCACTTCATCGTCTGACAGGGTTGTAAATTTCATTGATGCCTTCTGGGTAATACCGGGCTTTCCATCTGTTTAATAGGAACTTTCACAGAATTACCAAGCCGCCAGTGGCCGGATGAAAAGCAAAAAATAAATATCAGGGAGTGACAATAGCAGATTATGCTGGCGTCCAGAAGCCAGGCTCATTCGGGATGTGAGGAGGAATACAGAATTTCCTTAATAGAAACGGACAGGGCAGTAATAATTTCCTTACTACCCTGTCTTAATCAGGTTTAATGCTTATCAGAACGTTGTCCAACCCTCGTCATTAGTGTGCGCCGTTTCGGGGCGGATATTTCCCGGCGATGGCAGACGATTTGCGCTCCGGCCAGGCAATGCATGAGAATGGGCTGGCTCATTCGTTTCCCCAAGGCGGAAACTTGCCACCAGTTGCTCCAGCAGAACCGCCTGCTCTTCCAGTGCATTGGCAGCACTGGATGACTCCATCACCAAAGAGGCATTCTGCTGCGTGGTGGTATCCAGCTCGGAAATTGCCTGAGCAATCTGGGCAATCCCACGGCTTTGCTCTTCAGAAGCAGAGGAAATTTCGCTAATGATGTCATTCACACGGCGTACCGATGTAACGATCTGCTCCATGTTATCCCCGGCCTTCGCCACCAGCGAACTGCCGGTATTAATGCGGCTGACCGATTCATCAATCAGTGTGGCAATATCTTTTGCCGCCTGAGAACTACGCTGAGAGAGGCTACGCACTTCACTGGCCACCACCGCAAACCCACGGCCCTGTTCACCAGCCCGGGCGGCTTCAACTGCCGCATTCAACGCCAGAATGTTGGTCTGGAACGCAATACTGTTGATCACCGCAGTGATATCCGAAATTTTCTTCGAGCTGGAGGAGATATCCGCCATAGTGCTGACGACATTGCGCACCACTTCCCCACCCTGCACGGCATTAGTTGTCGCCTCAGCGGCAATCTGGCTGGCATGGCGGGCGTTGTCGGCGTTATTACGTACTGTTGAGGTCAGTTGTTCCATACTGGCAGCCGTTTCTACTACTGCAGCAGACTGCTGTTCCGTGCGGGCAGACAAATCAGTATTGCCTTCAGCAATGGCACTGGCCGAACGTGTCACAGACAACACACTATTACGCACTTCACTTATCATGGTGCGCAGGCGCGTATTCATTTGCCCCATAGCGCTGGTCAGTTTACCCAGTTCATCATTACTGCCAGGCTGAATTGTCGCACTGAGATCCCCGCTGGCAATACGCTGAGCCAATGACAGGTTATGTACAACCGGGCGCGTTATCTGCCGGGTAATATACCAGGTGACGAAAATGCCAATCAAAATAGCGATAAGCCCAATGACCAGGGTAGTACTGGCTGAGCCGTATGCCAGTTTATCGTTTTGAACTTTGACAGACGCAATAAGCTGTTTAACGATGGCACTGCTTTTATCACCGGATGTTTTCACATTATCTTCCGCAGCTTTCAGGCCATTAAATGCCGCGAGATAGTTATCATTCACCGCTTTATAATCACTGGTGCTTTTCCATAAACGGGTGAAAGGCGCAAGTTGTTCTGGTGTCAGTACTCCGGATAATTGCTGGTACTTCTCACCAGCCTGCTTCCAGGTTTGCTCCAGTTTGGCCCGGGCGCTTTCAGTGCCACTCAGGCGTAATGACAGCGCCTGGTCATTCACACTGCCTGTCAGTAACAAGAAATCATAAATGGTGTAGGCATCCTGAGTATTACTGACGGGGGTACGAATCAGTTGAGCAAATTCGCCCGTCATATCTTTTGCATTGTAATCATCTAATTGTTGTTTTACCGAGCGCAAGGACTGCGTTGCCTGCCCCATCTGGGTAATATTATCCTGAAAACCCTGCAACTGTGCCCCAAGGTCATCCACCATTGCGGCTTCTTTTTCTGACCAATGGCGGCCTTTAGCTTCCTGAACTAATTCCCGGGCATGAGTAACAAATTTCGCCATAATATCCAGGGTTTTATCATCACCTGAATAGAAATACTTCAGGCGGTTAATTTTTGCCTGGAAAACCTCAATATTAATGTTGTAGATGAGATTTGTTTTATCGTAGATATTAGTGATATCCCGAAAGCGCATCACGCTGAGGGCAGAAGCGATAGCCACCAGCAGCAATACCAAACCAAACCCGGCATATAATTTCCTTGAAATTCTTATATTTTTTAATCCGCTGACCAAGCTCATACTCGCCCCTGTGTGTTTTTTTTGCGCTAATAGCTCAGTTATCGGTCACTACAACGGATTATTTAGTGATACTTAAAAAGAGTTAATGGATTGTGCGCTGAATCCACTTCAACCAGGCAAATGCCCGAAGCAGACCAGGCAAATGCCTGATAACGCCATTATTAACCCGGGGGTGTGGCACTCACGTAAAAAAACGGTTAGTCACGTAACAAAACTAAAAAGTGTCGCCAATCAGTAACACTTAATATACTGATAAATATCTATTTTTTTATATTTTTGCACAACCACTTCAAGTGTACAAAAAACAACCAAACCGTGCTTGCTCCCCTCTATTTTACGCAGTACATTACTCGCGAATGGCAGGCCATACTGAAACTTTTTCGCCAAAGACAGCAAACAGAACCAACAAGAAAAGTCTCATTATTCAGTCTGGCAACGAGAGCCTTTTATACTTTTACCAGAACGTTTTAATAACGTTGTTTAGCGTTACAACTACGCGGAGTGTCAATTGTGAAATACTTTTTTATGGGAATTTCAGTCATCATCCTGGTGTGGGCCGGAACCTTTGTCCTGATGGTGGAATAACACTCTCAATGTGTGTTACGTAAAACAGAAAAAGGCGCCTCAGCGCCTTTTTTGTTTATGTGGAAAATGAACGCTTATTTTTCGCCTTCAGCCGCCGGGTGCCGGGAAGAAGGCAACAGGCCATCGGCACGAAACATTGCTTTAATGCCACGCACCGCCTGGCGAATCCTGTCACTATTTTCAATCAAGGCAAAACGCACATGGGTATCGCCATAGTCACCAAAACCAATACCTGGCGATACACACACTTTGGCATCTGCCAGTAATTTTTTAGCAAATTCCAGCGACCCCATCCCGGCATAAGGCTCAGGGATTTTTGCCCAGACATACATGGATGCCTTCGGGCACTCTACCATCCACCCGGCTTCATGCAGGCCTTTCACCAGTACATCGCGGCGGCGCTTATATTCTTCGGCAATCTCATGCACACACGTCTGATCACCCTCAAGGGCTGCAATGGCTGCTACCTGAAGAGGAGTAAAGGTGCCGTAGTCGTGGTAACTTTTAATTCGTGCCAGTGCATGTACCAATTCTGGATTGCCAACCATAAAACCAATACGCCAACCCGCCATATTGTAGCTTTTGGAGAGTGTGAAAAATTCCACAGCAACTTCCCGGGCTCCAGGCACCTGCATTATTGATGGTGCTTTCCAGCCGTCATAAACAATATCGGCATAGGCCAGATCGTGCACAACCAGAACATCGTAACGGCGTGCCAGAGCCACCACTTTCTCGAAGAAATCCAGCTCAACACATTGTGCTGTGGGGTTGGAAGGAAAGCCGAGGATAATCATCTTCGGTTTAGGGTAGCTTTCCCGAATCGCACGCTCCAGTTCATTGAAGAAATCAACGCCTTCAACCAGTGGTACTGAACGCACCTGCGCCCCGGCAATAACCGCACCATAAATATGAATGGGATAGCTCGGGTTTGGCACCAGCACCGTATCACCCAGATCCAGTGTTGCCATCATTAAGTGCGCCAGGCCCTCTTTCGACCCAATAGTCACAATCGCTTCTGTTTCCGGGTCAATATCCACCTGGTATCTGTCCTGGTACCAGCGCGAAATTGCACGACGTAAACGGGGTATCCCTTTTGAAGTGGAATACCCGTGCGTATCAGGGCGTTGCGCTACCGTGCATAATTTTTCAACAATATGTGCAGGGGTTGCGCCATCAGGGTTCCCCATACTGAAATCGATAATATCTTCACCACGCCGACGCGCAGCCATTTTCAGTTCAGCAGTAATGTTAAAAACGTAAGGGGGGAGTCTGTCGATACGCGCAAAACGGCGTTTTGGACTGAAATCAGCCATAGTATCCTCTGAAGTGACGTCAGCGCCCGGACCGTCCGAGCGACGTTGCCGCTGATGCGACCTTTTTACAGTGCGCTTCTCTTGCTGGCTTGTCGATATATCACAGAAAAAAACACTGTTTGTCTGTTCAACATTCGCCACGCATTATATATAACTCTGAATTAAGCAAATATTCAGGTTATAAAACCAGATAACAAGCATAATGACCTGAATTTATGCGGCATAAACTTAACGCATCCCTCCTGCACTGGTTATTCCCGGCCAGGTTTTTTATCATGAGGTCTTCCCCTGCTGGATTCCGGATTTTTACGTGCACGAAATATTCACTATGTTGCTGGCGGTTTTCGACCGGGCAGCACTAATGCTTATCTGCCTGTTTTTTCTGATTCGCCTGCGTTTATTCCGCGAGTTATTGCATAAAACAGCCCACACCCCGAAAGAGCGCCTGGCACTGACAGCACTGTTTTCGATGTTTGCTCTGTTCAGTACCTGGTCCGGAGTTCCTGTCGAAGGCTCGCTGGTGAATGTGCGAATTATTGCAGTCATGTCTGGTGGTTTACTCTTTGGCCCCTGGGTGGGGATAATTACCGGTGTTATTGCCGGCGTTCACCGTTACCTTATTGATATTGGTGGAATTACCTCCGTTCCCTGCCTGGTGACCAGTATTCTTGCCGGGTTGATTTCCAGTTGGATCAATGTGCGTTTCCCCAAGAAAAATCACTGGCGTATCGGTATTCTGGGGGGAATGCTGTGCGAAACACTGACAATGATCCTGGTGGTCTTATGGGCTCCATCCGTATCTTTAGGGCTGGATATTGTCTCCAAAATAGGCATCCCAATGATTTTGGGGAATGTCTGTATCGGCTTTATTGTGTTATTGGTACAAAGCGTCGAAGGGGAAAAAGAGGCTGTTGCCGCACGCCAGGCAAAACTGGCACTGGAAATTGCCAACAAGACACTGCCGTTGTTCCGTCATGTGAATGAAGCATCATTGCGGAAAGTGTGTGAAATAATCCGGACAGATATTAATGCCGATGCAGTTGCCATCACCAATAAAGAGCAGGTACTGGCTTATGTTGGCGTAGGGGAAAATAACTACCACGAACATGATGACCAGATAAGCCCAACCACACGGCAGGCAATGCGTTATGGAAAAATCATAATAAAAAACAATGATGAAGCTTACCGTACACCAGAGATTCACTCTATGCTGGTTATCCCTTTATGGGAAAAAGGAATTGTAACCGGCACGCTGAAAATCTATTACTGCCATGCTCACCAAATCACTTCGTCATTACAGGAAATGGCGATTGGTTTATCACAAATTATTTCAACACAACTGGAAGTCTCTCGCGCTGAACAATTACGCGAAATGGCAAATAAAGCGGAACTGCGCGCATTGCAGAGTAAAATTAACCCGCATTTCTTATTCAATGCACTTAATGCCATTTCGTCATCAATTCGTCTGAATCCGGATACCGCCCGCCAGTTAATTATTAACTTGTCCCGTTACCTGCGGTATAACCTGGAATTGACGGATGACGAACTGATTGATATTAAAAAAGAGTTGTACCAAATCAAGGACTATATCGCTATTGAACAGGCCAGGTTTGGCGACAAACTAACGGTTATCTATGATATTGACGAAGAAGTCGAATGCCGCATTCCCAGTCTGTTAATTCAGCCGTTGGTAGAAAACGCCATTGTGCATGGTATTCAGCCCTGCCGCGGGAAAGGCGTGGTTACTATCAGTATCATTGAGCAGGGTAACCGGGTACGTATCGCCGTGCGTGATACCGGTAATGGTATTGATCAGGCAGTTATTGACCGGGTAGAAGCAAATGAAATGCCCGGCAATAAAATTGGCTTACTGAATGTGCACCACCGGGTAAAATTGCTCTATGGTGAAGGGTTGCAAATTCGCCGCCTGGAGCCAGGCACTGAAATTGCGTTTTATGTGAATAGCGGTATCACCTCGTTGCCTGCATCTGTGGGTATTGGCCAGGTGGAGAGGACGTAATGAAAGCTATCATTGTTGAAGATGAAGTACTGGCACAGCAGGAACTGAGCTGGCTCATCAAAGAACACAGTAAAGTTGAGGTTGTCGCAACCTTTGAAGATGGCCTCGATGTACTAAAATACCTGCAACACCATGATGTTGACGCTATTTTTTTGGATATCAACATACCTTCACTGGATGGCGTGTTGCTGGCCCAAAACATCAGTAAATTTGCCAACAAGCCTTTTATTATTTTTATCACAGCCTGGAAAGAGCATGCCGTCGAAGCTTTTGAGCTGGAGGCCTTCGACTATATTCTCAAGCCCTACCAGGAATCACGTATTATTGGGATGTTGCAAAAACTGGAAGCAGCCGGGCAGCAGCGCAATACATCCCCGCCAGCCAGTACAGCAGTGCGTGAGAATATCACCATTAATTTGATTAAAGACGAGCGCATTATCGTTACGGATATCAACGATATTTATTATGCAGAAGCCCACGAGAAAATGACGTTTGTCTACACCCGGCGTGAATCCTACGTGATGCCAATGAATATCACAGAATTTTGTAGCCGCCTGCCAGAAAGCTACTTTTTCCGCTGCCACCGCTCTTATTGTGTCAACCTGAACAAAATCCGCGAAATAGAGCCCTGGTTTAACAATACCTATATTTTACGCCTGCGTGACCTCGACTTCGAAGTCCCGGTCAGCCGCAGTAAAGTTAAAGAGTTCCGGCAGTTAATGCGCCTGTAGCGTTCAGAAATGTGCCCAAAAGAAGATGCAGGCCAACAAGCGCAGGCACCACGCTTGCCAGCCTGCATAAAATCAGATGATTTGCCCCAGAGTCTGGCGCAAATAGGCACCGGCACCTAATAAGCCGGGCTGGTCATGAACAATCAAATAGACCGGAATATCTTCAACGTAAGATTTAAACCGCCCTTTGTCTTCAAAACCACCACGAAAGCCTGAAGCTTTAAAGAAATCGAGGAAACGCGGCACAATGCCTCCGGCGATGTACACCCCACCAAAGGTCCCCAGATTTAGCGCCAGGTTGCCACCGAAACGGCCCATAATCACACAAAATAGTGACAATGCGCGGCGGCAATCAGTACAACTGTCATCCAGTGCCTTTTCCGTGACATCTTTGGGTTGTAAGTTTTCTGGCAACCGGCCATCTGCTTTCACAATAGCCCGGTAGAGGTTAACCAGACCCGGCCCGGATAACACGCGCTCAGCAGATACATGACCCAGTTCTTCGCGCAGGTGCTCAAGAATAATGCCTTCTTCTTCACTATTGGGGGCGTAATCTACATGCCCGCCTTCACCCGGCAAACTCACCCAGCGTTTGTCCACATGGACCAAATGCGCCACGCCTAACCCGGTGCCGGCCCCATAAACCGCTATAGGTTTGTTCTCGACTGGCTTATCGCCGCCAAACTGAATCAGATGTTCAGGTTTAAGCACCGGAATCGCCATCGACACGGCAGTGAAATCATTGATGATTTCAAGGTGGTCAAACCCCAGACTGGTTTTAACTTCTTCAATAGAAAAAGCCCATGAATGGTTGGTCATAGCCACCCAGTCACCATTAATCGGGCAGGCGATGGCGATACAGCCATCCGTGACACTGACATTATGTTCCTTCAGGTACACTTTAATGACCGATTCAATACCGGGGTAATCCAGCCCCGAATAAGTTTTTGCCTGCGAGATTTCACCTGTAGCGACATCACACAAAGCTAACCGCGCATTGGTGCCCCCAACATCTCCCACCAAAGCATATTTTGTCATTTGCCATTCGCTCCACTTAAGTCAGAAAAATTCCTGATAACAGAGTAAAATCAAGTCAGTGATATCAACAAACAACATAGCATACCCGGGGTGTGATTATTGAGCCATATCACATAATCTCATTCATCCTGCGGCCAGATACCGCTATTTCGTGTAGCGGGAGCGAGCGGTCAGTACAGGGCTACCAGCCACAGCCACTGGACTGGCAACGTGAAAATTCATCTTCTGCCCGCCCCTGGCAGGTACCCAGGGCAATGTGCGTCATAATGTTCGCCTGCCGGGCGGCTGCCTCTCTTACAGCCACGGTTTCATTTTGTAGCAATGAGTCGGCAAGCCACACCCCTTCCCCCAAAGCCGAACACACCATAACCAGGCTGTCTTCTGTTTCCAGTAACGTATCAATACGCGCTTGTTCAATACTGGCATTTACTCGCCAGCCTAAAATAATTACCCCCAGCAGAATAAAGCCAGCTTTATTCACCCGTCCCTCCCGGCAGTTTTCTAATTACCCTGTAAATGACATATTTGCCTGTTAAAATTAAATTCGTCAAACATCATAAATAACCAAATTTGATAATTTCATTGAAATTCAAAAAGAAATAGAGATATTACATTTAATAAAACCAACTATTAATAATATTACCTTGTGTGGCTGAATCTATTTTTTGTATATTTTCGATGAGGCAAATGAGTACAAGATTTTGGTTTTTATATGGTCAAACCCTGACTTTCACTGCCTGAAATGAGTAATTTTATCCCCCTTTATTTTGGGGGATTTTTTTGCCTGTGAAAAAACGATATTTTTGCTGCTCCTGCCCCCAGTCCCCTGGTTAGTGCTAAAGTTAACTACTTTATGGTTTTACAGATACCCGGGAGACTGGCACCTGCGCCACTACTGGTACAGCTACCTGTCCAGCCATTCACGAGTTTGATTTAATTAAAATTTAAGAAATTTCCTTTGCAGTATCTGAGAATCAGTTTACCGTTTCAGTTTATTGACTCAGTGTGCTTAGCAATCAGCCTGGGGCAGTCTGCCAGACTTTTTATGTAAGGATTTTACTTATGCTGCATCCGCGAGCCCGAACGCTCCTGGTTCTTTCCTGCCCCGCCATCCTGATTGGTATTGCCACCAGTCTGGTATTGCACCTGGTTTTGAATGTCTCCTGGGTGATGGAAAAATTCCTGTGGATTGTGCTACCACAAAGTATGGGTACATCCGGGGATGCGCCGTTTTGGATGCTGAGTGTATTAACACTTACTGGCCTGGCTGTGGGGCTCATCATTCGCTATATGCCTGGTGAAGGCGGGCCGGATCCTGCACTGGAGCCGTTGATAAGCCCACCCATCACTATCGCTGCCTTGCCAGGCTTACTGCTGGCAATGCTGCTAGGCCTGGCTGGTGGTGTCAGCCTTGGGCCTGAGCACCCTATTATGTCTGTTAATATTGCGCTAACGGTTGCTCTGGGCGCACGCGTGCTGCCAAAAGTCAGTGCATTCGACTGGACGATTCTGGCGGCTGCCGGAACAGTTGGTGCGCTGTTTGGTGCGCCTGTTGCCGCAGCACTGATCTTTGCTCAGACACTCAATGCCGGTAATGAAGCGCCACTATGGGACCGCCTGTTTGCACCTTTGTTAGCAGCAGCCACCGGTGCCGTCTGCACTCAACTGATGTCAGGCCCACTGTTTATCATTCCTCTGGCCCCTTACCCAGGGCTGCATTTTATTGACCTGATAAGCGGCAGTGTAGTGGCCATCATTGCGATTGCTTTAGGCATGATGGCGGTGTGGGGGTTTCCTAAATTGCACTACCTGATGCGCCAGGTAAATAACCCAATTCTGATGCTGACCGCCGGGGGGTTTGTATTAGGTTTGCTGGGGGTAATTGGTGGCGACATTACGCTCTTCAGTGGGCTGCGTGAAGTAACTGCGCTCTTTGCCGGGAAGTTTACCGTATCAGACTACCTGCTCTTTGTTATCGTAAAACTTCTGGCACTGGTTGTTGCCGCTGCCTGTGGTTTTCGTGGCGGGCGTATTTTCCCGGCCATTTTTGTCGGCATTGCTTTGGGGCTAATGCTCCACCAGCATGTCCCGGCCGTGCCTCTCGCGGTAACCTTATCCTGCTCTGTTCTGGGAATTATGCTGGTTGTTACCCGTGATGGCTGGCTGAGCCTGTTCATTGCCGCCGCAGTGGTGCCTGATTTACGCCTGTTACCACTACTGTGTGTGGTTACACTCCCGGCCTGGCTGATGCTGGCCGGGAGACCGTTAATGACAGCAGACCGCCGTAAACGCGAATAAATAATTAACCCTGATTATTGCGTTGTTCGAGGGAAGTGGTAACGGCACTGAGTAATGCCGGTATATCATTTTGCGGCAACATCACTTCAATAAAAGATAACCGGCTGGCACAGGATGCGGTTTCCAGTACGCTTTGCAACTGCACAGCTTCACTCACCCGCCAACTCTGCGCCTGGCAGGATTCGCTCATTGCCTGGGGCAGGTGCGTCCAGTTCCATTGCGCAATGTCATTATAAGGCTGTTCAGCACCGTGAATGGCCCGTTCAACTGTATAGCCACGGTTATTGAGCAGTAAGATAATGGGCTTCAGGCCATCGCGTAGCATGGAACCCAACTCCTGAATTGTGAGTTGCGCCGCGCCATCACCAATAATGACTATCACCCGTCTCCCTGGCAACGCGGTTTGCACACCATATGCCGCAGGTAAGGCAAACCCAATTGAGCCCCATAACGGCTGAACCACCATTTTGGCGCCATGTGGCAGCACTAACGACGCCGCGCCAAATGATGCCGTACCCTGATCGGCAATAATAATATCCCCTGGCTTCAGTGCATCCTGCACCACCCGCCATAATGCATCCTGGTCGAGCAGCCCTAACTGGCGCGGAACCCGAGGCTCAGGCGCCGGAATAACAGGTTGTCTTGGCAAGTCCGTGCGGCAAAGTTGTTGCAGCAGGGTCAGAGTAGTGCTCATGGGAATACCATGGAACCACTGTTCGCCAACCCGCACGGCATCGGGCTGAACATCCACGGTCTGTTCCTGTGAAAGGTTCTGGCTGAATCCACAAGTAATGGTGTCAATAAACTTCACCCCAACACAAAACACCAGGTCTGCCTCTTCAATGGCATGTAACACCCGTAAAGTGCTTGATTTACCGCAATACAGCCCAACAAAGCCGGGGTTGGTTTCATCGAACAGGCCTTTACCCATCATCAGGCTGGCATGAGGTAATGGATTCTCATCCATCCACGCCTGCAAAACCGGTTGCGCGCCGAAGCGTTGAGCCAAAAAGTCGGCCAGCAAAGCAACCCGGTGGCTGCCACGAATTTTATCGCGCAGTGCATTTCGCAATGCGTCAAGCTGGTCAGGATGTACAGGTGGCAGTGTTGGAGTGATAACGTTTACAGGAGGTTGTACAGAAATTTTTGCAACATCGGCAGGTAACTGCAAATAACCGGGTTTACGTTGAGTGAGCATGTCATGCAATACCCGGTCTATTTCCCGACAGGCATTTTCGGGAGTCAGTAACGCCTGGCTACAGGTAATTTCCGCCGACATACGCTGAAAGCGCTGAAACTCACCATCCCCTAAAGTGTGGTGCACCAGATCCCCGGCCCGTTGCGTTTTCAGGCAAGGCGCCCCCACGATATGTATCACTGGCAAGTATTCAGCACAGCTTCCGGCAACCCCATTCAGCGCGCTCAACTCACCAACACCAAAAGTTGTGACCAGGGCGGCGGCACCACGCGCCCGGGCATAACCATCTGCGGCATAAGCCGCGTTTAATTCATTTGCACACCCCACCCAGTTTAAATGTGGGTGCGTCACAATATGGTCAAGTAACTGTAAATTATAATCGCCCGGCACCCCAAAAATATGCGCGATACCACACTCGCTGAGCCTGTCAACGAGGTAATCCGCCACAGTGTAAGAGCCCTGCATAGTAATGATCCTTATAACATTTACCTTTAGTAAGTATTGTGGATGTGTGATCGATGTCCAGGATAAAACCGGAAAAAGTCATGGAACGCGCGCTTTACAATGACTTCAGTTATGCTGGTTTCTGAATGTAAACGTATACACAAAGGATGGAACAATATGGTTTACCAACCGAATCCAGGCCGCTATGAAACGATGCGCTGGCGTCGCTGTGGGCGTAGTGGCTTACAATTACCGCTGGTTTCACTGGGGTTATGGCATAACTTTGGAGAAAACAGCCAGCCTGAGAATTGCCGCCGCTTACTGCGCCGTGCTTTTGACCTGGGTATTACCCATTTTGATTTAGCGAATAATTATGGTCCACCGCCAGGTTCGGCTGAAACCCAGTTCGGTGCTCTGTTGCACAGTGATTTTGCAGCATTACGCGATGAACTGGTTATTTCAACCAAGGCGGGCTATACCATGTGGCCTGGCCCCTATGGTGACTGGGGTTCACGCAAGTATCTTATCTCCAGCCTGAATCAGAGCCTGAAACGGATGGGGCTGGATTATGTGGATATTTTCTACCACCACCGCCCGGACCCAAATACTCCACTGGAAGAAACGATGGGCGCTCTGGACAGTATTGTCCGCCAGGGTAAAGCACTGTACGTGGGTATTTCCAATTACCCGGCGGAGCTGGCACGTAAAGCCAGCCAGCTGTTGCGGGAAATGGGAACCCCCTGCCTTATTCATCAGCCACGTTATTCTATGTTTGAACGTACGCCGGAACAGGGCCTGCTGGATGTACTGGGGGAAGAAGGTGTCGGGTGTATTGCCTTTTCGCCTCTGGCTGGAGGGTTACTGACTGATCGTTACCTGAATGGCATTCCTGCAGATTCTCGTGCTGCCAGCACCAGTCGTTTTCTGACTCCGGACAACCTTACCCCTGAAAAACTCGCCATTATTGGTCAGTTGAATGACCTGGCTGCTCGTCGGGGGCAAAAACTGGCGCAAATGGCGCTGGCATGGGTGCTCAGAAATGAAAATGTGACCTCGGTGCTGATTGGTGCCAGTAAGACCAGTCAGCTTGATGATGCGGCGGGTATCGTGAATAACCTGACTTTTTCTGAGGAAGAAAAAGCTGATATTGAGACTATTCTTGGTGGAAATGGTCTGAAATAAACAAAAAATTAGGTTTTCTCTGATCCCTTCATGGCGAAATCTCCGTCATGATGTAGCTATCAGACCGGAAGGTCACGATAGTGAAGGAGTAAACCATGTTAAGGTCACTGATACTTGCTGCCGCAATTATGACGGCAGTGCCGCTGGCAGCAAGCGCCGCCGAAATTACGCTTTTGCCGGCGATTAAATTACAAATTGGCGACCGCGATAGCTATGGCAACTACTGGGATGGCGGCCACTGGCGTGACCGTGATTACTGGCGCCGTAATTATGAATGGCATGATGGTCGCTGGCGTCACCATGATAACGGGCGCCACCGTGGTTGGGATAAAGGCCGGGCTTATAAAGAAGGCTACCGGGACGGCTGGCATGACGGCGATGACCGGCGTGGCCCGCCACACCATCGCCACTGATCTTCGCTAAACAACCAGACACGCACCCGGCAAAACTTTGGCGGGTGCTTTTTTATTTAGCCGATTTACATTCCCGGGAATGCGCCCAGTAACAACCAGATATTCAATGCCACCACCACCAGCACAATCCCCCAGCCCAGCAGTTTGGTGTTACGGCTGTTAACCAGTTCGCCCATCAGCCGCGAATCACTGGTAAATACCAACAACGGAATCAGCGCCAGCGCAATACCGAAGCTCAGCAGCACCTGGCTCATTACCAAAATCCGGGTGGGCTCAAGACCCAGCAGAATGACAACAAATGACGGGATCATAGTGACTGCACGCCGCACCCATAATGGAATGCTGAAGCGGATAAACCCCTGCATAACCACCTGCCCGGCCAGTGTTCCCACCACCGTAGAAGATAACCCGGCAGCAATCAGGCTTAAGCCAAATACCGTGGCTGCTCCATGGCTGAGTAATGGCTGCAGTGTCAGATATGCCTGTTCAAGATCGGCCACACCTGCATGCCCATTGAAATGGAAGGCCGCCGCCGCCGTTGCCATCATTGCCAGGTTAACAAACCCGGCAATTGCCATAGCAATACCGACATCCCATTTAGTGGCACGGTAACGTTCTTGCTTACTGCCATCATGCAGATACTGAGTCAGTGAGGAATGCAGGTAAATAACATGCGGCATGATAGTCGCACCCAACACACCAGCGGCGAGGAATACTGCCTCACCGGTTGGCAGCGCCGGGATAATCATGCCTTTTGCAAGGTCAGCCATGCGTGGCTGAGAGAAGATAAGTTCCACTATATATGCAGCAGCAACGAATAACAGTAACCCGCCAATAACACGTTCAAGTGGCTTCTGGCCACGCCGCTGTAACATCAGGATGAGCCAGGTCGCAATGCCTGTCAGCACCGCCCCCTGTAGTAAAGACACCCCAAAGATCAATTTAAAGCCAATGGCGGCACCAATAAACTCAGCCAGGTCAGTGGCCATCGCGATGATTTCCGCCTGAACCCACCAAAACCAAACCAGTGGGCGCGGATAATGATCACGAATATGCTCCGCCAGGTTTTTGCCCGTCGCGATACCCAGTTTGGCCGAAAGAATCTGAATCAGCATCGCCATCAGGTTTGCCCAGACTACAACCCACAGTAACTGGTAGCCAAAACTGGCCCCCGCCTGAATATTGGTGGCAAAGTTACCCGGGTCAATATAGCCAATCGCGGCTATAAAGGCAGGCCCCAGCAAGGCGAGCCTGAGCTTTCTCACACTCCGTCCTTTTGTTTGTACGCTGCTGTTGGTCATAATCCGCCTCTAAATATAGCCTTTGCTATGTTTCATGCTAGCAAAACGATAATGATTATCAAGTTCATTTGGAGTGATAATCATGATTGTTGTGATAGCCGGGAACGATAGAAAAAAGGAAGGTTATACGTGTACTGTTACCCAATAGTACCGTGAGAGCAGGTTAACACAATGTAAATTTTTTGATTGCTATACGCAACTTTTATCATCTTTACCTAACATAACATTTCTGTATCACAGCTCACGATTTCGCCTTACCACCAAACAAGCGCCTAATAATGTGCTCTATGTCTCGTTTTATTCTTTTCTGTTGCATAGAATGTGCACGGAAATTTAACCTGCCTCAAATTTGGAGCAAACATGTCCCGCGTTCTGCACTTTATTTTAGCGCTTGCGATTGTCGCGCTACTGGCTTTGCTGGTCAGCCATGACCGCAAAAGCATCCGGCTTCGATACATTGTTCAGTTACTGGTAATTGAAGTTTTACTGGCCTGGTTTTTCCTGCATTCAGAAGCAGGTCTGGGCTTCGTTAAAGGCTTCTCTGAACTGTTCGAAAAATTGCTCAGTTTTGCTAACCAGGGTACCGATTTTGTCTTCGGGAAAATGAATGATCAGGGACTGGCTTTCTTCTTCCTGAAAGTTCTGTGCCCTATTGTGTTCATCTCCGCACTGATCGGGATTTTGCAGCATATTCGTGTACTGCCTGTGGTTATTCGCCTGGTGGGTACCTTGCTGTCCAAAGTAAACGGAATGGGGAAACTGGAATCTTTTAACGCTGTAAGCTCGCTGATACTGGGACAATCAGAAAACTTTATCGCTTATAAGGATATCCTCGGCAAAATGTCACGCAATCGCATGTACACCATGGCAGCAACTGCAATGTCTACGGTGTCTATGTCAATTGTTGGCGCTTATATGACGATGCTCCAGCCCAAATATGTTGTTGCCGCACTGGTACTCAACATGTTCAGCACTTTCATTGTTCTCTCACTGATCAACCCTTACCGCGTTGATAAAAGTGAAGAAAACCTGCAAATGTCTAATTTGCACGAAGGGCAAAGCTTCTTCGAAATGTTAGGTGAATACATTTTGGCTGGCTTTAAAGTGGCCATTATTGTTGCCGCCATGCTGATTGGTTTCATCGCACTGATTTCTGCGCTGAATGCATTGTTTGCAACTGTTCTGGGTATCTCGTTCCAGGGCATTCTGGGTTATATCTTCTACCCTGTAGCCTGGGTAATGGGCGTGCCATCTAACGAAGCACTCCAGGTCGGCAGTATTATGGCGACCAAGCTGGTCTCCAACGAGTTTGTTGCCATGATGGACCTGCAAAAAATTGCCAGTTCACTGACACCGCGAGCAGAAGGCATTCTGTCTGTCTTCTTAGTGTCTTTCGCTAACTTCTCCTCAATTGGGATTATTGCCGGGGCGATTAAAGGCCTGAATGAAGAGCAAGGAAACGTTGTATCTCGTTTTGGACTGAAGCTGGTATACGGTTCCACACTGGTCAGCGTTTTGTCTGCTTCTATTGCTGCGCTGGTGCTGTAACCCCACCAGAGTATGAACTGACCATTAATGCTGACTTAAACAGGGAAAGTGTGTGCTTTCCCTGTTTACACCAACGCACCGCCTCAGGTTACTGAGGCTGGTACTGCATCACAGCCATCACGCCAGGAGCTCTGGCTTGCCAACCAGATACCCTTGCAGGTAATCCACCCCCAGGTTGAACAGCAATTCACGCTGCGCTGCTGTTTCAACAAATTCCGCCACCACATCCAGCCCACGATACTTTGCCAGTGCACAGATAGACTGGACAATAATTACGTCCTCAGTGCTGCTCGTGATATTCCGGATAAAGCAACCGTCAATCTTGATAATATCGGCATCCAGCCGTTTCAGGCGCTCATAGTTAGAGTAACCTGTACCAAAGTCATCAATCGCTATCATAAACCCGGCCTGGCGGAGTAGCTGAATATTACGCGCGGTATGTTCTGCAGTAGAAAATGCCTGTTCTTCAGTTACTTCAATCACAATGCGGCTGGCATCTACCTGGCTTTCAGCAAACAGGCGCACAATACGCTGAGCTGCGCCATTTTGCATAAGTGTAACCGGCATCAGGTTGACCGAAAAACGCCGTTTTTCCCCACGAGCGACAGGGGACGACAAATAGTTCAATAACTTAGCCATAACCAGCATGTCAAAATAAACACTTAAATCACATTGCGTGATTATAGGGAGAAATGTATCCGGCATCATGATGCGCCCGTCCACCATCAGACGGCTGAGAATTTCGTCGTACCGTTCACCTGAGCGCCCGACAATAGGTTGCCCGACCAGCAGCAGTTGCCCGTTATCCAGTGCCTGCTTTATCTTCTGAAACAGCTCTACTTGCCCGGATGTTACTGACATGACACTTTCAGGTTGTGTATCCAGGCCAATCACTGGCTCAAGTGCGTTAGTTTGCTCAGCCAGATAACTCAGTTGCCCCAACAAACGGTTCAGTTCACCAGGTCCGGGCATTATCCTGCCCCAGGCCGCCATATGTTCAATGGTCAGTTGCTGTTCTTTCCAGGGTACACGCCGCGCGTTCAGGATACTTACCATCTGACGCAAGCGCTTCTCATGGTTTCCTTCATGTAAATACAGTAACACTTCACACCCAATAAACTGGAAAACCCGCTCATTCGGGCGCAAGTGCACAGACAATGTCTGGTCCAGCAGCGATTTACAATGAGCCCGCATTAAGAAGCCATAGTGGCGGCCGAGGAACTCCAGGTTATTGAGCCGAATACAACAAAGTATGCCACCGGGGTGTGTTTTCATATGAGCATCCAGTGCTCGCAGGTTGGGTAACCAGGTCATAGGGTCTGTCAGTGCGTGGTTGTGCCACACCCGCTGTAACCGCGCGCCACGGTTATAGATGCGTATCATGTAATACAGGCAGACAGTAAATGCGATAAAAATTGATAATGTAAATGCCAGTACCGGCCCATAATTAATGCTGTGCACAAAATTCTTATTACACTGAATAAGGGCAAAAGCGGAAATCGCCCACAGAATGGCAATGAAAGTCGCTCCCGGGCTGCGGATCCCTACCGTAAAAATAAAAAATAATAATGGCAACATATATGCAGAAAACAGTTCACTGCTTACCGGGGAACAGAACATCCACATGAGAAAAAACAGGGCTGATAGCCAGACAACCGTTTTCGTTCTGCTTGCCGGTGAAAAATAAGGCTTAATCCTTACCAACCACATTGCCCGTCGAAATGCCGGGCTTAACAATATCCTCAGAGCATAATAAACCGGGGGAGAGAACACTAAAGAAGAAATAACAAGGCTTTGTACATCAATAACATTGAACAAATAAGATGCCATACCAAAATAAGGCGACAACTCATCAGGAAACGAGACAAACATGCCTGTCAGATACATTAGCGCTTTTATTAAACACGGGGCAGCAAACCCCAGCGCACAAATCAGTATCGTACCATTACGCCCCATAATATCGTACCGCCAGCGCCGCCCTGCCCACCTTCTCAGGGCACCACAAACCGCGATGACAGGCGCCAGCACACAGCCAATAAACAGCAAGGTAAGCCAGGGCGATTCAGCGGGGAACAGCCACAAATAGACAGCAACAGTAGCGATAGTAAGTGGAATAGCAGCAGTACGGCCCCAGAGTAATAACACAGAAATAATAACACTTAGGGGGAGCCAGCTCAGGTAGTTGGGCTCATCATCAAGCCAGGTTGAAGGTGAAAAATGGCGGGATACAGCAATAAGAACGGTGCTTATTATAAAAATAAACAATTGCCTTTGTATCTTCTTAAAAAAAATATCCATTTTCATTAACAAATCCCTTTACCGTTATCATTACCCTATACCGGCACACCGCTAATTATTTGATTAATTACGCTCCCTGTGAACCGCCAACACACCGAAGCCGGGTTTAACACAACCGACACATCAGGCGCTTGTGATATATTATTTATATTTATAATTTCGGGCAATAAATCATTCACCACAATACATAATTGTTCTGATAAATAATAAAACATCAAAAAAGAAGAGAAAAAAAGACAAAGGAATACAAATAAAGAGATTTTGAATGAAAACGAGAAATATTCACATGAGCAAAGTGCTCAAGCAAACGGGTTGCAATGGTTACGGCCCTTGCGAACCGTTTCTCGTTAAGCAGAACCAGGCAGCCATAATCAGGGGGAATCTGGCGCAAACACTACACACTATTCACCAGGGCTTGCCTGCCTGGTGCTGGTAGCGCCTGGTGGCCGTAACCCGCTCATAACGCCGCGGCCAACCATAAGTATGAAGTATTATGTATGAGATAATAGTTTACCCACCCAGAGCAGAGCGAAGGAACAACAAAGCCTCGACTACCTGCCATTGGTGAATAAAAAAAACACCTGCATCTCTGAGAGACCAGGTGTTTTTTTGCCCTGTTACACAGAGCCAACGAATTTTGGTGGAGCTAAGCGGGATCGAACCGCTGACCTCTTGCATGCCATGCAAGCGCTCTCCCAGCTGAGCTATAGCCCCACGATTTCAGGAAACAACGACTGTGTTATTTACGCCAAATAAAGCGTAATACCAACAATGAGTTGGTGGAGCTAAGCGGGATCGAACCGCTGACCTCTTGCATGCCATGCAAGCGCTCTCCCAGCTGAGCTATAGCCCCAATCCTGAACACGTTTCCGTGTTGACGGGCGGCATGATATGCAACCCCTTGTCTGGTGTCAACGATGAAAAGGGGCATCCTGAATCAAACGCTGAAAAAGCCAGCAAATCAGGCTTTTTTTTTCGAGGCACCCCCAGTTCCAGGAATTCGAATCACAAAATCACGTTAAAGGATGCTATAAAATCGTCATGTAATGCCGGGTTAATAGAAAAAACAAGGACATTGAGATGCTCAAGGACCAGATAACGTCAAGTAAACTGTCAGCTGTGGCTGACTTTAGCCCCCACATCATCAATTCATCGGTAGCTGCCTGTGTCTGGCACTCCCCTGGTAACCAGGCAATGCAAAAAAGCGTGGCCATTTTAGTAAGAACACGCCAGCAGATACGGAACTTTTTGTTTAAAACCATTAACTGTGTGGTTTGCCATCCCGCAACGGGTAAGCAGGTGAACAGATAATGAACATATTTAAAAGCAAAATGACACCGGCGGAATTGGCACAACTTGTTGGCTACAAGCCTCAGACGATTAATAAATGGATCAAGAAACATGGCTGGCAAACGTCACAGATTAAAGGAGTGAAAGGTGGCAAAGCCCATGCAATACATATGACGCAGGAAGTACGCCGTTTTATGCTCAGCACCCGCAATTTGCGCCAGGCGGCAGATCAGCCAGAAGCCATTCCTTTATCACTTATTTCTGTTGAATCCCCACTGATGGATGATGATTTTTTCAGTTCGCAACTGATGTCAGTACTGTTTCAAATGAGCGAAGAAGAAAGGCGCGGGCTCCTGTCGTTACTGGCACGAGAAGGTATTTCAGGCATGCTATCACGCCTGGCAATTAGCTAATTCCACCCATGGTGAGTAAGGCCCTGGGCCGTGTAACTACCTGGCTTCCCTTGTTGTTGAAAAACGGATAGTGCTTAACGCAGCCCAAAGTAAGGCATGTAAAACAAAAAAACCGGCTCACTGAGCCGGTTTTTCACAAACAGGTAGCAGAGCTTACTGCTGTGCTTCACGCTGTGCAATAAAGCCCAGCGCCTGCTGAATACGAGCCAGGCTGCGGGTTTTACCAATAGCATGAACAGTCACATCCAGTGCCGGAGACTGCCCCGCACCAGTAACCGCTACACGCAGAGGCATCCCCACTTTACCCATACCCACTTCCAGTTCATCTGCCGTTGACTGAATAGCGTGGTGAATGTTTTCCGGAGTCCATTCAGCAATTGCAGACAGTTTCTCACTAACCACTTCAAGCGGCTGGCGGGCAACCGGGCGCAGATGTTTCTTCGCAGCATCAGCATCAAATTCACTGAAATCTTCATAGAAGTAACGGCAGCTTTCAGCAATTTCTTTCAGAGTTTTGCAACGTTCGCCCAGCAGTTTCACCAGGTCGGCCAGTTGAGGGCCTGTCTGGGTATTAATATTTTGCTGTTCAATATGCCACTGCAAGTGCGTGGCAACATATTCAGCCGGTAAGGTATTAATGTAATGGTGGTTCAGCCACAACAATTTGTCGGTGTTGAAAGCACTGGCAGATTTACTCACCGCTTCCAGCGTGAACAATTGTTTCATTTCATCAATAGTGAAAATTTCCTGATCGCCGTGTGCCCAGCCCAGTCGAACCAGGTAGTTCAGCAACGCTTCTGGCAAATAGCCTTCATCGCGGTACTGCATAACGCTTACTGCACCATGGCGTTTAGATAATTTTTTACCGTCATCACCCAGAATCATAGAAACATGGGCGTATTCCGGTACAGGTGCTTTTAACGCTTTCAGGATGTTTATCTGACGCGGAGTATTGTTGATATGGTCTTCGCCACGAATAACGTGGGTAATCCCCATATCCCAGTCATCTACCACAACACAGAAGTTATAGGTCGGGGAGCCGTCGGTACGGCGGATTATCAGGTCATCAAGTTCCTGGTTGCTGAACTCAATAGGGCCGCGAATTTTATCATTAAAGATAACGGAGCCTTCCTGAGGGTTAGCAAAACGCACAACATGGGGTTCATTTGCGTCATGATGGCTGTGATCATGGAGGCAGCGCCCGTCATAACGTGGTTTATCACCCTTTGCCATCTGGTCTTCGCGCAGTTTTTCCAGGCGCTCTTTAGAGCAGTAGCATTTATATGCGGTCCCTTCTTCCAGCATTTCATCAATGACCTTGTTATAACGGTCAAAACGTTTGGTCTGGTAGTACGGGCCTTCATCCCAATCCAGACTCAGCCAGTTCATTGCATCCATAATCGCATCGATAGCAGGCTGCGTAGAGCGTTCAAGGTCGGTATCTTCAATGCGCAGGACGAACTCGCCCCCCAGATTACGGGCATAAAGCCAGGAATATAAGGCAGTACGGGCACCACCAACATGCAGGTAACCAGTTGGACTTGGCGCAAAGCGGGTTTTGATTTTCATTAAGTGGCCTTAGTACGTAAATATGCCGGAACACGGCAAATGCCGGGAAAACAAAGTGGGCAATATTCTACCACTGTATGCTGATTCCTCAATCTTGAGTCTGTCTGTGTGAACAGAAAGGTGACTTTTTGCTGGTTAATCTTATAAAAACGGGCATTTCGTCACCATGATGGCTAAATTTACGACGAACAAATAAAAACTTTAGAAAAGGCGTTGACTCATTTCGTTCTCTCCCTATAATGCGACTCCACACAGCGGGGGTGATTAGCTCAGCTGGGAGAGCACCTCCCTTACAAGGAGGGGGTCGGCGGTTCGATCCCGTCATCACCCACCACTTTTAATGTGGTTCCCGCAGTGTAAAGTAAGAAATTGAGATTGGGTGATTAGCTCAGCTGGGAGAGCACCTCCCTTACAAGGAGGGGGTCGGCGGTTCGATCCCGTCATCACCCACCAATCTCACCAGCTGGATTTCTTGCAATGAAGTAATGTAGTACCGAAGTGGGTGATTAGCTCAGCTGGGAGAGCACCTCCCTTACAAGGAGGGGGTCGGCGGTTCGATCCCGTCATCACCCACCACTTCGGGTCGTTAGCTCAGTTGGTAGAGCAGTTGACTTTTAATCAATTGGTCGCAGGTTCGAATCCTGCACGACCCACCAATGTAGAAAGGCGCCCTAAAGGCGCCTTTTTGCTATGCGTAAAAAGTGCAGAATGAGAACCTGCCTTTCCCCCGGACTCATCCCATATCTTCCTGCCAGCACAATCCGTATTATCATCAATAAAAAGGATTCAATCTGTCAGGAAAAACCATGAGTAAACCCATCATCACACTTAACGGGCTAAAAATTGTCATCATGCTGGGAATGATGGTTATCATCCTCACCGGTGTGAGAATTGCTGCAGAAATAATTGTGCCGTTCGTTCTGGCAATATTTATCTCCGTTATTCTTAACCCCGTCATCCAGTATATGGTGCGCTTACGCGTCCCCCGGGCACTGGCTATTTTTACATTGATTTCATTGACCATTTTTTTGGTCGTTGTGCTACTGGCTTATTTGGGTACCACGCTTAACGATTTGGCGCGCACCCTGCCCCAGTACCGAACGTCATTAGTGATACCTCTGCAGACCATTGAGCCCTGGTTGCAGCGGGCCGGGATAAAAGTCTCCGTTGAGGAACTCATCAAATATATTGACCCCAACTCCGCTATGACCTTTATTTCAACGTTGCTAACTCAGCTATCCAGTGCCATGACCAGTATATTTCTGCTGCTACTGACAGTGGTATTTATGTTACTGGAAGCCCCTCAGTTGCCAACAAAACTGCAATATACCTTGTCACGTCCCAATGCCGGTATGGCAGCTATGCAACGGGCTATCGACAGTGTGTCCCGTTACCTGGTGTTGAAAACTGCCATCAGCCTGCTAACCGGGTTAATCGTCTGGCTAATGCTACTGGTGCTTGGTGTACAGTTCTCCTTTATTTGGGGCCTGCTGGCGGTAGCGCTGAATTTCATTCCCAATATAGGATCGGTGCTGGCAGCCATTCCGCCGATTTTGCAGGTACTGGTCTTCCGGGGTGTGTACGATGCGCTGACAATAATGGCGGGCTATATGGTGATTAACCTGGTTATCGGTAATATTCTGGAGCCACGTATGATGGGGCGCGGATTGGGTTTATCCACTCTGGTGGTTTTTTTGTCATTGATCTTCTGGGGATGGTTACTGGGAGCCGTAGGAATGCTGCTCTCCGTGCCACTCACTATTGTGGTGAAAATTGCTCTGGAACAGTCTGAAGGGGGCAAGCGTATTGCCATGCTGCTGAATGACGTACCGAACTATAAGTAAAACAATCCCCCTGGAGCAAAGCTTCAGGGGGTTACATATGGGGGATTACGGGCGGTATACTTTTACATTGGCAAACCCTTGCTCACGCAGGTAAAGGGCCTGTAACCGGCTCATTACGCCACGCTCACACCACAACAAATAGTTTTTGCTCTGGTCGAGGTCACCAAATTTGGTGCTCAGTTTGTAAAAAGGCAGTGACGCCACCTCCACTCCATCCACAGCGAATGGTTTGTCTTCCTGCTCATCAACCGAACGAATATCCAGTAATACATCGTTTGGCCCAAAACCGTTTACGGTCTCAACTTCAACCACGACTTCATCGGTTTGTGTGGCGATATCGCGAATATCCATATTCACTGCATTCTCTACCACCTGGTCGAGGATGCTGAAATCAAAATGGGCTTCTTCCGCCTCAATTTTAGCTTTCACCGCTTTTACTGTCGGGCTTTTGGAGATAACACCGCAGTATTCAGGCATGGTACGGGCAAAATCTTCAGTACCAATTTCACGCGCCAAATCGATAATGTGTTCTTTATCCCAGGAGATCAGTGGGCGCAGTACCAGCGTGTCGCTTACATTGTCGATAAGCCGCAAGTTAGTCAGCGTCTGGCTCGATACCTGCCCCAGCGCTTCACCTGTCACAATTGCCTGGACACCGTAACGCTCTGCAACTTTGGATGCGGCGCGCACCATCATACGTTTCAGTACCACGCCCATCTGGCCGTCATCCACTTTTTCGAGGATTTCACCCACAACGGGCTCAAAGTTAATCGCAACAAAACGTACACGGTGCGAACTGCCGAAGCGGTTCCACAAATAGTGTGCAACCTGGCGAACCCCAATTTCATGGGCGGCACCACCAAGGTTAAAGAAGCAGTAATGCACCCGGCAACCACGGCGCATCAGCATATAACTGGATACACCTGAATCAAAACCACCAGAAATCAGTGACAACACATCTTCCTGGGTACCAATGGGGAAGCCGCCAATCCCTTCATAGCGCCCTTCAACAACCAACAGCCTGTCGTCTTCAATTTCCAGGTTGACCGTCACATCGGGTTTCGTCAACTTCACTTTAGCTGACTCGATATGCTGATTCAGGCCACCGCCAACATAGCGCTCAACCTCGATAGAGCTGAACGGGTGTTTGCCACGGCGCTTAACACGAACACAAAACGTTTTATTTTCCAGTTGGGAACGGTAACGCTCCAGCGTCTGCTCGAAAATATTGTGCATGTCAGTGAACGGCAGGTCTTCCACCTCAAGAATATGGTGGATACCAGGAATACGGGTCAGCGCATCACGAATTGTTTCGCGTTGTGTTTCGTCTTTCGCGCGTACAATGATGTGGTCCCAGTGGCGGACAACAGCAAGGTCTTCATCGTAATGCTTGAGAACGTTACGGATGTTTCCGGTCAGAATCTTAATGAAGCGCAACCGCACAGATTGGCTTTTGATGGTGATTTCCGGGAACAATTTAATGATAAACTTCATGGCGGCAAGGATTCGTTGGTCAGCCTGCATAAGCGGGCAGGAAAATGAAGTACTGCTGGCGAAAGGCCAGCATCCGAAAGCGCGACAGTATATCATCATCATTGTGAAACTGCGCACATAACCTGGCCTGGATACATTATTTGCTTATCATTTTTACTCCGCTACCATGTGGCTTAGTAAAGATGACTTAATCAGGAAGCTGTATTCGCTATGCCGAAGAAAAATGAACAACCCGCCAGCTTTGAAACGGCGCTGCAAGAACTGGAAACCATTGTTTCCCGTCTGGAAAATGGCGACCTTCCGCTGGAAGACGCGCTCAACGAGTTTGAACGTGGTGTACAACTGGCTCGCCAGGGCCAGCAAAAATTACAGCAAGCCGAGCAACGCGTACAAATTTTGCTGTCGGAAAATGAAAACGCACCGCTGACTCCTTTCAAGCCGGATGCCGAATAACAATGGATTTTAATCAGTTATTAACTGTGTATGCGGCCCGGGCAAATACGGCAATAGCCGGTTTTATCAATACATTACCTTTTCAGGGTTCTGCATTGGTTGGCGCAATGGAATATGGCGCACTCCTCGGGGGTAAGCGCCTGCGTCCTTTTCTGGTTTATGCCACCGGGAAAATGTTGGGTATGCCACTCAGTGTGCTGGACACACCTGCCGCGGCCATTGAATGTATCCACGCTTACTCATTGATCCATGATGATCTGCCGGCCATGGACGACGACGACCTGCGCCGTGGGCAGCCAACCTGCCATATTCGTTTTGGCGAAGCCACCGCCATTCTCGCAGGCGATGCCCTGCAAACCCTGGCTTTCTCTATTCTGAGTGATACCGACATGCCCGGTGTTTCTGATTCTTCCCGGGTGGCAATGCTCCGTGAATTAGCCAGTGCCAGCGGTGCTGCAGGAATGTGCGCAGGCCAGGCACTGGATCTTGAAGCTGAAGGTAAGCATGTTGATTTGGCGGCACTTGAGCGTATTCATCGCCATAAAACCGGCGCACTGATTCGTGCAGCTGTACGCCTGGGCGCACTGAGTGCCGGTGAAAAAGGCGCTGCGGCATTACCTTTATTGAGCCAGTTTTCAGACAATATCGGGCTTGCTTTCCAGGTCCAGGATGACATTCTGGATGTCATCGGTGATACCGCTACGCTTGGGAAACGCCAGGGGGCAGATATTCACCTTGGCAAAAGCACCTACCCGGCTTTATTGGGGCTGGAGCAGGCACAAGCCCGGGCACATGAGCTGTGTACTCAGGCACTTGAGGCCCTTGCCGGTTTACGTGCACAACATCTGGATACACAGCCGCTGGAAGCACTTGCACATTTTATAATTCAAAGGGATAAGTAAACACCGGGTTAGCATGATGTAAACGCATGCTAAATACGGGATAATGTCTCTTACCGGGAGGATGCCGCCGGGCGGTATCCTGTTTCCCATTATTACCATATGAGTCTCTGATGAGTTTTGATATTGCCAAATACCCGACCCTGGCGCTGGTTGACTCCCCGCAAGAGTTACGGCTGTTACCACGCGAAAGTCTGCCTAAAGTGTGCGATGAACTGCGCCGCTATTTGTTGGACAGTGTCAGCCGCTCCAGTGGGCACTTTGCTTCGGGCCTGGGCACCATTGAACTGACAGTGGCCCTGCACTATGTCTATAACACACCGTTTGACCAGTTGATTTGGGATGTCGGTCACCAGGCATATCCACATAAAATTATCACTGGCCGCCGCGATAACATTGGCACCATTCGTCAGAAAGATGGGCTGCACCCTTTCCCGTGGCGCGAAGAAAGTGAATACGACGTGTTAAGCGTCGGGCACTCATCCACTTCGATTAGTGCCGGGCTGGGCGTTGCTGTTGCCGCAGAAAAAGAAGGCAAAGGCCGCCGTACTGTGTGTGTTATTGGCGATGGCGCCATCACTGCAGGTATGGCGTTTGAAGCGATGAACCATGCGGGTGACATCAAATCCGACATGCTGGTTATTCTCAATGATAACGAAATGTCGATTTCGGAAAACGTGGGCGCGCTGAATAACCACCTTGCACAATTGTTGTCTGGCAAGCTCTACTCCAGCCTGCGAGAAGGCGGTAAGAAAGTGTTCTCTGGTGTACCACCTATTAAAGAATTACTGAAACGCACTGAAGAACATATTAAAGGCATGGTGGTTCCCGGAACCTTGTTTGAAGAGCTGGGTTTTAACTATATTGGCCCGGTTGACGGCCATGATGTGGCAGGGTTAGTGAGCACCCTGAAAAATATGCGCAGCCTGAAAGGGCCACAATTTCTGCATATCATGACCAAGAAAGGCCGTGGTTACGCTCCGGCTGAAAAAGATCCCATTTCATTTCATGCGGTACCTAAATTCGATCCGCAAAGCGGCACACTGCCAAAAGCGACTGCCACTCAGCCCAGTTATTCGAAAATTTTTGGTAACTGGTTATGCGAAACAGCGAAACAGGATGACAAGCTGATGGCGATTACGCCAGCCATGCGGGAAGGATCCGGTATGGTCGAATTCTCCCGCCAGTATCCTGACCAGTATTTTGATGTCGCCATTGCTGAACAGCATGCCGTTACTTTTGCAGCTGGCCTGGCAATTGGTGGCTATAACCCGGTCGTCGCCATCTATTCAACATTTTTACAACGTGCTTACGACCAGTTGATTCATGATGTTGCCATTCAGAAACTGCCGGTGCTGTTCGCCATAGACCGGGCCGGTATTGTTGGTGCCGATGGTCCAACTCACCAGGGCGCGTTTGACCTGAGTTTCCTGCGCTGTATTCCGGGTATGGTGATTATGGCGCCGAGTGATGAAAACGAATGCCGCCTGATGCTGCACACGGGTTATCACTACAAAGACGGGCCGTCTGCAGTGCGTTACCCGCGAGGCAACGCGCGTGGTGTTCCACTTACACCGCTGGAAGTACTGCCTTTGGGTAAAGGCCGCCTGTTACAGGAAGGCAAGGATATTGCGATTCTGAACTTTGGCACACTGTTGCCAGAGGCTGAGCATGCTGCGCAGGAGTTGAATGCCACCCTGGTGGATATGCGCTTTGTGAAACCCCTGGACGAAAGCCTGATCCTGGAACTGGCAAGCCGCCATTCTGCACTGGTCACGCTGGAAGAAAATGCGGTGATGGGTGGTGCCGGCAGTGGGGTTAATGACGTTCTGATGGCACACCGCCAACCGGTTCCTGTTCTGAACCTGGGGCTGCCAGATACCTTTATTCCGCAGGCGACACAGGATGAAGCCCGTAGTGCTCTTGGTCTTGATGGCCCGGGTATTACACAACGCATCCGTACATGGCTCGGATAAAACTGTCTTTTACTGCTCTCCTTTCCTCTCCTGCTATGCTTAAAGCAAACTTTTTCTCATTGCAGGAGAGGAGTCATGGAATATACCACGCTGGGTAAAACCCACCTTCGCATTTCCCGTTTGTGTCTTGGTTGCATGACATTTGGTGAGCCAGAGCGTGGGCGACACGCCTGGACCTTGCCGGAAGAAAGTAGCCGCGACCTGATTCAGTACGCCCTTGGCCGGGGGATTAACTTTTTCGACACTGCCAACAGCTACTCCGATGGCAGTAGTGAAGAAATCGTTGGCCGGGCATTGCGTGACTTTGCTCGCCGGGAAGATGTCGTCGTCGCCACCAAAGTCTATTTCCCTGTAGGCGATTTAACCGAAGGCCTGTCACGCAAGCAAATTATGCGCTCCATTGATGACAGCCTGAAACGCCTTGGAATGGAGTATGTAGACCTGTTGCAAATCCACCGCTGGGACTACAACACACCACTGGAAGAAACCCTTGAAGCACTGCACGATGTCGTTCAGTCCGGTAAAGCGCGCTTTATTGGCGCATCATCCATGCATGCCTGGCAATTTGCTAAAGCACTGTTCACCCAGCGCCAGCACGGCTGGAACGAGTTTGTTACCATGCAGGACCAGTACAACCTGATTCAGCGTGAAGAAGAGCGGGATATGCTGCCATTGTGCTACGACCAGGGCGTTGCCGTTATACCATGGAGCCCACTGGCTCGCGGGCGTTTAACCCGCCCGTGGGGAGAAAATACAGCCCGTTCAGTGTCTGATGAATTCGGTAAAAGTCTGTATCAGTCCAGTGAAGCAAATGACGAACAAATTGCCCAGAGAGTGGCCGCAATCGCCCGCGACAAAGAAGCCAGCCGTGCCCAGGTGGCCCTGGCATGGTTGTTAAGTAAACGAGGGGTTGCCGCACCAATTATTGGCTCATCGCGCAAAGAGCAGCTTGAAGACTTACTGAATGCTGTAGATTTGAAACTCAGTGAAGAAGATATTGCCGAGCTGGAAACACCTTACCAGCCGCATCATGTAGTTGGCTTTCGTTAACTATCGGCACAACCTCACGTCCGCACAGAACAAGAGGATGTCACCCAATAAAAAACCAGGAAAATCAATTCATTGATTTTCGGCCACTCACTAAAAAGAAGGAAAAACCACGCTTTTTCCTTCTTTTTCATCAATATGAACCAGCCCCCGGTTACAGGGCTGGTTCAGAGCTCAACTCAGTAAACCAATGGGCCAGTAATGGCCACATAAATAGAGTGCAGCAGCAGCGATAACCCCGGCAACAATGTCATCAACCATAATGCCCATGCCGCCATGCACATTTTTGTCAAACCAGCGGATGGGCCAGGGTTTCCACATATCGAAAATACGGAATAGCACAAACCCCACAGCCACCCAGCGCCAGTCATTGGTGGGCAGTGCCATCAGGGTTATCCACATGCCGATGAATTCATCCCACACAATACTCCCGTGGTCATGAACCCCCATATCACGAGCCGTTACGTGGCACAAATAGACCCCAATACAGATCCCCAACATTAGCACCAGTACATACAGTTGCCAGGGCAGAAAGCTCAGCAAATACCAGAAAGGAATAGATGCCAGGGACCCCATCGTGCCTGGGACTATCGGGCTTAAGCCACTGCCAAAACCGGTCGCCAACAAATGCCAGGGGTTGGATAACCTAAGGCGACGTTTGGCCGCGGCTTTTTCAGACGGTTGCAAAGTGGTCATATCCGTGTAACTCCAGTTGTACCGGCTTTCCTTGTTGCATCAGCATCAGCCCGTCGCTGGCAACTGTCATTTGCCCTACACAAGTCCAGGGAATGCCTAAATGACCAATTGCCACGTCCAGCGCTCCACGGTTAACTTCCGGCACCGTAAAGCATAGCTCGTAATCTTCCCCTCCGGCCAGCGCCCACTCCTGCGCCTGCTCCATTGAAGTGCTGGCTTTGAGTGCGTCAGAAAGCGGCAGGTTATCCAGCTCCAGGCGGGCACCACAGCCACTGGCTTTCAGTATGTGACCCAGGTCAGAAATCAGTCCATCGGAAAGATCGATAGCACTGCTGGCCAGATCCCGTAACGCCTGGCCGTGAAGAATCCTCGGTTTAGGGCGCAGATGCCGGCTCACCAGCCAGTCAGCATGAGCCTTATCTTCCACCTGCAAACGTTTCTGAAGAATTGCCAGCCCGGCAGCGCTGTCGCCAGGTGTACCGGTCACGTAAATCCAGTCTCCCGGGCGTGCGCCACTGCGCTTCAACGCTCTGCCATGAGGAACAAAGCCATGAATACCCAGAGTCATCGCCAGAGGGCCTTTCGTGGTGTCCCCACCGATTAACTGCATATCATAGTAACTGAGTTGCTCGAACAGACTGTCACTGAAGGCAGCAAGCCAGCTCTCGTCTACATTTGGCAGGGTTAATGCCAGGGTAAGCCAGGCTGGGTCTGCCCCCATTGCCGCAAGGTCACTAATATTTACCGCCAGTGCTTTACAGGCAATATCGGCAGGCGCCATATCAGGAAGAAAATGAATACCACTCACCAGCGTATCAGTGCTGATCGCGAGGGTCTGGCGTTCAGGAACAACCAGTAAGGCACAGTCATCGCCAATACCTGTTTCCACATCCCGCCGCGAACTGCTGACACGATTGAAATAGCGGTCTATTAACGAAAATTCACCGCAAGCCATACAAAAAGCCTCAACAGATAAAAAAACAAAGGCCGGGAAACCCGGCCAATGACAACAATGCTGGTGCTGCCTTACAAGACAACACGCCATGTATCAAACTTATTTCCGGTGTGGGCGCACCTGAGGCGCTACTTTGTCGAGAACACCGTTAACAAACTTATGGCTATCTTCTGCACCAAACGTTTTAGCCAGTTCAATCGCTTCATTGATGGCCACTTTATATGGGACATCATCACGTTTAGACAGTTCAAACAACGCAATACGCAGTACCGCTTTTTCCACCTGCCCCAACTCTTCGAGCTGGCGAGATAATACAGGCTTCATAAGCTCGTCGAGATATGCGCTGTTATTCGCCACCCCGGCCAGCAGTTCACGGAAGTACATGACGTCGACATCTTTCACGTCCTGTTCCGCCAGGAACTGGTATTCAACATCTGCGATGTCGTTCTGGGACAACTGCCAGGAGTAAAGCGCCTGGACGGCACACTCACGGGCGCGGTGACGAGCAGCAGGTTTCACGGAATTCCCCTTACTAAAAAAATCAGGCCTTAATGGCTTTCAATACATTGATCATTTCGAGCGCGGTCAGGGCAGCTTCTGCACCTTTATTACCGGCTTTCGTACCAGCACGCTCAATTGCCTGCTCAATACTTTCGGTAGTCAGAACACCGAAGGCTACCGGAATTTCGCTATCCTGCGCGACATGAGACAAGCCAGTGCTTGCACCACCTGCAACATATTCAAAATGGGCAGTACCGCCACGGATAACAGTACCCAGAGCAACAACCGCGTCATAACGGCCGGTTTTCGCCAGTGCGCCAGCAGCCAGAGGCAGCTCATACGCACCCGGGACCCAAACCACGGTGATATTTTCATCTTTTACCTGACCAATACGTTTCAGGGCGTCGATGGCACCGTCCAGCAGGCTGTCGTTGATGAAGTTGTTAAAACGCGCGATTGTGATGGCGACGCGAGCGTCCGGGGTAGCAACGGTAGCTTCAATAATGTTCATACTCTTCCTTACGAGTTTTGTGTGGCCCCCGCAGGGGGGCGGATTTTATCATAATCTTTCAGGCACTGCTTACTTTTATGCGCCTTATGCACTGAATGCCATCTCTTTGCTGGCATTCTGGCAAAGCGCATATTCCTGACTCAGTGACTGGTATCAGGCACCAAATGCAGGCAGAGGTCTGGCCCAACCTGGCGAACCTGGCTGAAAACCAGCTGTGGCGCATCGGCCAGCATGGTCAGCCCCGGTAATGCGCACAGCCCACGAGCATCATTGCCCAGCAGTTTTGGCGCCATATAGACAATCAGCTCATCCACCAGGCCTGCCTGTAATAATGCGCCGGAGAGTTGTGCGCCGGCTTCCACCCACACACTATTAATTTGGCGCTGGCCCAGTTGCATCATCAAAGCGACTAAATCCAGATGCCCTTTATGTTCAGGTAACACTAACTGCTCCACCGCCTCCGGCCATGGTTGTGTATCCGCTGTTGTTCTGGCAAGCCAGGTTTGCCCTGGCTGGCTGATAAGCTGGTGAGCCGGAGTCACGCGGTTATGGCTGTCGATAATCACCCGAACAGGCTGGCGCAAAGCCGATTGAGGATAAATACGTTGTGTATCAGCGCCAAGTTCCTGCCAGCGAACAGTCAGCGCAGGGTCATCAGCCAGAACTGTCGCGCTGCTGGAAAGAATAGCGGCACTCTGCGCACGCAAACGCTGCACATCACGGCGTGATTGCGGTGAAGTAATCCACTGGCTTTCCCCGCTGGACATAGCTGTGCGCCCGTCCAGTGACGCCCCAAGTTTCACCTGTATCCAGGGGAAACCAGTACGCATACGTTTTAAAAAACCACGGTTAAGACCTTCAGCTTCGCTATTCATTAACCCATGGCTGACATCCACACCAGCCTGCTGTAAATGATACAACCCGCGCCCGGCGACTTGCGGGTTTGGGTCTTGCATAGCCGTAACAACCCGGCTGACACCTGCAGCGACCAGAGCTTCACAACAAGGTGGGGTTCGCCCGTAATGGCTGCATGGCTCAAGCGTAACATATGCTGTTGCGCCGCGAGCTTTATCCCCTGCCATACGCAAAGCGTGTACTTCGGCATGCGGTTCGCCTGCACGGTAGTGAAAACCTTCACCGACGATTTCACCATCTCGCACAATCACACAGCCAACATTAGGGTTAGGATGGGTGGTAAAACGACCACGGCGCGCCAGCTCTAACGCCCTGGCCATGTAGCCTTCATCGTGCATTATTTAATCCTGTAAGCGGGCAATCTCTTCGCCAAATTCGCGAATATCTTCAAAGCTGCGGTAGACAGAAGCAAAACGAATATAAGCGACTTTATCGAGCTTGCGTAACTGGTCCATCACCAGATTACCAATCATTTTACTTGGGACTTCACGCTCCCCTGTAGCCCGGAGTTGTGACTTAATATGATTCAGCGCCATTTCAATGTCGTCTGAGCTCACGGGCCGTTTTTCCAGCGCTTTTTGCATACCGCTGCGCAACTTATCTTCGTTGAAGGGCTCACGCACATTGTCACTTTTCACTACGCGCGGCATAACCAGCTCCGCCACCTCAAAGGTGGTGAAGCGTTCATTGCATACCAGACACTGCCGCCTACGCCGCACAGATGAGCCTTCACTCACCAAACGCGAGTCGATGACTTTCGTATCCACTGCAGAACAAAATGGGCAATGCATAAGGCTTCCTGATTGATTGTTGCAATAGTTGGATAGTTTACCCTGGAGTTTTCAGACGACAAACCCGGATGATTTGAGATAAAGGCGCTATGCCTTTCATTACGCGCCCGCTACCCTGAACATAACCTCGTTATTATGGATCATTTTCCTATGAAAACCTGTTACCAGTCAGGGCTATTTATCCTGGTCACCACATTGATGGTAAGTGGTTGCACACCTCAGGCCGAAGTCAGCAGTGTGCACCAGGACGTACAAACGTTAAGCCACGAAATGCGCACACTGCAAACAGAAACCCGGGATGTCGCCTGGCAGAACGCACTGAATGCCCGCTCAACTGAAGGCGCCTGGTTAATCCCGGGGGCAAACACACCAGCCCGGCTTACCAGCCAGTTGGGGTTATTAACCTTCACACTGTCCCGTGTTGGGCCAACAGGAAATGGTGTCACGGTTTATATTCATATTCACCGGGATGGTGATAAAGGTTTACCGGCATTTAACGGCAATCTGGTATGGGGAAAGCTCTCTGGCACACTTGAGCATTACCAGCAAGTGAATACCCACTCACTGCAATTTCAGGCACCTGCCGCGCTGTCAGCACCGGTTGACATTGATCTCGCCATTCACCTGCCAGACACCCAACTCAGCGATGTTGGCTTTATCCGTATTCATGGATTGTCACCGTCTGACACCAGCATGGATACGCCAGATACCACCCAATAGAGCACCACATATTCTCTTGCAGCCACTGGCGGATTGATACCGCTGGCTGCAACCTCCCCATTCGGCTACTGCTCACTCATGACAATAATGAGATTCACGTCACATTTTTAACGCAAACATTTAAGCTTATTGCAGGAATGCTTCAGCAAAAAGTATTTTGTATTGGACTGTAAAATTAAACCAGATAGAATTTCGTTGTTTTATTAGCACAAACGTGAACGCAATCGATTTCGCTTATGCAAGTTATATTAACTAAACATATATTTGTGAGGCAGAATAAGAATTGTGACGTGCTAAAAAACAAACATATCTGGCAATAGCAACTGCCTTCCCATGCATTTGCGACATCTAAAACAGTGGTCACTACATGAAAAAAACACTTTTAGCGGCAGGCGCAGCTGTCGCACTTTCTTACACTGTATCTGCACAGGCTGCAGACAACAGTGGTGAATACCTCTCAGACTGGTGGCATCAGAGTGTTAACGTGGTGGGCAGTTACCACACACGCTTTGGGCCACAACTCCGTAATGACACATACCTGGAATATGAAGCTTTTGCCAAAAAAGACTTCTTTGATTTCTATGGCTATGTGGATTTACCCCGCTTCTTTGGTGGCAACTCCACTTCTCAGGGTATCTGGAACCACGGCTCCCCGCTTTTTATGGAAATCGAACCACGCTTTTCCATCGATAAGCTAACCGGAACCGACCTGAGTTTTGGGCCGTTCAAAGAGTGGTATTTTGCCAATAACTACATCTACGATATGGGCCGGAATAAATCTGGTCGTCAGAGCACCTGGTATATGGGTTTAGGTACCGATATCGATACCGGCCTGCCAATGGGACTGTCTCTGAACATTTATGCCAAATACCAATGGCAGAACTACCTGGCAGCGAATGAGAACGAATGGGATGGTTATCGCTTCAAAGTGAAATACTTTGTTCCGATTACTGACCTGTGGGGCGGTAAGCTGACTTATATCGGTTTCACCAACTTTGACTGGGGTTCCGATTTAGGTGATGAACCTAACCGTACCAGCAACTCAATTGCTTCCAGCCACATTCTGGCACTGAACTATGACCACTGGCATTATTCTGTTGTTGCCCGTTATTTCCATAACGGCGGCCAATGGGATGATGGTGCAGGCTTGAACTTCGGTAAAGGTGATTTCAACGTGAAATCAACTGGCTGGGGCTATTACCTGGTTGTGGGTTATAACTTCTGATAACAGAATGTGATTCCCCCTCACCCTGTGCCTGCCAGGCGGGCATGGGGTGAGATTTTCCTCCTGAGCTTTAATTCGCATTTATTCTTCACTTCATTTCTTTTACCTGCTGTTCTGTTTACCACCAGACTGTGCCAAAGGATTTATTCCCCGTAGCCAGCACTCATCAAGCGTAAGCTGTTTGTTATTCCCCTTGCCAACCCTGGTGTAACAGGCAAAAAAAACCACGGTGTTTAACCACCGTGGTTTTTACCAGCCAACAACAAAGCAGGGTTAAGGCAGAATGCGCGGTTGATCCGCCCCTTCTTTCTCAACTTTCTGTTGCAGCATATGCTCACGACGCATGCCCAGTTTCAGAGCCAGCGCAGAAGCCACATAAATAGATGATGCCGTACCGATGGTGACACCAATCAACATGGTCAGCGAGAAGCCTTTCAGCACCGGGCCGCCAAAGAGATACAGCATCAAAATAACCATCAAAGTGGTACCGGACGTAATCAAAGTACGGTGCAGCGTCTGGGTCAGTGACACGTTAAAAATTTCGTAAGGTGTACCGCGGCGGATCTTGCGGAAGTTTTCACGAATACGGTCAGAAACCACGATGCTATCGTTCAGTGAATAACCGATAACCGACATCAACGAGGCCACAATAGTCAGGTCTATCTCAATGTGAAACAGAGACAGAACCCCCATGGTGATAACCACGTCGTGCGCCAGTGCCAGAACAACCCCGGCAGCCAGACGCCATTCAAAACGGAAACCCACGTAGATAAGGATACAGATAAGCGCAGCAAACAATGCCATACCGCCTTTCTGCGCCAAATCAGCACCTACGCTCGGGCCAACAAACTCAATACGTTTTACCGTTGCCTGTTGGTGAGTGGTTTCATTAATTACACTAACCACTTTATTACCCAGTTCCTGGCTGCCATTAGCGTTATGCACTGGCGGCATACGAACCATGATGTCGCGGCTGCTACCAAAGTTTTGCAATAACGGGTCAACAAAACCCGCTTTTTGCAGAGCAGAACGCATCAGATCCATATCTGCAGGTTTTTCGAGGTTAATTTCAATCACCGTACCACCGGTGAAATCCAGACCCCAGTTAAACCCACGAACCCCCATTACAACCAGGGAAATAACCAGCAGCAAACCAGAGATGCCGAAGGCCAGGTAATCCCAGCGCATAAAGTCCCAGACTTTACGGCCGTGGTTCAATTGTTCAACAGTATATTCCTGTGCCACAACGCACTCCTCAGATAGACAGCTTTTTGACGCGTTTGCCGCCATACAGCAGGTTCACGATGGCGCGGGTACCGACAATTGCGGTAAACATTGACGTTGCCACACCAATACCAGTGGTAATTGCAAAGCCCTTGATTGCCCCGGTGCCCACGGCGTACAGGATAATGACCTTGATAAGAGTGGTAATGTTCGCATCGAAAATCGAGCTGAACGCACCTTTGTAACCTTCATCAATGGACTGTTGTATTGTACGACCGTTACTCATTTCTTCTTTAATACGTTCGTTAATCAAAACGTTCGCATCGACGGCCACCGCAAGGGTTAACACGATCCCCGCAATACCAGGCATTGTCAGTGTCGCGCCAGGCAACAAAGACATAATCCCGACAACTAACACCAGGTTAGCCAGCAGAGCAGATGTCGCAATCAGGCCGAATTTCTTGTAGAAGAAAATCATAAAGATGATGGAAATAGCCAAACCAGCCAGGCACGCTTCCAGGCCCTGCTGGATGTTTTGCATCCCAAGGGTTGGCCCAATGGTTCTTTCTTCAACAATCTGGATTGGCGCAATCAACGCACCGGCACGCAACAGCAGTGAAAGCTGGCGAGCTTCTGTTGGGTTGCTTATCCCGGTAATACGGAAACTGTTACCCAAACGCGACTGAATATTCGCCACGTTGATAACTTCTTCCTGTTTCACCAGAATGGCGCGACCATTTGCATCTTTCTTACCACTGTCTTTGTATTCCACAAACAGCGTCGCCATTGGGCGGCCAATGTTATCTTTTGTGAAATTAGACATAATGCTCCCGCCCGCGCTATCCAGTGAAATATTCACCTGCGGTTGGTTGTATTCGTCCATGCTCGACGTGGAGTCAGTGATATGGTCACCGGTCAGAATCACGCGTTTGTACAGCACAATTGGCTGGCCTTCACGGGTATATTTCACTTCTGAATCACCCGGTATACGCCCGGCAGCCGCAGCAGCCTGATCCACACTGGTATTCACCAGACGGAATTCCAGCGTTGCTGTTGCACCCAGAATTTCTTTTGCACGCGCGGTATCCTGAATCCCGGGCAACTCAACCACAATGCGGTCTGAACCCTGGCGTTGAACCAGCGGCTCCGCAACACCCAGTTGGTTTACACGGTTACGCAGAATGTTGATGTTCTGCTGTACGGCGTACTCACGGGCTTCACGCAGACGGTCATCGCTCATTACTGCACGTAACCCGTTGTCACCCTGGCTGGAAATCACTAAGTCACGGTGGCGCGGTGTGAGGTAAGAAATGGCTTCATCGCGTGCGGATGAGTTAGGGAAGGTAATACTGAGCCCGTAGTTATCGGTTTTGCGTACACTGGAGTAAGGAATATTTTTGGTACGCAAATCACTACGCAGTGTATCAATATTCTGTTCCTGCAGTTTGCCCAGCGCAGTATCCATATCCACTTCCATCAGGAAGTGTACGCCACCACGTAAATCAAGACCGAGTTTCATCGGCTCTGCAGAAATGGCAGACAGCCAGCGCGGTGTGGCTGGCGCAAGGTTCAGCGCGACAACATATTGATCGCCTAATGCACTTACCAGTGCTTCCCTGGCGCGTAACTGGGTATCTGTTGAATCAAAGCGGGCAAGAATCGCTCCTTGTTCCAACGCCACAGATTTCGCGGTGATATTATCTTTTTTAAATTCAGACAGGACCTGGTCCAGCGTTTTCTCACTGGCGGCGGCACCGCGCGCACCAGTGATCTGAACAGCCGGATCCTCGCCATAAAGGTTGGGAAGCGCATACAGCAGGCCGACGATAAGTACGACGACCAGCATAATATACTTCCACAAAGGATAACGGTTTAACACGGCAGTTCCCTTTGGGAAAACAGAAGATTACAGCGCCTTCATAGTGCCTTTCGGCAGGACAGCTGCGACAAAGTCACGTTTGATAACAACTTCAGTGGTATCGTTCAGCGCAATGGAAATATAGCCATTTTCGCCCACTTTGTTTACACGACCTACCAGCCCGCCATTAGTCAGCACTTCATCGCCTTTCGCGATAGAGTCCATCAGTTTTTTATGGTCTTTAGTACGTTTTTGCTGTGGGCGCAGAATCATGAAATAGAAAATCAGGCCGAATACCACCAGCATCAGAATCAGTGACATCGGGCTGCCCTGAGCAGGCGCACCAGTTGCCGCTACCGCATCAGAAATAAAAAAGCTCATTAAAAATCCCTCATTTATTTAATTAATCAACATTCAAAGGTGGAACGGGCTTACCCTGACGTTGGTAAAAATCCACAACGAAGTGCTCTAATTTACCCTCTTCAATAGCCTGCCGTAAACCAGCCATTAAACGCTGATAGTAGCGCAGGTTATGAATTGTATTGAGACGAGCACCCAGTATTTCGTTGCAACGATCAAGATGATGCAAGTACGCGCGTGAATAATTGCGACAGGTGTAGCAATCACACTCTTCATCCAGCGGACCAGTATCACTCTTGTACTTCGCATTGCGGATTTTCACCACACCATTGGTCACAAACAAGTGGCCATTACGCGCATTACGTGTCGGCATGACACAGTCGAACATATCAATACCGCGACGAACGCCTTCCACCAGATCTTCCGGTTTCCCGACACCCATCAGGTAGCGAGGTTTATCCGCAGGAATTTGTGGGCAAACATGTTCCAGAATACGGTGCATATCTGCTTTTGGCTCACCCACTGCCAGGCCGCCGACAGCGTAGCCATCAAAACCTATCTCTACCAGTCCTTTAACGGAGATATCTCGTAAATCTTCGTAAACACTGCCCTGAATGATGCCAAATAACGCGTTTTTGTTCCCGAGGGAATCAAAACGGTCGCGGCTACGCTTCGCCCAGCGCAGTGACATTTCCATGGAGCGTTTCGCATAATCCCAGTCGGCCGGGTAAGGCGTACATTCATCAAAGATCATCACGATATCAGAACCGAGATCATACTGAATTTCCATTGATTTTTCTGGATCGAGGAAAATCGGATCGCCGTTGATCGGATTACGGAAATGCACACCGTCTTCAGTTATCTTGCGAATGTCGCCGAGGCTGAATACCTGGAAACCACCGGAATCTGTCAGGATCGGGCCTTTCCACTGCATGAAGTCATGTAAATCGCCATGCAGTTTCATAATTTCCTGGCCAGGACGCAGCCACAGGTGAAAGGTATTGCCCAAAATAATTTGTGCACCAGTGGCTTCGACTTCTTCCGGTGTCATACCTTTTACCGTGCCATAAGTGCCAACAGGCATAAATGCAGGGGTTTCCACTACCCCACGTTCGAACACCAATTTACCGCGGCGGGCACGGCCATCGGTGTTTTTTAATTCAAATTTCACATATCCTCCGCATCAGAGAAACAGTCTGATGGTTAATCAACCACAGCAGTATCGCTGCTTGTGGGCTGTCATTTTTCGCCTGGTTTCAGGCAAGGCCCGCCAGAGACAAAAACGCTCCGCATAGCACTACGCGAAGCGTCTGGCTGGCAAAACACCAGGAACCTTACTACAGGTTATTTCCCTGGCCGTTCATTAATGGCTTCGGGATTGTACGTGATAAACATCGCATCCCCATAGCTAAAAAAGCGATACTCGGATTTTACAGCCTCATGGTAGGCATGCATGGTGTGCTGGTAACCCGCAAAAGCAGAAACCAGCATAATCAGAGTGGATTCGGGTAAGTGGAAGTTGGTAATCAGCGCATCGATGACCTGATACTGGTAACCCGGGTAAATAAAGATTTGAGTGTCGCCGAAGAAAGGCGCAATCAGCGCCTCTTTTGCTGCCGTGGCCGCACTTTCCAGTGAGCGCACAGAGGTGGTACCTACGGCAATCACCCGGTTACCACGCGCTTTAGCGGCCAGAACGGCATCAACGACTTCTTGCGGCACTTCGGCATATTCGGAATGCATAATGTGGTCTTCGATGCTGTCCACCCGCACTGGCTGGAAAGTCCCCGCCCCCACATGTAACGTGACAAAGGCCATTTCCACGCCTTTCTCACGCAACGCCGCCAACAAAGGCTCATCAAAGTGCAGGCCTGCAGTAGGCGCCGCGACAGCCCCCGGGCGCTCGCTGTATACCGTCTGATAAAGTTCTTTATCTGCTTCTTCATCTGGCCGGTCGATATACGGCGGCAACGGCATATGCCCAATCTGGTTTAAGATATCCAGTACCGGGCGGCTTTCTTCAAATACCACTTCGAATAATGCATCATGGCGTGCCACCATGGTTGCTTTAATGCTCTCGTCATCTCCCAGCAACAGCTCTGCGCCAGGTTTCGGGGCTTTGGATGCCCGAATATGTGCCAACACACGGTGCTCATCCAGCATCCGTTCAACCAGCAATTCAATTTTGCCACCACTGGCTTTTTTGCCAAATAAACGAGCCGGGATCACGCGGGTGTTATTGAACACCAGTAAATCACCGGGGTTGAGTTTATCGAGCAAGTCGGTGAAAGTACCGTGCGTGAGAGCACCCGTCGGCCCGTCCAGGGACAGTAACCGGCAGGCACTGCGCTGGGCTTGTGGGTAGTGGGCAATTAAAGATTCGGGTAATTCAAAAGAAAAATCGGCAACACGCATGGCTCTTCACTTAGACTTAAAAACAGGCGGCTTAGTCTAGTGCCAGGGGCGTTTCCCTGCAACCACCAGCCGCAAATCCGTTACAGAGTGGTGTTATGAATTTTCTTGCACATTTACACCTGGCGCACCTCGCCGAGAGTTCGCTGCCTGGTAATTTGATGGCTGATTTTGTTCGCGGTAAGCCAGATGGTATTTATTCGCCTGCATTATCAGCAGGTATTCACCTGCACCGGCGTATTGATGTTTTTACCGATAACTTGCCTGAAGTGAAGCTGGCCTGTTCGTGGTTTCGCCCGCAAACCCGCCGGGTTGCGCCTGTCAGTCTGGATGTCATGTGGGATCACTTTCTTTCCCGCCATTGGGCTCAGCTATCGCCCCAATTTGCACTGACTGATTTTATTGATCACGCACGGGAAACCATTACCCCTGTATTGCCAGATTCACCAGAGCGTTTTGTTAACCTTAACCAGTATCTTTGGGCTGAGCGCTGGCTGGAACGCTACAGTGATATGGGGTTTATTGCTTCAGTGCTGAATGGGATGGCTAATCGCCGCCCGCGCCTGGCGAGTTTGCGTGACTCCTGGCAGGATTTGGATACCTGTTACCCGCAACTGGAAACCTTGTTCTGGCAGTTTTACCCGGTCATGATGGAAAAAGCCCGGAATAAGCAGCTGTAAAAGCGACTCAGCCGTACTGGTGGCAGGTTGTTTTCCCCTTCCCCACGCAAGCTCTGAAACCAGATAACTCAAGCTCAGAGGCAGAATGCCGATATTCATTCTGGTTATTGCGAAAAAAAGGAGAAAAAAATGTCCACCATCAGCTCGTCTGTGACGTCAGCTGTGCAGAGTAGCTACAGTTCATCGGGTTCATCCGGTAGTGATGTATCGGGGCAAATCAGTCGAATTCGTCAGCAGATCACTCAACTCACGCAACAGCTGAAAGATCTGTCCAGCTCTGATGCAGATGCAGATACGAAAGAGAAGCAACAGGAGCTTATCCAGTCCGAAATCGAAATGTTGCAAGCGCAACTGGCGCAGCTTGAGCAGCAACAGGCTCAAAAAGCGGCAAACAGCCAGACTCAAAACCAGACCCAGAATCAGGTTCAGGCGGAGAAAAAGGCTGAAGGCGTAAATTATCCTTCTGCTACAAACAAGATTGATATTTACGTTTAACCCGATCCTGGTTGATACAAAGGATCGTTTTCCCGGGCCTGGTCAAGCTGACAGGCCTGCTCTGCAATCACCGACCAAATTGCCTCGGCGGCAGCTGATAATGAGCGATTCTTACGCCGAATCAGCATAATTTTTCGCTCAATAACCGGCCTGAGTTGCCTGACAACCAGTGAGTCTCCACCCGGAAGTGGCAGTGCCAGCGCAGGCAAAATACTGATACCAATACCCGCCTCAACCATTGGGAAAAGTGTTGCCGGGTGCCCTATTTGCTGAACAATATGTGGTTCAATATTTTGCCCGGCAAACGCCGCGTCAATGAGTGGCCGGCTGCCGGAAGCATAGTCCTGCAAAACCAGAGCCTGCCCTGCCAGATCCTGCCAGAGAATATTGGCTTTCTGGTTGAGTGCGCTGTCACGGCGGCACAATAAAAAAAACGGTTCTGATAGCACTGTGGTACACAGCAAATCAGTGACTGGCCCGGGATCAATCACAATGCCGAAATCAACTTCCCCCTGGCGCACACTTTCCAGCACCCACTGTTGCGGGCGGTCATGCAGCATGAAGGTGATGTCGGGAAATTGCCGCTGGCTTTGTGCGATAGACTGCGGCATTAGGTGTGCTGAAATCGTCTGGCTGGCAGCCACTCTGACAATGCCGCTTAAGGTGTAACTGTGAGCACGGCTGTCGAGTAACACACTGTGCAGCTCATCCAGCACGCGTGACAGGCGCATCGCCATTTGTTGCCCGGCTTCAGTCAGGACCACTTCGCGGGTGGTTCGGTCCAGCAATTTTACTTCCAGCGCCAGCTCGAGTTCTTTAACACTATGGCTGACAGCCGACTGGCTCAGGCCAATTTCTTCCCCGGCACGGCTAAAACTCTGGGTACGGGCAACCGCCACGAAGATACGTAACTGGCGCAGAGTATAATTCATTTAACTTCCTCATGAATTCATGAAACCAATCAATTTTATTTCTTAAAGATAACCCGGCACAATCCTGACTGTTAGCTTTGCGTTCTCATTGCTTTGCCACTATGTGCAAGGCATTAAATATTAAGAAGGTTATCCTGATGAAAATACTGCGCATACTCGACCCTTTTACACTGACACTGGTATGTACAGTGCTGTTAGCCACCTTTTTGCCTGCACAAGGGCTTTATGTGGGCTTTTTCGATGGTCTGACTAATGCGGCAATTGCCCTGCTGTTTTTTATGCATGGTGCCAAGCTTTCCCGCGAAGCGATTATGGCCGGCGGCAGCCACTGGCGTTTGCACCTGTGGGTAATGTGCAGCACGTTCGTCTTATTCCCAATACTGGGCGTGTTATTTGCCTGGTGGGCTCCCTTTCCAGTCAGCCCGGAGTTGTATAACGGTTTTCTCTACCTGTGTATTCTGCCCGCCACAGTCCAATCCGCTATCGCGTTTACTTCGCTGGCTGGCGGTAATGTTGCTGCGGCAGTCTGTTCCGCTTCAGCATCCAGTCTATTAGGGATATTCCTGTCGCCGTTACTGGTCGGTTTGGTGATGAATGTACACGGCTCAAGTGGTTCCACCCTGCACCAGGTGGGTTCAATTATGCTGCAATTGTTACTGCCTTTTGTTCTGGGACACTTGTCTCGCCCACTGACAGCCGGCTTTGTTACCCGCCATAAAAAATGGATTGGCAAAACAGACCAGACTTCCATATTACTGGTGGTTTACACCGCATTCAGCGAAGCCGTAACCCACGGTATCTGGCACCAGGTGGGGTTGGGCAGCCTGCTGTTTATTATCGGCAGCAGCCTGGTATTACTGGCTATTGTTATCTTCGTGAATATTCAGGTTGCCCGCCGTGCCGGGTTTAATAAAGCGGATGAAATCACCATTGTGTTCTGTGGTTCGAAAAAGAGCCTGGCAAATGGTATTCCCATGGCAAATATTCTGTTTCCAGCCGCAACTGTTGGGATCATGGTGCTGCCACTGATGTTGTTTCACCAGATCCAGTTAATGGTATGCGCTATGCTGGCGCGCCGTTATAAACGCAAAGCAGAGCAGGAAATGCAGCAGGCGAGCCAGGAAGCAGCCCGCCCGGTCATGGAAGGTTAGCGAGGGCGGCGTAAGGGCTGAACCAGAGATGTCAGCCCTTCAGTTTTAATCAACAGTGCCAGCGACATCAGTTCACCCAGTTGCCCGGCAGGAAAAGCTTCCTTGCGGGCAAACCACAACAAATACTCCTCAGGCAGGTCAATCAGAACCCGCCCTTTGTATTTGCCAAACGGCATCACCGTATTGGCAACCTCAACCAGTTGGGCTTTATCCATTGTTATACACCCAATAAACGGAGCATTTCGGCTTCATCAATAACCTCAATGCCAAGCTCCTGTGCTTTCTGCAACTTGGAACCTGCTGCTTCACCGGCAATCACCAGGTCGGTTTTCTTCGAAACACTGCCACTGACTTTAGCCCCCAATGCCGCCAGGCGCGCTTTGGCGTCATCACGGGACATTTGGCTTAGCGAGCCAGTAAGCACGACTGTTTTCCCGGCGAAGGGGCTGTCTATCTCTTCAGGCTTCACCACTACCGGGTCTGGCCAGCTAATACCCGCTTTATGAATCAGTTGTTCAATGACATCCCGGTTGCGCTGTTCCAGGAAAAAGTTGTGCACATGAGTGGCAACCACAATGCCGACATCCGGGACTTGCTGCAACTGCTCAACCGAAGCCGCCATTAGCGCCTCCAGTGTGCCAAAATGCGCAGCAAGACCTGCCGCTGTTGCTTCGCCAACTTCGCGAATCCCCAACGCATACAGGAAACGGGCAAAGGTGGTTTGTTTTGCTTTTTCCAGTGCATTAATTACATTTTGCGCCGATTTCGGCCCCATGCGGTCAAGACCGGTAAGTTTTCCGGCAGACAACGTGAACAGGTCAGCCGGGTTATCGATGTACTCTTTTTCCACCAACTGGTCGATAATTTTATCGCCCATGCCATCAACATCCAGTGCACGACGCGACACAAAATGCTTCAGTGCTTCTTTACGTTGTGCGGCACAAATCAGCCCACCAGTACAACGCGCTACAGCTTCGCCTTCAACCCGTTCGACATCTGAGCCACACACCGGGCAGTGCGTCGGGAACTCAATTTCACGGGTCTCTTCCGGGCGTTCTGAGAGCACTACGTTCACAACCTGTGGAATTACATCACCTGCGCGGCGAATAACCACGGTGTCGCCAATTCTCAGGCCCAGACGTTCGATTTCATCGGCATTGTGCAACGTAGCATTGCTGACCAGCACCCCGGCAACCTGTACCGGCTCAAGGCGAGCCACCGGAGTGATTGCCCCTGTACGCCCTACCTGAAACTCGACATCACGCACCGTCGTCATCTGTTCCTGGGCCGGGAATTTAAATGCCACAGCCCAGCGTGGAGCTCGTGCCACAAACCCCAGTTGTTCTTGCTGCGCAAGAGAATCCACTTTAATCACCACACCATCGATATCAAAACCAAGGTGGGGGCGAATTTCTTCGACATGACGATAAAACGCCAGTACAGCTTCCGGCGAATCACACAACCGAATGCGGTCGCTTACAGGCAAGCCCCAGGCTTTAAACTGTTGCAAACGCGCCATATGGCTCGCAGGAAGTTCACCACCTTCAAGCACACCCACGCCATAGCAGAAGAAAGTAAGTGGCCGCTTCGCGGTAATACGGGAATCAAGCTGGCGTAATGAACCGGCTGCTGCATTACGCGGGTTAGCAAACACTTTCCCGCCAGTGCGACGCGCTTCATCATTAATTTTCTCGAAACCAGCCTGTGGTAAGAAGACTTCACCACGCACTTCCACGCGTGCAGGAATGTTGTCGCCCTGCAGGCGCAACGGAATGGCGCGGATAGTTTTGACATTTGCGGTAATATTTTCCCCGGTAGTACCATCACCACGGGTCGCCGCCTGAACCAGCACACCATTTTCATACAGCAAACTGACAGCCAGACCGTCCAGTTTCAGTTCACAGCAGTACACAACGTCCTGGGTGTCACTCAGGCGGTCGCGGATACGTTTATTGAAAGCCAGGAAGCTCTCTTCATCGAATACGTTGTCCAGCGAAAGCATGGGAACTTCATGAGTGACCTGAGTAAAAGCAGTTAACGGTGCAGCTCCAACTCGCTGGGTAGGGGAGTCAGGGGTTACTTTTTCAGGGTGTGCGCTTTCCAGTTCACGTAATTCACGCATCAGCCGATCATATTCGGCATCCGGAACTTCCGGGGCATCCATAACGTGATAAAGGTATTCGTGATGGCGAAGAGTGGTTCGCAGTTGATTGAGTTTTTGTTCGATAGGTTCCATAACACACCATCAATATAAAAAACCCCCGACTAGCGGGGGCCTTGTTAAGAAAAGCGAAAAGGTTACGCGTTGGCCTCTTTAACTTCGCGAATCAGGTCCTGATACTCGCGCAGTTTCTGTGGCGTCATCATCCGGCGTTGGTCATCCATCACTACTCCGCCCATTTCATCTGCAATGTGTTGCGCAGACTGAAGCATCAGCTTGAAGTTTTGCGAGGCATCGCCGTAAGAAGGAACCTGCATAAAAATAGTCACGCCCGGAGTCATGAACGTGGACATTTCATCAAGGCTGAATGAGCCGGGTTTTACCATGTTTGCCAGGCTGAACAGAACAGGGCCACTACCATCCGGGCTGAGGTGCCGGTGGAAAATATTCATTTCGCCAAACTGGAAGCCCGCCTGCTGAATACTGTTCAGCAATGCCTCACCATTAAACTGCCCCCCGGTATGGGAAGACACGTTCATAATAATGACAGCTTCTTTCGTTTGCGATTTAGCTTCAGGCTGTGGTGCAGAGTGTTGCTGCTGTACCGGCTGCGGAGCGGGTTCTGCCTGAGGTGCCTGTTCCGGTTCACGATGAACAGGCGCCGGCTCACGGTAATGCGAGACTTCCACATCAACGTGTTTCTGTAGTTGCGGATGGCGCACGGGCTCCGGCGCTGGCTGAGCATGAGTGACAGGCTGAGCGTGATGCACGACTGGCTCGCGTATTTCAGGTTCTTTCTCTGCCTGAGGCGCAGGTGGCTGCTGCGCTGGAGGCTGGCGACGAGGTTGTGCCGACTCATAAGGCGGCTGATAGTTATGCTGAGGTGTGGGTGGTGCTACAGGCTCATTGTGGTGCTCAGGGGTTACCCGGTGAACACGAACCTCGCCGACACCTTCTTCTTCCTCGTCGTCGTAATTTTCACTGTCTTCGTCGTCATGCAACGACTTCATCCGTTTTAAAGGGCGATCGCGGAACACGGAAGAGCGCTCTTTACGGCTGGTCCACAACCCATGGACCAGTAACGCAATAATCGCAATCGCACCAACAATGATTAATATCAGACGCAAATCCTGCATCATTATATTCTCGGTTGTTCTAACACCTTGCCACAGCGGCAAACATTTACTCACTAAGAGTATTTGTCCATCACAACAAGTGCAAGTGCAGGCGTGTTTTTCCAGACAGAAAGATGAAATAAAACGTGTTCTTTGCTGTTTTTTCGACCATTCTCAGATTCATCCTGCTACCCTGCACGCAAATTTTTCAGCTTAGTCCATATCACCTTAGGAATTCGACGGCTTGAAGTCTGAGCCGGTTTCAGGGTTATGATACACGGGCGATATAATCCGGATGACTCAAGGAGTACTGACCAATATGGTTTCATCATCCCCTGCGGCTTCACGTAGCGGCATTTTTTACTTCTCGCAAGGATGGAAACTCATCACTGCACCTGGCATTCGCCGGTTCGTTTTTATGCCTTTACTGGTAAATATAGTGTTGATGGGCGCCGCATTTGGCTGGCTGTTTACCCGGCTTGACCAGTGGATACCTGCCCTTCTGAGCCATGTTCCCAACTGGTTACAATGGCTGAGCTATTTACTCTGGCCGCTGGCTGTCATCTCTATTTTGCTTATTTTTGGCTACTTTTTTTCAACTATAGCCAACTGGATAGCCGCACCTTTTAATGGATTGCTGGCCGAACAACTGGAAGCCCGCCTGACTGGCAATACTCCACCTGATGCCGGCTTGTTAGATATCGCCAAAGATGTCCCGCGCATCATGAAGCGCGAATGGCAAAAGCTGGCCTGGTATTTACCCCGGGCAATTGTCCTGTTATTGCTCTACCTGATTCCGGGAATAGGCCAAACTGTCGCCCCCGTATTGTGGTTTTTGTTTAGTGCCTGGATGCTTTCAATCCAGTACTGTGACTACCCTTTCGATAACCACAAAGTACCTTTTAAAGAGATGCGAGTGGCTCTGCGCAAGCGGAAAGTCATGAATATGCAATTTGGTGGTTTGGTCAGCCTGTGCACTCTGGTGCCGGTGCTTAACCTGGTTATTATGCCGGTTGCAGTATGTGGTGCTACGGCAATGTGGGTTGATCAGTATCGCACTAAGCATGGCCGCTGGCCTTCAGCGCAATAAAACGGTTTTCGTGGCCCACTATGGTGTGGGCCAGTTTCAGCCCGGCAATAATCCCTGCGCGACACGTTTGCACTCAGGGCAACTTATGCCATCCTTTATTCCATCCTGCTGGTTATTATTTCTCATCTGAATATAGATATGCGAAATCCGTCCTTCACCCGCGATACTGAGAAGGTATGCTGGGACGGTTCCCAAATTTCATACAGTTAAGGACTGGCTATGAGTAAGATTTATGAAGACAACTCACTGACGATTGGTCATACGCCGTTAGTTCGCCTCAACCGCATCGGTAACGGTAAAATTCTGGCTAAAGTCGAATCCCGCAACCCGAGCTTTAGCGTGAAATGCCGTATCGGTGCCAATATGATTTGGGATGCCGAAAAACGCGGTGTACTGAAACCCGGCGTTGAACTGGTTGAGCCTACCAGTGGTAACACCGGTATTGCACTGGCTTACGTTGCAGCTGCCCGTGGTTACAAGTTAACGCTGACTATGCCTGAAAGCATGAGTATTGAACGCCGTAAGCTGCTCAAAGCGCTGGGCGCCAACCTGGTGCTGACCGAAGGCCCTAAAGGGATGAAAGGCGCCATTCAGAAAGCAGAAGAAATTGTTGCCAGCAACCCAGAAAAATACCTGCTTTTGCAGCAGTTCAGTAACCCGGCAAACCCAGAAATTCATGAAAAAACGACGGGGCCGGAAATCTGGGAAGATACCGACGGCCAGGTTGATGTGTTTATCGCAGGTGTGGGCACCGGCGGTACACTGACCGGTGTAACGCGTTACATCAAAAACACCAAAGGTAAGAAAGACCTTATCAGCGTGGCGGTAGAGCCAACTGATTCTCCGGTTATCACCCAGGCGCTGGCTGGCGATGAAATCAAACCAGGTCCGCATAAAATCCAGGGTATTGGTGCTGGCTTTATTCCGGGCAACCTCGACCTGAAACTGGTCGATAAAGTGGTAACCATCACTAACGACGAAGCTATCTCCACCGCACGCCGTCTGATGGAAGAAGAAGGTATCCTTGCAGGTATCTCTTCTGGTGCGGCTGTTGCGGCTGCGTTGAAGCTTCAGGAAGATGAAGCCTTTATCAACAAGAATATTGTTGTTATTCTTCCTTCATCCGGCGAGCGTTATCTCAGCACAGCATTGTTTGCAGACTTGTTCACAGAGAAAGAATTGCAACAGTGATGCCAGTCCAGGCAAAATGAACAAAAAAGCACCCGGTTGGGTGCTTTTTTGTGGCACAGTTCAAATTTTTACGCTACCCGGCATTGCTTCATTTGCCCGGGTCTGGTATTTAACCTGCAACTTTATTTCGAAGCTCGAAATTAATCGCTAATGCGTGATCTGGCTTGCTGAATCGATTTACTGATTTGTTACAGGTTACACATTAGCGGCATAATACATAATGTTTCAGACGAGCGATGTGCAGGGCAGCCAGCCAGCGCTATTTAGCGCTTTTCTGCTTTTGACACGGTTTGTCTACGCGCAAGCGACAGATACAAGCTAAAGTTATGCCACACGGCTCTACTTTAGATCCAGACACTAAACCTATAAGTTGGGGAAAAACAATGTTCCAGCAAGAAGTTACTATTACCGCTCCGAACGGTCTTCACACCCGCCCTGCCGCCCAGTTTGTTAAAGAAGCAAAAAGCTTTAACGCCGAAATCACTGTGACTTCCAATGGCAAAAGCGCCAGCGCTAAAAGCCTGTTCAAGCTGCAAACTCTGGGTCTGACTCAGGGCACCGTTGTTACCATCTCTGCTGAAGGCGACGACGAACAAAAAGCAGTTGAACATCTGGTTAAACTGATGGCGGAACTCGAATAAGTTTTTGTTATTCGAGCGAATTCTCTATATCAGTCACAAGTAAGGTAGGGTTATGATTTCAGGCATTTTAGCATCCCCGGGTATTGCTTTTGGTAAAGCGCTGCTTCTGAAAGAAGATGAGATTGTCATCGACCGGAAAAAGATTTCTGCCGACAAAGTCGACCAGGAAGTTGAGCGCTTTCTGAATGGCCGCGCACAAGCTGCGGCACAGTTAGAAGCCATCAAAATCAAGGCTGGCGAAACGTTTGGTGAAGAAAAAGAAGCCATCTTCGAAGGCCACATTATGTTGCTGGAAGATGAGGAGCTGGAGCAGGAAATCATAGCCCTGATTAAAGATAAACTGGTTACTGCTGATGCAGCAGCTAACGAAATTATCGAAGGTCAGGCTACCGCCCTGGAAGAGCTGGACGACGAATACCTCAAAGAACGTGCTGCAGACGTTCGTGATATCGGTAAGCGTTTGCTGCGTAACATTCTGGGCCTGGCTATCATCGATTTAAGTTCAATTCAGGACGAAGTTATCCTGGTTGCCACTGATCTGACTCCGTCAGAAACTGCACAGTTAAACCTGAAGAAGGTCCTCGGCTTTATTACCGATTTAGGTGGCCGTACTTCCCATACTTCTATCATGGCGCGTTCTCTGGAACTGCCTGCCATTGTGGGTACTGGCGATGTAACCACTCAGGTTAAAAATGGCGATTATCTGGTTCTGGATGCAGTAAACAACAAAGTTTACGTTAACCCGGACAACGAAGAGATCGAAGCATTGCGCGCAGCTCAGGCTCAGGTTGCTGAAGAAAAAGCTGAGCTGGCAAAACTGAAAGACCTGCCTGCTATCACTCTTGATGGCCACCAGGTAGAAGTCTGTGCCAACATCGGTACTGTGCGTGATGTCGCGGGTGCTGAACGCAATGGCGCGGAAGGTGTTGGCCTGTACCGTACTGAATTCCTGTTCATGGACCGTGACGCACTGCCCACTGAAGACGAACAATTTGAAGCCTATAAAGCCGTTGCTCTGGCATGTGGCGACCAGGCTGTAATTGTTCGTACCATGGACATCGGTGGCGATAAAGAGCTGCCTTACATGAACTTCCCGAAAGAAGAGAACCCATTCCTTGGTTGGCGTGCAGTACGTATCGCTCTGGATCGTCGCGAAATTTTGCGTGACCAGTTGCGTGCCATTCTGCGTGCTTCTGCTTTCGGCAAACTGCGCATCATGTTCCCAATGATTATTTCCGTTGAGGAAGTGCGCGAACTGCGTGCCGCTCTGGAGTCTTACAAAGACGAGCTGCGTGCTGAAGACAAAGCATTTAATGAAAATATTGAAATCGGCGTAATGGTGGAAACACCTGCTGCGGCAACCATTGCCCGCCATCTGGCGAAAGAAGTCGATTTCTTTAGTATCGGTACCAACGATTTAACGCAGTATACTCTGGCGGTTGACCGTGGTAATGATATGATTTCACATCTTTACCAGCCGATGTCACCGTCTGTACTGAACCTGATCAAGCAAGTTATTGATGCATCTCATGCAGAAGGTAAGTGGACAGGTATGTGTGGCGAGCTTGCTGGCGATGAACGTGCTACACTTCTGTTGCTGGGGATGGGCCTCGACGAATTCAGTATGAGTTCCATTTCTATCCCGCGCATCAAGAAGATTATTCGTAACACGAACTTCGAAGATGCCAAGGTTTTAGCAGAGCAGGCTCTTGCTCAACCGACTACGGACGAGTTAATGAAGCTGGTTAACAAGTTCATTGAAGAAAAAACTATCTGCTAATCCACGAGATGCGGCCCAATTACTGCTTAGGAGAAGATCATGGGTTTGTTTGATAAACTGAAATCTCTGGTTTCCGATGATAAAAAAGATACCGGAACTATTGAGATTATTGCTCCGCTGTCTGGTGAAATCGTAAACATCGAAGATGTACCGGATGTGGTGTTTGCTGAAAAAATTGTGGGTGATGGTATTGCTATCAAACCGAATGGTAACAAAATGGTTGCTCCGGTTGACGGCACTATCGGCAAAATTTTTGAAACTAACCATGCCTTCTCTATTGAATCTGACTCTGGCATCGAACTGTTCGTCCACTTCGGTATCGACACTGTCGAACTGAAAGGCGAAGGTTTCAAACGTATTGCTGAAGAAGGTCAGCGCGTGAAAGCCGGTGACACTGTCATCGAATTCGATCTGCCGCTGTTGGAAGAAAAAGCGAAATCTACACTGACTCCGGTTGTCATCTCTAATATGGATGAAATCAAAGAGTTGGTGAAACTGACTGGTTCTGTAACTGTGGGCGAAACCCCGGTTATCCGCATCAAAAAATAACCAGGCCTGTTCTGTAAAAACGGCACCTCATGGGTGCCGTTTTTTTATGCCCAAAGGGGAAACTCAAATCCCGGCACCTTGTGTGTAGTGCTCTTCACCAAACACACCGGTGGACAGATAACGGTCGCCGCGGTCACAAATAATAGCCACCACCAGAGCATTTGGGTTCTCACTGGCAACCCGCAATGCCCCTGTCACCGCCCCGCCAGAGCTAACACCACAGAACAGCCCTTCTGTTGCAGCAAGTTTGCGCATGGTGTTTTCCGCGTCAATCTGGTTTATATCCAGCACCTGGTCAACCAAAGACGCATCAAAAATACCTGGCATCCACTCTGCTGGCCAGCGGCGAATACCGGGAATGCTGCTCCCTTCTTCCGGTTGCAGGCCAACAATACGCACAGTACCAGACTGGCTTTTTAAATAACGGGCCGTGCCTGTAATAGTACCGGTGGTACCCATACTGGAAACAAAATGGGTAATTTTCCCTTCTGTCTGCTGCCAGATCTCCGGACCGGTAGTGGTGAAATGTGCCAGCGGGTTATCCGGGTTATTAAACTGGTCGAGAATCTTACCCTCGCCATTGTCTGCCATGTTCTGAGCCAGTTCCCGCGCACCTTCCATGCCCTGCTCCCGGCTCACCAGAATCAGCTCTGCGCCATAGGCCTGCATAGCTGCTTTGCGTTCCAGGCTCATATTGGCCGGCATCAGCAGCTTCATCTTGTAGCCTTTCATGGCTGCAATCATCGCCAGTGCAATACCCGTATTGCCACTGGTCGCTTCAATTAGTGTATCGCCAGGTGCGATATCACCGCGTTTTTCAGCCTGAGTGATCATAAATAACGCGGCACGGTCCTTTACTGAGCCAGCCGGGTTATTGCCTTCCAGTTTTACCCAAATTTCACTGCCGTTATTCAGCCCGGTGTGCTGCAAACGCACCAACGGCGTATGGCCAATGGTCTGTTCAAGTATCATTGCGCGATTTTTCCCAATAAAAAAACGGCCTTGCGGCCGCTTAAAGGTATGCTTATAAAATTATCAGGCTGACTGCGCCAGAGCAAGGCTCTCAATGCGCAAATCGCCGTGATAGATGCGCGCATGTTGCAGGCCCACGAATAAGCGTTCACCGCGTTGCGGCACCACGTCATCACGCATGACAACGGTCAGAGGGTCTGTGTACCAGCCAACCGGCTGCACAACCAGCTGCATATAGTGCCCTTTCGGGCTGACTTCCAGTACCTGAACAGGTAACGGAGAATCCAGGCTGGTTCGGCGGCTTACATCCACTTCCCAGGGGCGCAGGAACAAGTCTACCGGGCCCTGGTAACCCGGGGTAAAACCGAGAGGCCAGCGGTGAGCGCCAACGTGGAACTGGCTACCCTGCACAGATCCTTTTAACCGATTAACTTCGCCAAGGAACTCAAGAACAAAGCGAGTTGCAGGTTCACGCCAGACTTGCTGAGGTGCATCAGCCTGTTCAATATTCCCCTGGCTCATTACGACAACCCGGTCTGCAATTTCCATCGCTTCTTCCTGGTCGTGAGTAACAAAGACACTGGTAAATTGCAGCTCTTCATGTAACTGACGCAACCAGCGGCGCAATTCCATACGCACCTGGGCATCCAGTGCACCGAAAGGTTCATCGAGCAGCAGAATTTGTGGCTCTACCGCCAGTGCGCGCGCCAGAGCAACACGTTGTTTTTGCCCGCCGGAAAGCTGAGCAGGGAAACGGTCAGCAAGGTGAGAAAGCTGGACCATTTCCAGTAAATTAGCCACTTTCTGCTTAATAACCGCTGCAGACGGGCGCTCACGGCGTGGCAAAACAGATAAGCCGAAAGCGATGTTGTCGAACACTGTCATATGGCGAAACAGCGCATAGTGCTGGAACACAAAACCAACCCGCCGGTCACGCGCATGCAGCTTACTGACATCATTACCATGAAAGCTGATACGGCCACTGGACTGGTGTTCAAGGCCTGCAATTATCCGCAACAGTGTGGTTTTCCCGGAACCAGAAGGACCAAGCAGCGCCACCATTTGCCCGCCTGGAATATCCAGCGAGATATCATTCAGCACCTGAGTCCGGCCAAAAGATTTTTTGATGTTGTTTATCTCAATGCTCACTATTACCTTCCTGTTGCAGGTGTTTTTCCTGGCTGTTCAGGCGCCACTGCACTGCACTTTTCAAAAACAGAGTCAGAATTGCAATTAATGTCAGTAATGCGGCGGCAGTAAATGCCCCCACCGTATTGTAATCCTGTTCCAGCATCTCTATTTGCAGTGGCAAAGACAGCGTTTCACCACGAATAGACCCGGAAACCACTGATACCGCGCCAAACTCACCAATCGCACGCGCATTGGTCAATACCACGCCATACAGCAAGGCCCAGCGGATGTTTGGCAATGTTACCCGGCGGAACATTTGCCAGCCGGATGCACCTAACAGAATTGCGGCTTCATCTTCCTGGCTGCCCTGGCTCATCATCACGGGCACCAGCTCACGCACCACGAACGGGCAGGTAACAAACACGGTCACCATAATCATGCCCGGCCAGGCGAACATCAGTTGCAGGTTATGTGCCTCAAGCCAGCTGCCAGCAATACCGTTAGCGCCGTAGAACAGCAAGTAAACCAGGCCCGCAACGACTGGTGATACCGCAAAAGGGATATCCAGCAGTGTCAGCATTAACTGGCGGCCAGGGAAGGTAAAACGGGTGACCAGCCAGGCAAGCAATGTACCGAACACCAGGTTGACCGGAACTGTGATAACAGCAATCAGCAACGTTAACCAGATAGCAGTACGCATATCGGGGTCAACCAGGTTTTGCAGCACCGGCATAATGCCTTTAGAAAAGGCGATGGCAAAAATCGATGCCATTGGCACAACAAGAATAAAGGCTGATATCACCACACCCAGGCCAATCAGCGACCATTTACCCCAGTTGATGGGTTCACGCCGGGGGCGCAATTGTGAAATATTTGCCATTAATGCCCTACCACACGCCGACCAAAGCGACTCTGTAACGTGTTAATCCCAAACAGCAAAATCAGTGATGCCGCCAGAATAACTGAGGCAATTGCACTGGCTGCCGGGTAATCGAACTCTTGTAAGCGCACAAAAATCATCAATGATGTCACTTCTGTTTTCCAGGCGATGTTGCCGGCAATAAAAATGACTGCGCCAAATTCACCCAGACTGCGGGTGAATGATAATGCGATACCCGCAATTAACGCCGGTGATAATTCAGGCATCACTACGCGGCGGAAAGTCTGCCAGCGGGTTGCACCCAGGGTTTCTGCCGCTTCTTCATATTCCGGCCCTAACTCTTCCAGCACTGGCTGCACAGTACGCACCACAAAAGGAATACTGGTAAAAGCCATGGCAACCGCAATACCCAACCAGGTATAGGTAACTTTGATACCAAAATGACCCAGCCATTCGCCATAAAGACCATTGACCGAAAACAACGATGCCAGTGTTAACCCCGCAACAGCAGTGGGTAACGCAAAAGGTAAATCCATTAAGGCATCCAGCAGGCTGCGCCCGGGAAACTGGTAGCGGGTTAACACCCAGGCCATCAACAAGCCAAACACACCGTTAAACAGGGCGGCCACACCAGCAGACAGCACTGTCACTTTATACGCGGCAACCATCTGCGGGTTTGAAATAACCTGCCAGTACTGCGCCAGAGTCATCTGGCTTAACTGCATCACAAGCGCACTCAGCGGTAATAACAACACCAGGCAGATAAAAAGCAGGCTGGTGCCCATACTGAGTGTAAAACCCGGCAAAACACGCCGGGAAGAGATGGCAAACATTAGCTACGCCCTGCTGCTAACAACTGATCCAGTTCACCGCCACTGGCAAAATGCTTGCTCATGGCGTCTTTCCACGAACCAAATTTGTCTTCTACGCGAAACAGTTTGGTTTCCGGGAATTTGTCTTTCATTTTGCCCATTAGCTCAGGGTTATTTACCCGGTAGTAATAGCTGGTAATAATTTCCTGCGCTTGTGGGCTATAGAGGTAATTCAGGTACGCTTTGGCGGCTTTTTCGGTGCCATTGGCTTTCACGTTACGATCAACCCAGGTCACCGGGAATTCAGCAAGAATATCCACTTTGGGTACCACAACTTCGAACTGCTCGTTCGGGTACTGTTTACGGATATTGTTCACTTCAGATTCAAAGCTAATCAGCACGTCGCCAAGGCCACGTTCAGCAAATGAAGTGGTTGCCCCACGGCCTCCGGTATCAAATACCTGGACGTTTTTCAGAAACTGGGTCATGAAAGCTTTGGTTTTGGCTTCATCGCCGCCGTCAGCCTGGTCGGCTGCGCCCCAGGCGGCAAGATAGGTGTAACGGCCATTGCCTGAGGTTTTCGGGTTCGGGAACACCAGTTTTACATCACTACGGGCCAGGTCGCTCCAGTTGTGAATGTTTTTCGGGTTACCTTTACGCACCAGGAAGGCCATGGTGGAGTAAAACGGTGAGCTGTGGTTTGGCAGGCGGCTTTGCCAGTCTGCAGGGATCAGATTGCCTTTGTCATGCAGGATCTGAACATCGGTTACCTGGTTGTAGGTGACAACGTCGGCTTTCAGGCCTTGCAAAATAGCCAGCGCCTGGCGTGATGAACCGGCATGGGATTGCTTGATAGTCAGTTTGTCGCCGTTGTTATCCTGAGCCCATTGTTTCTCAAATGGCGGGTTCAATGAGGCGAATAACTCGCGTGCGACATCATAGGAACTGTTCAGCAGTTCCGTCGCGTGCGCACTGCCCGCCAGGACCAGAGACAGCGCCATTGCACTCAAGACACGTTTTACTGACTTACCCGCCATTTTGCACCTTCACTCAAACCTTATGAAATAGAACTCCAGTGTATTGAGAAGCGAGTCAAAAGTTATAACGGTTTTATATACCGTTTCGTGATTTTCAAGCGCAAAAGGGAATAAGACAAGGCGGGAGAAAACAGCATAGTTGCAGTCTTCATCAAAATGGGGAAAAGGTTAGTTTTAACCTGTTTATTTACACATCATAGTAATAATTTCAAACCGTTAGAATACATCTGTCGCCGGGTACCAGGCTCCTTTGGCAGCGATTTATAGTACCAGGCAAGACACATATCCGGGCCACCGGGCTTAACAAAGTTTTGCAGGAGGAGTACTGGTATGTGGAACACAAAAGTGACCAGCAACCAGCGGTGCGAAGAGTTATTTAAGGTGAAGATGGTTTCCCAGGTGAAAACCGTAATTACAGATTCAGCAGGTTAATTTATGGGGTAACAACTCAGATAACCAGAACAGTGATTAAGGCTTATTTTTGCCAGTACCAGGATGGAACAAAACCTTTCTGACTTGCGTATTTGACAGTTCAGTTATTCCACACCAGCACTTAACGTGCCGGTGTGTGATCCAATACCTGGTTACAGGTTAGCCAGGCGCTCACGCGAAGGCGCGAAATAATAGCCCCCGGTGACCGGGCGGGTAAAACGCAGCATCGCATCGCGTTTTCCGTCTGCCTCGCCAAACATACTCAGCAGTTGTGCTTCAATGTTATGTAGCCGTGCACAGTAGGCGCAAAAGTAGAGGCCATGCGTGCCACTGGCAGTACCATAAGGCAGGCTCTGGCGCACAATTTTCATGCTTTTGCCGCCTTCTTTCAAATCAACACGGGTCAGGTGCGAAGTCACCGGGCGCTCATCCGGGTCAATTTCTTCATTAGCGACTTTGGTTCGCCCAAACACCATTTCCTGCTCAGGAACTGCCATGCGGTTCAGTTGTTCCAGGTTGTGTTCCCAGCGCTGAACCAGAACATAGCTGCCGCCAGCATCAATGCCGCTATTGATAACAGCGACTTCACGACGAAGCGCGTCACCTGCCGGGTTTTCTGTACCATCAACAAAACCACTCAGGTCACGGTCTTCAACCCACCGGAAACCATGGGTTTCTTCAACAAAACTCACCACAGGGCTGAACAGTGACACAACAGCCTGTGCCACAGTAAAGTTCACGTCATGGCGCAATGACATAATATGAATCATTACATCGTGCTGAGTTGCCGGTGCCAGCCCTTTGCCTAAAGGGGTAAAGTTTTTCAGTTCTTCTGCGCCTTTGCCGCCACTCAATTCACGCCAGGTATCATGCCCAAACGCAACAACCGCACCTAAATGCGCATCCGGGAACTGCGCTTGCAGTTCACTCAGCTTTTCGCTAAAGCGCTTGCTCGCTTCACGTAATGCGCCAACCTCTCCCTGAACCTGGCCTTCCAGCCAGACTGCGGCCCGACAATGTTCAGGCAAAATACCACTTTGTGCCTCAGACATAACGCCTCCTGAAATAAAATTGTGCCGCCTGATGCGGCACTTTTGGGCATGATTATATTCTTTTTTGAGTAACACTCTTTGCGACTGCGCAAATCAGGACTCAACGCACCCAAACAATTTGCGCGACTGTCCAGTTCCTGAGTGTTTCATCCGGTGGGATAAGCCCTTCCGGCCCTTGCCATTCACCACTGAAGACATAGTGAATATGCTGGCTGCCAGGAGCCGTGCAATCTACATTACCCCGTTCATCTCCGGTTCCAGCCAGGCAATGCCCCTGTGCTTTATCAAAAATACCACTAAAGGGCGCGCCAATTTGCACGCCAGCATTGCTGCTAACGTCCGGGTCGGTAACCACAATACGCGCCAGAGAGCCTTTGTCACCACTAATGACTAACATCACCTTGTTATCTTTGAGTGCTTCAAAGTAGCGAACCACTTCACCATCTTGCATTTTCATCCCTTCACGCAAGTGGTAGTCACTGCCAATGGCAGCACTGATGCCTTCGCTGGTTAACGGTGTGCGGGTGGTGAGAGTGCCAAGCCCTTGCTCAGTTACGGATAAATCACTGCCAAACCAATTCCAGGGCGCAAGGGAAGACCACTGAAAAGAGGAGAAAGAAGCGCAACCACTCAACAACAGCGGTATTGCGCAAATCAGAATGCGTCGTGTATTCATCTACAGGGTTCCTTATCCTGATTGTATTGCTGCACTGGTGGCTTTACTCCATGGGGGCGGAAAAGCACTGCCGTAAGCGGGGATTCGTCACCCACCAAAAAAGCGCGACAACGTCAGCAACACAAAACAGTAACGACACCGGCGAACTGGCATCGTCCTGAAAAAAATGGAATGCCGTCTGGCACATGATAACCACTTGAACCACCAGCAGAATCCAGTACGCGTAGTGCCAAAGCCTCAGAAAATGCTGGCGCCATGCACACAAGAAAAAACCGGCAAGCGCAGGCAGCCCCATTAATAAGCCGCCCCAGAATGCCTGGTGATCAGGGTAAAAAAGCGTAAGTAAGGTATCACCTTGCTGGCGGGAGGCGCCAGCCATAATAAACAATACCCAGGTCCGGGCCTGTAGCAGTAACACGCACCAAAATAAGACAGGTAAGCGTAAACGCCCTGCTGCATCGTAATCATCGGGCGTAACCTGAGTATATTTATTTTTCATCGTGCTCAACCTGGGGCCGTAGGGATAAATAAGCGCCGGAGCCACCGGGCTTTACCCTTAATAAAACAAAGGATAAAAATGCCATTCACCTGCTAACAGATGTAAGAAAACGCCACTAAATATAACAATAATCGGCACAAACAGGCTTAGTATTCCTGGTCTTCTATCAGACGTTTCCCCATACTAATTGAATCATGCACTTCATAACCCAGGTGTTCATACATTGCCAGAACACTGTCATTTTCTTCCCGCACCAGCAGATTAATTTTGGGGCAACCGCGGGCAACCAGCTTTTTCTCCAGGCGATTCAATAATGCATTCGCGATACCGCGCCCACGGAACTCCGGGTGAACCCCCAGATAATAGGCCGCACCACGATGGCCATCATAACCACCCATGACAGAACCGACAATTTCACCACCCACTTCAGCTACCAGAAATAGCTCAGGGTCGTGATTCATCTTACGTTCAATATCCATTTCCGGATCATTCCATGGGCGCAAAAGTTCACAACGTTCCCACAGAGTGATCACCTCTTCGAAGTCGTCCTGGCGAAAAACGCGTATCTCCATGGTTATCCTCACTAAGTTAACCCAAAGAGATGATTATGAACGTTAGCGCAGCAATAGCCAATATCAGACACATCTATGTTGTAAAAATGGCATAATGCCTGGCTGTCATCCATTGAAATGAAACGTAAAACTTTTTTAATGCAGCGATTGTCGTTCAAGAGTTGACGATACGATATAACAATAATTCAGGAATCCACTTAGCATATATTTCAGGCCGCATGAGTAAATTAAAACTGTTTAAACAACTTACTTCCCGCCGCCAGTTACTTCTGACGGGCCTGGCGGCGCTGACCGTAGCAAGCACCACAAAAGCACTTGCGAAAGAAACGGCTCAGCCACTGAAAACACACAATGCCCACAGCAAGGCAAAAACCAGCAATAAAAGCGCCAGGCGTATTGTGATGATTGACCCGGGGCATGGTGGTATTGATTCAGGTGCCATCGGGCACCATGGTTCAGAAGAAAAACATGTCGTTCTGGCTATTGCCAAATATGTGCGCGGGATGTTGCGCCAGAAAGGGTTCGACGCACGTCTGACCCGGACTACCGATACATTTATTCCGCTGTACGACCGGGTTGAGATAGCACATAAACATGGCGCAGACCTGTTTTTATCCATTCACGCCGATGGGTTTACCAGCCCACAGGCTGCTGGCGCATCGGTGTTTGCGCTTTCCAACCGTGGTGCCAGTAGTGCCATGGCAAAATATCTTTCTGACCGTGAAAACGCCGCAGATGATGTAGCCGGTAAGCAAGTAAAAGACCGCGACCATTATTTGCAGCAGGTGCTGTTTGACCTGGTGCAGACCGATACCATTAAAAACAGCCTGACGCTCGGCTCACATATCATTCGCCAGATAAAACCGATTCACCATCTGCACAGTAATCACACCGAGCAGGCCGCGTTTGTCGTGTTAAAATCGCCGTCTATTCCTTCAGTGCTGGTTGAAACGTCATTTATTACCAACCCGGCTGAAGAGCGCCAACTTGGTACCACTGCGTTTCGCAAAAAGATAGCCACAGCCATTTCCGATGGTGTTGACAGCTACTTTAACTGGTTTGAAAACCACAAAGCCCATACGCGGCACGGATAACTTATGGAACAGCCTGATTTCAATGCCGTTAAAAACTGGCTGCTGGGGTTACAGGACCACCTGTGCCAGCAATTAAGCGCCCAGGACACGGCAGAATTTAGTGAAGATAACTGGGCCCGAGAGGGCGGTGGCGGTGGGCGTAGCCGCGTGCTGCGCGGCACGGTGTTTGAACAGGCTGGTGTAAATTTCTCCCATGTTCATGGCGACACAATGCCCGCTTCAGCAACAGCACACAGGCCAGAACTTGCCGGGCGGAGCTTTGAAGCAATGGGCGTTTCGCTGGTTATTCACCCGCACAACCCGTACGTGCCCACCAGCCATGCCAATGTGCGTTTTTTTATGGCAGAAAAACCCGGAGAAGACCCGGTATGGTGGTTTGGTGGCGGGTTTGACCTTACGCCGTTCTATGGTTTTAAAGAAGATGCCGTGCACTGGCACCGCACAGCACATGACTTGTGCGCGCCCTTTGGCAATGAGGTGTATCCACGTTATAAAAAGTGGTGTGATGAGTACTTCTGGTTGCGCCACCGCAACGAAGCCCGGGGAATTGGCGGCTTATTTTTTGATGACCTGAACACCCCCAACTTCGACCAGTGTTTTCGCTTTACTCAGGCAGTAGGTGAAGGCTTCTCTCAGGCTTACCTGCCCATTGTTGAACGGCGCAAAGGTATTCCCTGGGGGGAACGTGAACGCCAGTTCCAGTTATACCGCCGCGGGCGTTATGTTGAATTTAACCTGGTCTGGGACCGCGGTACGTTATTCGGTTTACAAAGTGGCGGGCGCACGGAGTCTATTTTGATGTCTATGCCGCCGTTAGTACGCTGGGAGTACGACTGGTCACCGGAAGAAGGCAGCCCGGAAGCCGCACTTTATACGGATTTTCTGCCTGTCAGGGAATGGGTGTAATTATACCCAAAAAAGCCCCACTACAATGTGGGGCAAACAGACATCAACGTTGTAATACTAAAATTCGGTTATAACGCCAGGCGTGTAACAGCCAACGGACGGGATACTCTGTGTGTTGCGGTATTGCCAACAGCACAACCAAAGTATCCCGCAGAGCCGTTAAATTGGTGACGTTTGCGCTTCTACTACAGCCAGTGCCACCATGTTCACAATACGCCGCACAGAGGCGATTGGCGTCAGAACATGCACCGGTTTGGCTATACCCATCAGCACCGGCCCTACCGTGACACCTTCAGAGCTGGAAACCCGCAACAGATTGTAGCTGATACGTGCAGCTTCCATGTTTGGCATAATGAGAATATTGGCCGCACCTTTCAGCGGGCTGTCTGGCATCCGTTCATGGCGGATACTTTCCATCAAGGCCGCATCACCATGCATCTCACCATCAATCATCAGGTCGGGTGCACGCTCGCGAACTCGTTTCAGGGTTTCACGCATTTTTATCGCTGCTGGTGCATCAGAAGAGCCGTAGTTTGAGTGCGACAACAATGCCACACGCGGCTCAATCCCAAACCGGCGTACCGTTTCAGCCGCCAGCAAAGTGATTTCCGTTAATTGTTCCGGGTTGGGATCATCATTGACGTAAGTGTCAGCAATAAAGGTATTACCGCTGGGCAGCAATAACGCATTCATCGCCCCTGCTGCTTTTACTTCATCACGGTAGCCAAATAATTTTTCCAGAATGGTGAAATGTTCGTGGTATTCCCCAACGGTGCCGCAAATCAGCCCATCGGCTTCACCACGATGCACCATAATCGCGCCAATCACCGTTGTGTTGCTGATAACGGTACGCTGAGCCTGCTCCTGAGTAACGCCACGGCGTTTCATCAGGTTGTAGTATTCCGTCCAGTAGGCTTTAAAGCGCGGGTCGGATTCATTATTAACAATATCGAAATCTTTACCCAGTTCAATTTGCAGACCGAGTTTTTTGATACGCATGTCGATAACACCCGGGCGACCAATCAGAATCGGGCGGGCCAGGCCAAGGGTAACCAGCTCTTGCGTGGCATGCAGCACACGTGGCTCTTCCCCTTCGGCCAGCACAATGCGTTTCGGGTCTTTGCGTGCCTGAGAGAAAATCGGTTTCATAAACAAGTTTGTTTTATACACAAACTCAGTCAGTTTCTCCCGGTAGGCATCCATATCTTCAATAGGGCGGGTCGCCACACCAGAATCCATCGCAGCTTTCGCCACCGCAGGGGCAATTTTGACAATCAGGCGGGGGTCGAAAGGTTTCGGAATCAGGTAATCCGGGCCAAAACTCAGTTCCTGGTCGCCATAAGCCGATGCCACAACTTCGCTTTGTTCTGCGTGAGCCAGTTCAGCAATAGCCTGCACTGCAGCCAGTTTCATCTCTTCGTTAATGGCGGTGGCTCCCACATCCAGTGCACCGCGGAAAATAAACGGGAAGCACAAGACGTTGTTCACCTGGTTAGGGTAATCAGAGCGGCCGGTACAAATAATGGCATCAGGGCGAACTTCTTTAGCCAGTGGCGGGAGGATTTCTGGTTCCGGGTTTGCCAGGGCAAGAATCAATGGCGCTTCGGCCATCTTTTTCACCATGTCCTGCGTCAGAACTTTCGGGCCAGAACAACCCAGGAAAATATCAGCACCAGCAATAACATCATCCAGGGTACGGCGGCCATCATCGACCACGGCGTAGGCAGCTTTAGTTTCCACCATATTCGCATCACGCCCCTGGTAGATAACGCCTTTGGAATCGCACACCACAATATTGTGCTTTTGCATTCCCAGTGCCACCAGCAGGTTCATACAGGCAATTGCGGAGGCACCAGCCCCGGAAACCACCAGCCGGACATCGCCAATATTCTTTTTCACTACCCGCAGGCCATTTAATACCGCTGCCGTACAGATAATAGCCGTGCCATGCTGGTCATCATGAAAAACCGGGATCTTCATGCGTTCGCGAAGTTTCTTCTCAATGTAGAAACACTCTGGCGCTTTAATATCTTCCAGGTTGATCCCGCCAAATGTTGGCTCCAGAGCCGCCACCACGTCGATCAGTTTGTCCGGATCGTGTTCATCCACTTCAATATCGAACACATCAATACCGGCAAATTTCTTAAACAGAACCCCTTTACCTTCCATTACGGGTTTTCCGGCCAGTGCGCCTATATTCCCCAACCCCAAAACCGCAGTACCATTAGAAACTACTGCCACCAGGTTGCCGCGCGCAGTATATTTATGCGCGGCAAGCGGATTTTCGGCAATTTCCAGGCAGGGTGCAGCCACGCCCGGTGAATAAGCCAGTGCCAGGTCGCGTTGGGTTGCCAGTGGTTTGGTTGGCGAAACCTGAATTTTACCCGGTACGGGGAATTCATGAAAATCGAGGGCACTTTGCTTTAGTTGTTCGTCCATTTTGTAGTCCTGTTAGTTTCAAGCAGGCGATGAAAAGAAGCGGTACGATGTAACCCGCCAGGCCCGACAAGTATTACCTGGCGGTGCAACCTAAACTTTGAAGGCAGTTAGATTCCTGAAAATAGTCAAAGATTTGTTAGCTAATTATAAATGGTATGTTACCCGGCTGCGGAGCCACTGCATGGGTTGTTTGCTACGCTTTTTGTTAACCAGGTCTCGTTTTTTACCTGGCGTGCGGAGAAAGCGCCGGTTCTGAATACAGGAGAAGTCAACATGAACCAACTTGATGCAATTAAACAGTTTACGACCGTCGTCGCCGACAGTGGCGATATCTCATCTATCCTGCACTACCAGCCGCAGGATGCGACCACCAACCCGTCTTTATTGCTCAAGGCTGCCAGCCTGCCGCAATATCAGCATTTGATTGAAGACGCTTTGGCCTGGGGCAACAAGCAAGGTGCAACCCAGGAAGTTCAAATTAAAGCCGCCTGTGACAAACTGGCAGTAAATGTCGGTGCGGAAATTCTGAAAAATATCCCGGGCCGGGTTTCAACCGAAGTGGATGCGCACCTCTCTTTCGATACACAGAAAAGTATTCGTAAGGCACATGAGTTGGTGGAAATGTATGCCGCTCAGGGGTTTGATACGTCGCGTATTCTTATCAAGCTGGCAGCAACCTGGGAAGGGATCCGCGCAGCAGAACACCTGGAGCGCGATGGTATTCATTGTAACCTCACCTTGTTATTTTCACTGGCTCAGGCCAGAGCCTGTGCTGAGGCGGGTGTTTTTCTTATCTCGCCTTTTGTCGGCCGTATTTATGACTGGTTCCAGACCCGCACGCCGTTATCGCCTTACATCGTGGAAGAAGATCCAGGTGTGAAATCGGTGCGTAATATCTACGATTACCTGAAACGCCACCGTTACCCGACCATTGTCATGGGTGCCAGCTTCCGCCGTATTGAACAAATTCTGGCACTGGCCGGTTGTGACCGGTTAACCATTTCACCGGCGTTGCTGGAAGAACTGCAGAATAGTGATGAACCGGTTATCCGTAAATTGATCCCGTCTTCTGAAACGTTCTCAACGCCACAACCGTTAAGTGAAGCGGCATTCCGTTGGGATCAAAACCTGGATGAAATGGCGACAGATAAACTGGCCGAGGGAATACGATTATTCGCCGCCGACCAGCGCAAACTGGAAGATCTACTGGCAGCCAAAAACCAGCAGTAGCAGGCTCACCAGGTGGCGGGGCCGTGATGATATTCGGCCTCAGCTACCTTACCAGCACAGGTTTTAGTTGGCCACCCACAGCGTTGGCCAGGCATCTGCGGTTTCCTGCCCGTCACACACGGGCTGTGAAGCCAGGCGCACCAGGCTGAACTGATCGTCAGTATAGCGCCAGCGGGTCGTCACTCCGCAATCAGCAAACCCACGCCCTTTATTCAGAGTAACAAACTCCTGGTCATGGTCATCAAAACGGGTGTTCATCAGTTCCACATCCCTGTCGTGATCTTCCCAGTTAAAAGGCAGGCGCAGGTGAATACGCCGGGCATGAAAAGGTTTTTCACGGTTCAGAACCCACACCAGATCAACCACGTTATAGGCACCGGACTCACAACTCACCATCAGAATGGCTTTATTACCGGACAGTGGAGCGACACGAACTTCACGTTGCGAAGGATCCATTGAACAACGGCTGTTTGCCATGCGCCATGATCCATAATCGAGTAGATCGTTAAGCTCAGTTGCGCTAAGTGGCGTTACGGGAAGTTCAGGTTTATTAATGGCCACTAAACCAGGGGCTGGTGGTGTTTTCTCTGGCGGTAAGCCACCAGGATCAATCCAGGCGCTTTGGTTACCCAGGCGTTGTTGCACGGTATCGATAAATTCCAGAGCACTTTTCAGGCCATCAAGGGAAACCGAACCCTGCGCATGCACAAGCGTTATGGGGGAATTATCCGTGTCTGCCACCAGGTTGCGTAACAAGTCCGTTATCACACCCGGGTTGGTGGTTTTTACCCGATGAGGTGTAATTTGCCAGGATTTTTTATCCAGTTGTAATGGTTTCCCACGCCATAACAGGCGGCCATTAATCGCCGGGAGCTTTGTTGGCGGCGCATAAAGTGAGCCCAGTTCAATACGTAAAGACATATCGTCTTTGGCACCGGCACTGCGCGACAGCGCCATTATCAGCCCGTGATGGTGGCTTACATTACGGGCCTGGCAAAAATTTTGGTTATTACAGGTGACCAGCCAGTCAGCAAATTGCTGCTGCGCGGGGCCAGCCAAAGCAAGCCCCGGCAACATGCCGGATAATAAAATACCCAGAAAAAAGAGACGACCGGATGATAAGCGCACAGACAATCCTGTAAACCAGAATGAGCAAAATAACGTCGCCGTATCTTCGTTCCCCTTGCGGGCTGGCTCAATAAGATTTGTCGGATTGAAAAAAAACGAATCTCAAAATGAATGTGGCCGTTAATCCATACAGCCACTTAGCTTAAGATGTTGCAGTAAAATCACTGTCTTGCCATCGCAAATTTCGCCACTACGCACTTTTTCCATTGCATCATCAAAAGCCATTTCAATGACATCAATGGCTTCATCATCAACGCCCCCCCCGGCACTTTTCTTCAATTGCGCGCTATAAGGTGCAATAAAGAAATAAACAACTTCTGTTACCCCGCCAGGAGACATATACAGTTCAAAGACTTTTTCGACCTCACCCACCTGGTAACCCGTTTCTTCCATGGCTTCTTTACGGGCGCAGGCTTCAGGTGCATCGTTGTCCAGTAACCCGGCACAGGCTTCAATCAGCCGCCCATCCTCGTTACCATTCACCCAGGTTGCCACACGAAACTGACGGGTCAACACCACACTGCGCTGGTCGCGGTTATACAGCAAGATTGTTGCGCCGTTTCCCCGGTCGTAAACCTCGCGCTTTTGGCGAATAACTTCGCCATTATTACGGGTCAGTTCGTAGGTGATGTTGCGCAGAATAAAGTAATTATCAGAGAGGACTTTGTCTTTGATGATAGTAATTTTTGGCGGCATAGCGGCTCCTGAAAACAGACATGAGTCACCATACTACGCCGCCAGAGGCAATTTGTCGTTGCCGTTTTATTACCGTAAAAACGCTATTGCAGCCAGGCCTGCTGAGGCACAATACTGAGGTAATTCATAATCCCCTGAGCCGCATGCCGGCCTTCAGCCATGGCGGTGACGACCAGGTCGGCCCCACGGACTGCATCACCACCAGCAAAGATTTTCGGGTGGCTGGTCTGGTAACGATAAGTGCTGGTGACATGCGCCAGAATACGCCCACGGTTATCCAGAGAAACGCCCTGCTCTTCCAGCCAGGGTAAATTGTGTGGATGGAAACCAAATGCCATTAACACTGCGTCAGCCGGTAACACGAACTCACTGCCTTCAATGGGAACAGGGCGCCGGCGGCCAGCGCTGTCAGGTTCACCCATACGGGTGCGCTGCATACGAATTCCTGCAACACTGCCCTGTTCATTGAGCACAATTTCCAGCGGCTGGACGTTAAACTCAAATGCAGCCCCTTCTTCCCGGGCATTTTTTACTTCTTTTTTCGAACCAGGCATATTGGCTTCATCGCGCCGGTAAGCACAGGTGACATTGGCGGCATTCTGCCTCAGGGCAGTACGCACACAGTCCATTGCGGTATCCCCACCACCCAGTACTACCACATCTTTCCCGGCCAGGTTCGCATAAGGTTCATTGGGTGATTCGGGCAGGCCCATAACATTACGCGTGTTGGCAATTAAGTACGGCAGTGCATCATGGACGCCTGGTGCGTCTTCATTTTCCAGGCCAGCTTTCATTGAACGGTAGGTTCCCACACCAACAAACACCGCATCGTACTCTTCGAGGATTTGTTGTAACGGAATGTCTGCGCCCACTTCGCAATTCAGATGGAATGTAACACCCATTTCAGTGAAGATTTCCCGGCGGCGTTGTAAGAGGCCTTTCTCCAGTTTAAACGCCGGAATACCAAACGTGAGCAACCCGCCAATTTCAGGGTGGCGATCAAACACAGTTACCGAGACACCATTACGAGTCAGGACATCCGCGCAGGCAAGCCCTGCCGGGCCGGCACCAATCACAGCGACAGATTTATTGGCTGGTGAAATATTACCCAACTGCGGTTTCCAGCCAGCGGAGAAGGCCTGGTCGGTAATATAACGCTCGATGTTGCCAATAGTGACAGCTCCGGATTTGTCACGCAAGGTGCACTGGCTTTCGCACAGGCGGTCTTGCGGGCAAACACGCCCGGTAATTTCAGGCAGGCTGTTGGTCTGGTGTGAGAGCTCAACGGCTTCCATCACCCTGCCTTCTTTGACCAACTCTATCCACTGTGGAATATGGTTATGTAACGGGCAGGACCATTCACAGATGCTGTGTTCGCCACAAGTCAGGCAACGACGAGCCGCATTGCTGGCCTGGTCGCGGTCATAAGTCAGGTAAATTTCATCAAAGCAGCGTTTACGCCGCTCAGCATCAAGTTTGACAGCCTCTTCACGGTGGGCGGTAGTGCGCATTTGCTGCACTTTGGTATTCACCCCCACTTTAATCGGAACACCGCCCCCCGCTTCACGCCCTGCTGCTTGCTGGCGGCGTTGTTTGGCAAGAGATGTCAGCATTTGTGGGGTAATTAGCTTTAATGCCCCGCTTGGGCAATTTTCCACGCAGGCCGGGCCGGATTCTCGCCCTGCACATAAGTCACATTTCTGGGCAATCCCCCGGCCTGCGGCTGCCGGTGCATCAACCACAATGTCCATCGCCCCGAACGGGCAGGCGACAACACAAGACTTGCAACCAATACATCTCTGGTTGCGCAACTGGATAGTGCCAGATTCACGATAAATCGCATCGTTTGGGCAGCTTTGCAGGCAAGGGGCATCTTCACAATGGCGGCAAGTTACCGCACTGCGCTGCTCACCTTGCGCAATCACATGAATTCGCGGCAAAAACTGTTCCGGCGCGACAACATGGTGTTCATTATTATGGGACATCACGCAGGCAACTTCACAGGCATGGCACCCCAGGCAGTCCTGGGTGTTGGCAATCACAAAACGATTCATCATTATTCTGGCCATTATCAATAGGTACAGTTTTTATAAGCGCCCGCACTTCAGCAGAAGAACTACCAGCAGACCAGACTGCCACCTTCCCCTTGCAGGTCACGATACCCTTCACGAAAAGCAATAAGGGTATAAACTCATTTAATTACCCGACCTGTTTGTGGTAAGGCAATGTTCAGTTGCCCAGGTTTATCTGGAAAATGCAGTTATACTGTGTTGGATCAAATAATTGTCGTTTTTTATAAAACATAGTTTTATTTAATATGGACTTTTCTGAGGGTGGCTCTGTACCCCGTTACGCAGCAATATCAAAAAAGATTCTGCAAAAGTGGCAATTCTTCCGACATAATTACTTTCTGGTAACGTTTTATTGATACGTTTGTTAAAAGGACGGCATGTGATCGTTAAGCAATCAGTATCTTCAACCCTTGCCCGTGCATTCCTGTATATTGTTCTGGTTTCGCTGCTGTCCACTGGTCTGGCGCTGGTAACGCTTTCCAGCAGCCTGAGTGATGCACAAGCCGTGAATATTGCCGGTTCACTACGCATGCAAAGTTACCGAATGGGCTATGATCTCCAGGCCAACCCGGCGATGTTGCCTGAGCACCAAAAGAAATATACCGCTTCTCTTAACTCCCCTGTTTTTCACGCGCTGAACCGTTGGTATGTTCCCGCCAATGTGCGCGAACGGTATGCTCAAATCCATGCCGCATGGGGGGAAATGCAGCAACAACTGCAGGCAGGAAACCAAACCTGGTACCAGCAAAATATTGCCAACTATGTTGGTAACATCAACGAATTCGTTTTTGCGCTCCAGCAGTATGCGGAAAAGAAAGTGATGCTGGTGGCGGTATTCGCCGCACTCGGTTTTATGACCATTTTACTGGTTATCTTTTTTACGCTGGAACGCATTCGCCTGCATGTGGTGTCTCCGCTGGAATCTCTGGTTGTTGCCAGTAAAAAAATTCAGGAAGGCGTGTTCCACATTCCACCACTGCATACAGACTTACCAAATGAACTGGGTATGCTGTCGCGCAGCTTTACTGCGATGACGAATGAACTGCACAAGTTTTACCGCTCGCTGGAAGAAAAAGTCTCAGAGAAAACACTAGATTTACAGCAGGCCAACCGTATGCTGGAAGTGTTGTATAACTGCTCTCAGGCAATGAACACCAGTTCGATGGACCCGCTGAGTTTTCGCCACATATTGCAGATAATCCGCCAGCATGAACATGTTGAGTGTATTGAGATGTTGGTAGGGGAAAACTGGTCCATCCGTGAAGGTAGCGAGGTAACAGACGGAAACTGGCAGACCATTCCGGTCACTATGCAGGATACAGTATTTGGCCAGTTACGCTGGCAGGCAGAACCCAATACGCCACCTGCACAGATGATGCAAAGTGTCTCTAATATGTTAGGCCGTGGGTTGTTTTTCAACCAGGCACAAAAACACTATCAGCAACTTTTGTTGATGGAAGAACGGGCCACTATTGCCCGTGAATTGCATGACTCCCTGGCTCAGGTGCTTTCTTACTTACGTATTCAGATGGCTCTGCTTAACCGGAGTATTCCTCAGGAAAACCCGATGGCGCGGCAAATCATTGAGGATTTCTCTAAAGCGCTGAATGATGCCTACCGGCAATTACGTGAACTGCTGTCAACATTCCGCCTGACGCTGCAACAAGCCGATTTGTCTGCAGCCCTGCAGGAAATGATTGAACCTTTACGTGCGCAAACCCCGGCACAAATCCACCTTGACTGCCGAATGCCTACACAGGCCCTGGATGCTCAACAACAAGTCCATTTACTACAACTGGTACGGGAAGCGGTACTCAATGCCATCAAACACGCGAATGCCAGTGAAATATCGGTAAGTTGTATCTCATCTCCCGATGGCGGGCATGCTGTTTATGTTCGTGATAATGGTCGCGGGATCCAAAGCCTTGATGAACCCGCCGGGCATTATGGCTTAAATATTATGCATGAACGGGCGCAACGCCTGGGCGGGAAACTGGCTATCTCACGCCCGGTAACGGGGGGGACGCTGGTAAGCCTGAGTTTTTCAACTGATACCGGCAGCGCAAGCGGTGCAGCAGCATCGTGATTATCATAGGGGGAGTTATGCCACAGACTGATCCATGCCGTATTTTAGTTGTTGATGATCACCCATTAATTCGTAAAGGGGTTCGCCAGCTTATCGAGCTGGAAGATGATCTGGTTATCATTGGCGAAGCAGAAAACGGGCAGCAGACACTGGACCAGGTTGCTGCACTGATGCCGGATTTAGTCATTCTTGATTTGAATATGAGTGGTATGAGCGGGCTGGAAGCTTTACGTATTTTACGCGCTCAACAAACCATTGCTCATGTATTGATTCTTACTATCTCAGATGCACCGGAAGATATGCAGGCAGCCCTGGCTGCAGGCGCCGATGATTACCTGGTAAAAGATAACGACCCGGAATTGTTACTTTCAGCAATTAAAATTGGTGCCACAAGAGGACGTGAGAGACGCCAAAACCAGAAAAAATAAGAATTTGTCACTTTGTGAAAAATCGCACTTTTATCACTTTTTGCTTTTTTGCAGATATGATATTTAATGCCTTTCGGCAAACAATTGTAAAAATGAAACCCTATTTCTAAAAAAATACATACACTCATTTCCTGTTTTCTCCATGTTGTGGCACATGTGCGAAGTTAACATGGTGGGTAACTGATAATAATGAATTGCCTTCTTTGAGGATTCCGCCAACATGGCGAACTTTTTTATTAATCGCCCAATTTTTGCCTGGGTTATCGCCATTCTGTTGTGCCTTACAGGCCTGATGGCAATCATTTCTCTTCCCGTTGAACAATACCCCGATCTGGCTCCCCCCAATGTTCGTATTACTGCGAATTACCCCGGTGCTTCTGCTAAAACCATGGAAAACACCGTCACGCAGATTATTGAGCAGAACTTAACGGGTATCGATAACCTGATGTATATGTCTTCGCAAAGTACCAGTTCTGGTCAGGCGATTATTACACTCAGTTTTCAGGCCGGAACCGATCCAGATGAAGCCGTGCAACAAGTCCAGAACCAGTTGCAAACTGCGATGCGTAAATTGCCCCAGGCAGTCCAGAACCAGGGGGTAACAGTACGTAAAACCGGTGATACCAATATTCTGACCATCGCGTTTGTTTCCACAGATGGCAGTATGGGTAAGCAGGATATTGCCGACTACGTCGCCAGTAATATTCAGGACCCGATAAGCCGTATTGATGGCGTGGGTGATATCGACGCTTATGGTTCCCAATACTCCATGCGCATCTGGCTCAACCCGGTAAAACTCAACAGTTACCAGCTCACTACCGCTGATGTGGTCAGTGCAATCACTTCCCAGAACAGCCAAATTGCAGTCGGGCAATTAGGAGGGTTACCTTCCCTCGACACGCAGGCGCTGAACGCTACGATTAATGCGCAATCGTTGTTACAAACCCCGGAACAGTTCAAAGCAATCACGCTGAAAGTTAACCAGGATGGTTCAATGGTAACGCTCGGTGATGTCGCCAATGTTGAACTGGGGGCTGAAAGTTATAACTACCTGAGCCGTTATAATGGCCAGGCTGCATCTGGCCTGGGAATCAAACTGGCATCCGGCGCCAATGAAATGGAAACCGCGAAACGGGTGCTGGCTAAACTTGATGAGCTGGCTCCTTATTTCCCCCACGGTCTTGAATACCGTGTCGCTTACGAAACGTCATCATTCGTTAAGGCATCCATTACCGATGTTGTGAAAACGCTGGTGGAAGCAGTTTTCCTGGTGTTTTTGGTCATGTACCTGTTCTTGCAAAACTTCAGGGCAACGTTAATCCCCACCATCGCAGTTCCTGTTGTCTTGTTAGGTACCTTTGCTGTGTTGTATACCTTTGGATACAGCATCAACACACTCACGATGTTTGCAATGGTGCTGGCAATTGGGTTATTGGTTGATGATGCCATTGTCGTGGTGGAAAACGTCGAGCGTATTATGGCGGAGGAAGGGCTGTCTCCCAGAGCCGCCACCCGAAAATCGATGAAGCAAATCCAAAGTGCGCTGGTTGGGATAACCATGGTGCTTAGCGCAGTGTTTATTCCCATGGCGTTTTTTGGTGGTACTACTGGCGCAATTTACCGGCAGTTTTCCATTACTATCGTTACGGCCATGGTGTTGTCAGTACTGGTTGCGATGATTCTCACTCCGGCATTGTGTGCAACGCTGCTTAAACCGCTTTCTCAAGGGCATTCCCACGGGCAGAAAGGTTTCTTTGGCTGGTTCAACCGGGCGTTTACCAAAAATACCTTACGCTATGAGCGCGCTGTTGGCAGCATTCTGCAACACAGCCTGCGCTGGATGCTGCTTTATGTGCTGCTGATTGGCGCAATGGCTGTCCTGTTTTTACGGTTACCCACTTCGTTTTTACCCACTGAAGACCGGGGGATGTTCCTGGCTTCAGTACAGCTCCCCAGTGGTTCCACGCAGAACCAGACTCTGAAAGTGGTTGAGAAAATAGAGCACTATTTCCTGCATGAAGAGAAAAAGAACGTAACCTCTGTTTTCGCCACAGTTGGTGCTGGCCCGGGGGGGAATGGGCAAAACGTCGCTCGTTTGTTTATTCGCCTGAAAGACTGGGATGAGCGGGCATCCAAAGCGGATACCGCCTCTGCCATTATTCAGCGTGCGACAAAAGCGCTGTCCCATATTCGTGAAGCTCGTATTTTTGTGAATAACCCTGCCCCAATCAGTGGGCTGGGCAGCGCCGCCGGGTTCGATATGGAGCTTCAAGACCATGCAGGCACCGGCCACGATGCACTGATGCAGGCCAGAGACCAACTTCTTGCCATGGCCGCCAATAACCCGGACCTGGTGCGAGTGCGCCACAACGGGCTTGATGACAGCCCGCAACTGCGCATTGATATTGACCAGCGTAAGGCTCAGGCTCTGGGCGTTTCTGTCGATGACATCAACAGTATTTTGCAAACTGCCTGGGGTTCCAGCTATGTGAATGACTTTATGGATCGCGGGCGCGTGAAAAAAGTTTACGTGCAGGCCGAAGCCCAGTATCGCATGCTACCTGATGACATTAACCAGTGGTATGTCCGCAACAGTAGCGGCGGTATGGTGCCATTTTCCGCTTTTGCCTCTTCCCGCTGGGAAACCGGCTCACCAAGGCTTGAACGCTATAACGGTTATTCCGCAGTGGAGATCCTCGGTGAAGCAGCACCGGGTGTCAGTAACGGGACGGCCATGAATATTATGGAAGACCTGGTGAGAAAACTTCCGGGTAATTTTGGTTTCGAATGGACAGCCTTGTCGTACCAGGAACGCCTGTCTGGTGCTCAGGCACCGGCACTGTATGGCTTATCTTTACTGGTTATCTTCCTGTGCCTGGCAGCACTTTACGAAAGCTGGTCGGTGCCATTCTCTGTCATGCTGGTGGTTCCGCTGGGCGTGATTGGCGCACTGGTTGCCACCTGGTTGCGAGGGCTGGAGAATGATGTTTACTTCCAGGTTGGGCTGTTGACTGTCATAGGGATATCCGCGAAGAACGCCATCCTGATTGTGGAATTTGCCAATGAGCGCAACGCCAACGGAGCAACATTGCTGGACGCTACTCTGGAAGCCTGCCGCCAGCGCCTGCGCCCTATTCTGATGACCTCACTGGCCTTTGTATTTGGGGTATTACCAATGGCAATCAGTTCTGGCGCGGGTTCTGCCAGCCAGCACGCTGTTGGCACCGGGGTGATGGGCGGGATGATTTCAGCCACCATTCTGGCTGTGTTCTTTGTTCCGCTGTTCTTTACGCTTATCCGGCGCCGCTTCCCACTGCCGCCACCTTATGAAGACTGACAGATAACCATTGAAGTAAAAACAGAGCAACAAAAAGGCGACATTCAAGTCGCCTTTTTCATTTGATCGTTTGTTCGCTATAGCAGCGATGGACGATCACCACACTGCTTCTTCTTTAAAAACAGAAAGATTATTTACGCAACATGCCTGCGATAAAATCTTTCCAGTTCCCCAGTTCACGTTCAATCATAACAACCTCTCTTATAATTGACTTAATAATACAAAAAATTAACAATGATGTGAAGAAAATTTATCCAATTGCTGTGATAAGATTTTTCTCTGTTCGCCGGTGATTACCTTTGCGTCTTGCTAATAATATCGGCTTCTGATGAAAAACTTTATGTGACGCACCGCAATAATTGCGGTATGAAATGAAAAAAAAGGTGATCCAGATATGATTATTTTGACAGATAAAAATGATGCCAAAATTAATTGGCAAGAAGTGGCAGACCTTATTGAATCGGGAGGGTTAAATAAACGTAACCCTTCAGAGGTACAGCAGGCATTTATGCACAGCACCTTTACCTGGTTTGGTTTTGAAGCAGATAAACTGGTCGCGACCGCCCGTGCAATCAGTGACTTAACCTGGGCGAGTTATTTAGCTGATGTCGTTGTTTCCCCAGGTTTTCAGGGTACCGGATTAGGGAAGCAATTGATGCTGACGATTAAAGAAACCTTGTTTCCCTACGGCAAAACTTTCATTTATGCGGTGCCGGATAAAATTCCTTTTTATGAAAAGCACGGCTTTTGCGTATTGTTAACTGGAATGGTATGCGATAAGAGTGAAAATTTATTCAGTCTGCGGAAGAATGGTTATATTCGGTAAATAGTTTGTCATGCTATTTGAATAACATGGTTAATTATTTTGATGGTGATGACAACAGAAAGTATTTCCGCATAATTCATCATTGCCATTATCAGCCAATAACATGGGAAAGCATATAATAACAATATATAAAAAGTGGTTATTGGTTTGCACTGGCACAAGGTAAGCCTGCTGCTCATGGTAATGGCTAACAGGTTGCTTTCACAGGAAACTGGCGCCGCGATTACCCTGCTGTGGCGGCGAACACAATGGCGGTTATTTAACCAACTTGTCGTTCAGCTATGGATCTGCCGCGGTGTGTACGGCATTATCAGCGGTTAGGTTTTTACCTGCGGGATAAAACAAAGCAGAAACATCAAATATAACAGGTGATACAGATTCATGGTAACCCCGGCAAACACGACAGCATTAATACTTTACGGCATTAAAAATTGCGACACGATTAAAAAAGCACGCCGCTGGCTGGACACACATCAGGTCGCTTATCAGTTTCATGATTACCGTGCAGATGGTCTGGACGACGCGCTACTGGATAGCTTCATAGCAGAACTGGGGTGGGAAGCGCTGCTGAATACCCGGGGCACAACCTGGCGTAAACTGGATGAAGCGCACCGGGCGTCAATTACATCTGCGGAAACAGCGAAACAATTGATGAAAGAAATGCCTGCCATCATTAAACGCCCATTGCTCTGCGCCCCCGGTAAGCCTATGCTGCTGGGCTTTAGTGAAGAAAAATATCAGCAGTTTGTGAGTGAGGTGTAGTGTATGTCCTGCCCGGTTATTGAACTGACTCAGCAACTTATTCGTCGCCCTTCCCTGAGCCCGGATGATGCCGGTTGCCAGGCGCTACTGACGGAAAGGTTGCGGGCAATTGGTTTTACAGTTGAGCCTATGAATTTTGGCGATACCGAGAATTTTTGGGCCTGGCGTGGCGAAGGTGAAACGCTGGCTTTTGCAGGGCACACCGATGTAGTGCCAGCAGGCGATTATGACCGCTGGATTAACCCACCGTTCGAACCAACCATTCGTGATGGCATGCTGTTTGGCCGCGGTGCGGCAGATATGAAAGGCTCACTGGCGGCAATGGTTGTTGCGGCTGAACGTTTTGTCGCCCAGCACCCCAATCATAAGGGCCGCCTGGCATTTATGATTACATCTGATGAAGAAGCCAGTGCCACAAATGGCACAGTGAAAGTTGTTGAGGCACTAATGGCGCGTAATGAGCGCCTGGATTACTGCCTGGTCGGTGAACCCTCAAGTAGCGAAGTGGTTGGTGACGTCGTTAAAAATGGCCGCCGTGGTTCCCTGACCTGTAACCTGACAATCCATGGCGTTCAGGGCCATGTTGCCTATCCGCATCTTGCGGACAACCCGGTACACCGAGCTGCGCCCATGCTCAATGAGCTGGTGAACATTCGCTGGGATGAAGGTAATGCGTTTTTTCCGCCCACCAGTATGCAGATTGCCAATATTCAGGCTGGTACAGGCAGTAACAACGTTATTCCGGGCGATTTGTTCGTGCAGTTCAACTTCCGTTTCAGCACTGAACTGACAGATGAAGACATCAGGCAACAAGTAACAGCACTGCTGGATAAACACCAGTTGCGCTACACCACGGATTGGTGGCTGTCCGGGCAACCGTTCCTTACCTCACGCGGTAAACTGGTGGATGCAGTAGTTAATGCAGTTGAACACTATAATGAAATTAAACCGCAATTGCTGACCAATGGCGGTACATCTGACGGGCGTTTTATTGCACGTATGGGTGCCCAGGTTGTTGAACTGGGGCCGGTCAACGCGACCATTCATAAAATTAATGAATGTGTAAAAGCTTCAGACCTGCAGCTTCTTGCCCGCATGTATCAACGCATTATGGAACACCTGGTTGCCTGACCGCGCCAGCACTGAAAGAGGAACAAGCAATGGAATGGTTATCAAAATACTGGTGGATACTGGTACTGGTATTTTTACTTGGAGTGTTCATCAACGTTATCAAAGATTTGATGCGTGTTGATCACAAAAAATTCCTCGCCAATAAGCCTGATTTGCCACCACATCGTGATTGCAATGACAAGTGGGACGATGACGATAACTGGCCGGGTAAAAAAAGCAAATAACGTTATCAGCCCCTGTTCCGGCAGGGGCTGATGTTTTTTGCAGGCAACAATTTTGTGTCAACGCAACCCAATAACATCACTTTTACCGGGCGAAACGCTTAACGCATCGTCAAAGTAGCGGCGTGGGATGGTATAACGCAAATGATCCAGCGCGAACTTCATACTGCGTTCATCAATAGCGTGCCCAAGGTCATCAACAATATCCAGCGTCACATCGCCACCAGCATGCAGCAATGCGACATAGCCTTGCTGTGCGGTACGGACTTCAACCACATCATCATATTCCCCATGAATAAGGTGGATGGTAGCCTGCGTCGTTGCATGTTCAGGAAGTGAAGCGAAGCGCCCACTGAAACTGATAACCCGGCTGGCAAGCCCCGGGCTCGCCTTAATAGCTTCCAGTGCTATGGTTGCGCCCTGGGAAAAACCAATCAGGGCTGTTGCTCCCGCATCCACACCACTTTCACGTTGCCAGTATTTCACTTCGTCAACCACACCAGGCATCACTGCATCAATCTTGCCCTGTAGTTCCTGTTCATCGGGTTCATTTGGCTCACCCGTTGGTACGAACCATGCTCTGCCTGGCGCAGGGCCACTGGCTAACGGACCGGCAAGGCTGACGACCAGGGCATCCGGAAAGACAGGAGCGAACCAGCGGCCAATTTCCGCCATAGAGACCGGGTTATCGCCCGCCGTGTGAAACAACAGCAACAGTTGCTTTGCCGGTAACGCGGGGCTTTGTACAACGACATGTTGGTGTCTCATCAGGTCCTCCTTCGTCAATATGCTGAGTTTACGCCACTCTCAGACGATAACCATGGCTCTCTCTTGAAGGACTTAGTCGAAAAATTGCAATTGCGCCAGCCAGGCTTTCAGAGTGTGGGCCTGGTTTTCGTCATGCCAGACGAGTATTTGCCCGGCCTCCAGCCGCTGCCGGGACAGCAAAGCTTTGCGCCCGGCCAACCCCAGGTTACCGCACAGCACAGCAGTTGGCTGGCGCGACTGCAACTCACCTCGCAAAGCGGGCAATTCTAACGGGCAGATAGCAAGCACCCGCACCAGGCTCGCAAGGCAGGACATTAACGGCCGGTATCCCCAGGCAAAGCCAGCAAGCTCGCGCCAGTCACCAGGTAACAGGTTGCGACCGGTATCCGGCTCACCGGGTAGCGGAAATGGCAGCCAGGGCTGCAAACAGGATAAATTGCGCGACAAGTGCCGGGCTTCATTTGCGGCCAGTGCTTCTCCTTCCTGCGTGAGCGGCAAAAGCGCCATTGCCGTATAACACCCACTACTGGCTTCAAGACTGGTTCCCATCCGCACCAGCCGGAAACCACAACGTTCCCAAAAGCGCCACAACGCCTGGGTATACCCAAAGCTGACAGACAGGTAATCACAACCGGCAGGTGCCTGGCGTTTTACTTCAGCAATCAATGCCTGCCCTACACCTTTACGCTGAGCACCGGGATAAACAGCGATACGAGATACCCGCCAGCCCGTTAACATTGCAGCCCGGGGAGAGCCACCATGTGCCGCCAGAGACTGCGCGACCAGGTTCCCGCGTGGGCGGCGGAATCCGGCCCATACCGCTTCACTTAGTTTTTGAGTTAACCCCCCTTCTGTAACCAGCCAGGCTGCTGCAATGGGTTTACCACCAATTTTTGCGGCAACCACGTGCTGGCCCGGTGCATCCAGTAACCGGCGTAAATCGAGGGGGGAAGTGCGGTAATGCGCACTGGACAATAACCGGTATACATCTGTCAGCTCGCCGGGTAAAACAGTGCCAAAAGCTGGCGCAGGAAGCATCTCGCCAGAAACTGGCGTTGTACCTGTGCCCGATTCATCAAACAGCAACAGGCTGGAGACAAACAGCTCCAGGGGGCAATCAGGAGCCCAGCGTACCGGCGTGTTCAGCACATAGCGGCGAGATACCGGCAACTGGCTACAGAGTTTGAGGATAAAGCCCTGCCCGGTTCCTTCGTACCCCTGAACCGTACTGATTAGTAATACCCGTGAAAAACCGTCAATCATGGCGGCCAGTTGAGGCAAGGGAATGGCTGCGGCTTCATCCACCACCAGCCAGTCGGCATGCGGAGTTTTACCAGAATGCATTTGTTCCAGTAAGGCATCCGGGGCAATAAACGCCAGTGGTTTATGAGCGTGCTCAGCCATAACATCCGTTGCCACCCGCGCCGGGGCAGTAACTAACACCGTGCCATTCCAGGCACGAATCAGCATACCGGCAAGTGCCGATTTTCCCCGCCCCCGCCCGGCGGTCACAACAGCGATACCTGATGCCATCGCCAGTAATTCATCACGAATAGCCGCCTGCTCTTGCAGAGGCTCACCCTGTACAGGGTGCCAGCAGGCCTGCGGGAACTGAGCCGGGAACGCAGGAGCCTTCCCCTGCTGCCACACCAGCATCTCTGCCGACTGGCTTTGCAGCGCAGCAAGAAAACGGGCAACAAACTGTGGCGAAGCGGTGGGCTGCTGTTGGTCGTTCCAGCGCAGGCTGTCACAGTCAGGCCGGTTTGGCCAATCAGCAAAAGGTGGGGTCATCATGACCAGCCAACTGCCTGCACGCAAAGTACCGGCAAGAATAGCGAAGGCTTCGGCATCGAAACCCAAACGGGCGTCAAAGACCGCATGGTGAAATTCCCGCCCTAATAACGCCCGGGCATTACGGGGGGTACAGGCCTGCGCCTGATTAGCTTTATCACTCACCCATAGCCAGTCACCCGGAAGGCAATGTTGCAGGTGAGCCGCCTGGCTTTCACTCCAGGCATTATCTCCTGCCAGCAACAGTAAACGGCGCTGGCCAGCACGCGCCATATGTTGTGTCAAAGCCAGCCAGTTATCTGTGGGAAAAAGATGTGCCACGAGCGATTATATCCGGGTGTTGCCGAATGTATTACATGTCGCGGGGTCACCACTTTTAAAACCGCGGTTAAACCAGGTATAACGCTGCTCAGAAGTACCATGAGTGAAGCTGTCAGGAATTACTCGCCCCTGGCTTTGCTGCTGCAGGCGATCATCACCAATAGCTTCGGCTGCGTTCAGCGCTTCCTGGAGGTCTCCGGCTTCCAGAACACCTTCTTTTTGCATCGCATGGCCCCAAACGCCTGCAAAGCAGTCTGCCTGCAACTCCATTTTCACCGACAGGCGGTTTGCCTCAACTTTTGTGGCGTGCTGCTGCAACTGGCGCACTTTAGCTTCCACACCCAGTAGTTTCTGCACATGGTGGCCTACTTCATGAGCAATAACATACCCCTGAGCAAAATCCCCTCCGGCACCCAGTTTATGTTTCATATCGTCATAAAACGAGAGATCGATATAAACAGTGGTATCTGCCGGGCAGTAAAACGGCCCCATAACTGACTGCCCGGTCCCACAACCAGTGTGTGTGGCCCCCCGGTACATCACCAGGCGCGGCGGTTGCCAGTTTTTACCCATTTGTTTGAACAGGCCTTGCCATGTATCTTCTGTGGTAGCCAGAATAACCGAAGTAAATTTTGCGGCTTCATCCTGTTTGGCACTGGGGCGTGTTGTTTGCTGTTGAGCCGGTTGATACACCGGTTCACCGGTTATCAATGCAGTAAGATCGACACCGTAATACCCTGCAACACCGACCAGTACCAAAATAACCAGGCCGCTTTTCCCCCGGGGCAAACGCATGCCCCTGCGCTGATATGCAGAACTGCGTTGTTGATTACGCCTGTCTTCTACGTTATCGCTCTCGCGACGCCCTTGCCAACGCATAACATCTCCTTTTGGTGCGTGTGAGATAACAAGATCCTGGATTATTTGGCCGGTGATTACCACTGAAAATAGACCAGGAAAAGGAAATGAACGGAGGGAAGAGCGCGGCAGGCAAAGCAGGCCAGTACAAAACGGTGTACCAGCCTGCAACGGAAACGATTGCGTGGTTAGTCTAAATTAACACCCAGACGGTGTGCGACTTCTTCATACGCTTCAATCAAACCACCCAGGCTTTGGCGGAAACGGTCTTTATCCATTTTGTCCAGAGTATTTTTGTCCCACAGACGGCTACCATCTGGTGAAAACTCATCACCCAGTACAACCTGGCCTTTGAACAAACCGAATTCCAGTTTGAAATCGACCAGAATCAGCCCGGCGTCATCAAACAGCTTTTTCAGGACGTCGTTAGCTTTGTAAGTCAACGCTTTCATCTGAGCCAGATGTTCTTTGCTCACCCAACCAAATGTTTCGCAATAAGATTCGTTCACCATCGGGTCATGCATGGCGTCATTCTTAAGAAACATGTCGAACAGCGGTGGGTTCAGTTCAATGCCTTCTTCAATCCCAAGGCGTTTTACCAGAGAGCCAGCGGCACGGTTACGCACAACACATTCAACAGGAACCATATCCAGTTTTTTCACCAAACACTCAGTGTCGGACAACAGCGCTTCCATCTGGGTTGGAATGCCCGCTTCTGCCAGTTTGGTCATAATGAAATGGTTGAATTTGTTATTCACCATACCTTTACGATCAAACTGTTCAATACGCGCGCCATCCCCTGCTGACGTATCATTGCGGAACTCGAGTACCAACAGATCCGGATTCTCGGTGCTGTATACGGTCTTCGCTTTGCCACGATACAACTCAGCTTGCTTTTGCATCTTTAATTACTCCAGGTTTAACGACCACTGAGTGGCCTGATGATGTTGAGCCAGGTAGCCAGACTCTTAACGCGAAATCAAGATACAAAGGGCCGGATAAACCGGCCCTGTGAATTACTTATTAAATGCGGCCTGGAAAACCGCCACCAACGCATCGTTTTGCGACTGCGTAAGTATGTGCCCTTTCGGGTCAGTAAACTGCAGGCTGCTGCGGTTATCTAAATCACCCACCTGGAGTTTGTAATCCCCGGAAGGCAAGTTTGGATCCCGTGCACCCAGTTCACTCCATGCGCTGTCAGAAACAGGTTTATACGTCACAGACAGGTTCCCCTGGGAACGCGTTCTGTCTGTTACTTTCATCCCTATTTTTTCCAGTGCGGCGGGCAGTTTATCCCAGACCATGTTGAATGGCGCACGTACCACCAGCATCGGTAACCCGGTATCATCGGCGCCGCTCTGGACATCGATTTCCCGAATCCCATGGTTGTTGGCATCCAATTGCGCATTCTGAGATTTATCAACACCTTCAGCGATATTGTTCAGCATTTCAGTGCTGTAACGCTGCATAGATGCGGCATCTGCAACTGGCTTTTCATTTTGCTCAAGGCTAAGCAGGCGGACAACAACAGCCTGTTGGTAACCTTGTGGTTTCACGCTGATTTGATAGCGACCACGATATTGTTCGTCTTCATCGGCACGATTCCACTGAACCCAGTCAGTAGTCAGGGTCTTGCTCGCATCATCACGCTTCATAACCGGGTAATTATGAGCCTGAACCGCGCTGACTACCTGCGCCCACAGTGCGTTATCGCTACCACGTTCCACTAATAATGTGGCTGTATCACCCGTAAACTGAGTACGCGCACCATTCACCAGCGCCAGTGGCTGTGCCGGTGGGCGAATATCCAGAGCCAGGCCTACGGCCCCTTTGCCACCACCTGGAGGAATGGTGTAATCACCGCTTTCAATCGGCAAAATCATGCCCGATGGCGCGTGCAATTCAGCAAGTGGCGTGGCGGAGAGGTAAGCCTCATTGCCATTTACCTGGCGTTTATAACGGGAATCGGAACTACAGGCTGCCAACAGCATAACCAGCGAAAGGCTGACAACTTTGGCGACCTGCGATTTCTGTACTGAATAAGCCATCAAATCTCCCTAACGTTACAGCAAACCGGCATGTTTGAGTGCGTTGGTAATGACCGGGACACTGGCATCTGTCAGTGGTGTCATTGGCAAACGCATCGTGTCGGTTGCTACAAGCCCCAACTCCTTACAGGCCCATTTCACCGGGATTGGATTGGGTTCTACAAATAATTTATGGTGCAACGGCATTAAACGTTTATTGATTTCGCGCGCCTGCGCAAAATGACCTTCGGCAGCCAGACGGCAAACATCCGCCATCTCGCGCGCCGCAACGTTAGCTGTTACGGAAATCACACCATCACCACCAAGTTGCATAAAATCCAGTGCGCTGGCGTCATCACCACTTAACAGGATGAAATCATCCCGAACCAGGTCTTTGATCTGGTTAACGCGACTTAAGTTCCCGGTTGCTTCTTTAATCCCGATGATATTTTTTATTTTAGACAAACGCGCTACCGTCTCTGGCAACATGTCGCTCCCGGTACGGGACGGCACATTATACAGAATTTGCGGCAAACTCGTATTTTCAGCGATAGCTTTAAAATGCTGGTACATACCTTCCTGAGTAGGACGGTTGTAATAAGGCGTGACTGTCAGGCAGCCAACAACGCCAGAATCGTTAAAGCGTTGCGTTAAAGAGATGGCTTCAGAAGTGGCATTGGCACCTGTACCTGCAATAACCGGTATACGGCCATCAGCCAGTTCCAGTGTCAACATGACGACATCACCATGCTCATCATGACTCAGTGTGGCAGATTCGCCAGTCGTCCCTACTGAAACAATCGCCGACGTTCCGTTATCGACATGATAATCAACCAGTTTTTTCAGGCTTGACCGACAGACATTACCTTTAGCATCCATCGGTGTAATAAGCGCAACAAGACTTCCCGTGAACATTGCCCATCCTCTCCGCAAACAAGTGCGTCAATGGTACGTTTTGTAATGTCAGAAAAGCAAGCGCACAAAGGCTTATGCGCGGTTGTACACAGGTTTTTTTTGTGCTTTCCTAATGTAACTCCATCGTTTCGCAGGAAGATTCCGTTTGACGCCTTCATCACAACATTATCTGGTCATCACAGCATTGGGTACGGATCGCCCAGGGATCGTGAACACAATCACCCGCCATGTCAGCAGTTGCGGCTGTAATATTGAAGACAGCCGGCTGGCAATGCTGGGCGAAGAGTTCACTTTTATCATGCTGCTTTCTGGCTCCTGGAACGCCATTACGCTCATTGAGTCAACCCTGCCGTTGAAAGGGGCCGAGCTGGATTTACTGATTGTGATGAAGCGAACGGTCGCTCACGACCGCGAAGCGATGCCATCAACCGTGTGGGTTCAGGTGGAAGTAGAAGACTCACCGCATATTATTGAGCGCTTCACCGCTTTATTTGATGAATGGCACATGAATATTGCTGAACTGGTCTCCCGCACCCAACCTGCACAGGATAATTTGCCGCCACAGTTATATATTCAAATTACGGCGCACAGTCCGGCGTCGCAAAATGCATCAGAAATCGAGCAGGCATTCAAAGACCTGTGTACAGAACTCGATGCACAAGGCACTATTAACGTGGTGAATTACCAACAGCAAGATGAATAAAGACGGAGAGTCGTAATGAACCCACTGAAAGCCGGTGATACCGCACCGAAATTTAGTTTGCCTGATCAGGATGGCGAACAAGTAAATTTGACCGACTTCCAGGGACAGCGTGTTCTGGTCTACTTCTACCCCAAAGCAATGACACCAGGATGCACCGTTCAGGCCTGTGGCCTGCGCGATAACATGGATGAATTAAAACAATTCAATGTTGAAATTTTGGGCATCAGTACAGATAAACCAGAGAAGCTTTCACGCTTCGCAGAGAAAGAACTTCTGAACTTTACGCTGCTCTCTGATGAAGACCACCAGGTTTGTGAGCAATTTGGCATCTGGGGAGAAAAGAGTTTCATGGGGAAAACCTATGACGGCATACATCGCACCAGTTTCCTGGTTAATGCCGACGGTATTATTGAGCATGTATTTGATGATTTTAAAACCAGTAATCACCACGACATCGTGCTGGGCTGGTTGAAAGCCAATAGCTGATAGCTGCCTTCGGGCTCTGAATAATATAAAGCCGGCGGTATGCCGGCTTTTATCATAGTTAGGCGAACGTGCAGCTATGCGAGCCCTGCTCACCCGTTGCTGTTTCAGGACAACCTGTCCTCACGGCTGACACTTTCCGGCCACGCATGGACAACCGCTTTAATTAACGTTGCCAGCGGAATGGCGAAAAATACGCCCCAGAAGCCCCACAACCCACCAAAAATAACCACCGAAAGAATAATAACCAGTGGATGTAAGTTCACCGCTTCTGAAAATAATACCGGCACCAGTAAATTACCATCGAGCGCCTGAATAATCAGGTAAGCAACGAAACAACTCCAGAACTCTGTGCCCAGGCCAAACTGGAACATCGCCACCCCAACCACTGGCACAGTAACAACAAACGCGCCGATATAAGGGATCAGCACAGATACCCCAACCAACACAGCGAGGAGCAGCGAATAATTCAGCCCAAATAACAGGAAGCAAATATAAGACACCACCCCGACAATCACCATTTCCACCACTTTACCGCGAATGTAATTGGTGATTTGCTGGTTCATTTCTATCCATACCTGGCCTGCCAGCCCACGGTTTTTTGGCAGAACCCGGCGTACCGCGTTAATCATCTGGTCTTTATCTTTCAACAGGAAAAAAACCATTAACGGCACCAGTACCAGATAAATGGATAATGTGAGTAACCCCACTAATGAAGCCAGCGAAAATTTCACGACAGAATCGCCCACCGTAATCATCCTGGCTCGCAAGTTTTCCGCCATCGCATCAATAATACCGGCATCCATTAACGCCGGATAACGCTTGGGCAATGTCGCCGCGTAGTCCGACAACTTATTGAGCATGCCAGGCATGTCGCGGATCAGGTTTATACCTTGCTGCCATGCCACCGGCCCAACAAAAAAGACCATCAGCAGCAAAATCCCGGCAAAGAGAATCAGCACCACAGAGGTAGCCAAACGGCGTGAACACCCCATGCGTTCAAGGCGTGTTGTGGGCCACTCCAATAAATAGGCGAGCACAATGGCAACCAGTAGAGGTGCCAGCAAACTATGAAAAAAGAATAAGATCCCAAAACCGAAAACCAGAATTACCAGCAATGCAATCGCTTCCGGGTCACTGAACCGGCGCCGATACCACTGCATTAACATTTCGAGCATAGTTTTCTTCCCTGTCCTCATTAGCAAAGCATCTGGCGAATTGTATCTAAATGTCACAAAAAAGACTTCGTTTTTTGTTTCTTTGCGCGGCGCGATATTCTTTATATATCGATACAGTAGTGTTATGTAATTGCTCTTGTTACCGTGGATGACTGTGCGATACTGCAGGCGCCATCTGTAAGGTGGCACAGGTAAAGCAGAAGACCTGATTACACCATAACAACAGGAAGAGAGTTATGTTCAGTGTGTTAAAAAAATCATTGGTTGCATCGCTGATGCTCAGCACGCTTGCCGGGCAGGTTGCTCCGGCATTTGCCAGTGGTACCGATGATTTGCCAGATATGGGCACCTCAGCGGGCAGCACATTATCAATCGGCCAGGAAATGGAGATGGGGGATTACTATGTCCGCCAGTTGCGAGGCAGTGCACCGCTTATCAACGATCCGCTATTAAGCCAGTACATTAACAAGCTGGGGATGCGTCTGGTTTCACATGCAAACTCAGTAAGAACGCCATTCCACTTCTACTTAATTAACAGCGATGAACTCAACGCCTTCGCATTTTTCGGCGGCAACGTTGTTCTGCATTCTGCCTTATTCCGTTTTTCAGATAACGAAAGCCAGTTAGCCTCTGTCATGGCGCATGAAATTTCCCACGTCACACAACGCCACCTGGCGCGTGCCATGGAAGACCAGAAACGCAATGCTCCTCTCACCTGGGTGGGAGCATTGGGCTCTATTCTGCTGGCAATGGCGAACCCTCAGGCAGGTATGGCAGCACTGACCGGTACCCTGGCTGGCGCTCAGCAGGGCATTATCAGCTTCACACAACAAAATGAACAGGAAGCTGACCGTATTGGTATTCAGGTGCTGCAACGCTCAGGTTTCGACCCACAGGCAATGCCTGCTTTTATGGAAAAATTGCTCGACCAGTCGCGTTATGCATCACGCCCGCCTGAAATTTTACTGACTCACCCATTACCGGAAAGCCGCCTGGCCGATGCGCGTAACCGTGCTAACCAAATGCCTCATGTCGTGGTGCAGTCATCAGAAGATTTCTACATGGCGAAAGCACGTGTATTAGGCATGTATAATTCCGGGCAAAATCAGCTAACCAGTGACCTGCTGGATACCTGGTCAAAAGGGAATATTCGCCAGCAACATGCGGCGCAGTATGGGCGTGCAATTCTGGCACTGGAAGCCAGTAAATATGCTGATGCCAATAAACTTCTGCAGCCGCTATTGTCTGCTCAACCAAACGACCCCTGGTATCTTGATCTCGCGACCGATATAGACCTTGGCCTGAAAAAAAATACCGAAGCCATAGCCAGGTTACAAAAAGCACCCGATTTACGTAACAACCCGGTGCTCCAGCTCAACCTGGCAAACGCGCTTATTCAGGCCGGGCAGAATGAGCAGGCCGCGCAAATGTTGAACCGCTATACCTTCAGCAACCCCGACGACACCAATGGCTGGGATTTGCTGGCTCAGGCAGAAGCGGCGCTTGGTCACCGTGACCAGGAACTGGCTGCGCGGGCAGAAAACCTGGCTCTCACTGGAAAAATAGACCAGGCCATCACAACTCTTAGCTCAGCGAGCTCACAAGTAAAACTGGGTAGCCTGCAACAACAACGCTACGACGCGCGTATTGACCAGTTGCGCCAGTTGCAACAACGTTTTCGGACATATGAAAAGAGGTAACACAGCACAATGAAACCGGCAGTCACTATTTATCACAACCCGCGTTGCTCCAAAAGCCGTGAAACTCTGGCATTGCTGAAAGAAAAACAGATTGAACCAGAAGTGGTGTTTTATCTGGATACACCGCCTTCTGCCAGCACAATAAAAACGCTGCTAAGCCAGTTAGGTATGGACAGTGCCCGCCAGTTAATGCGCACGAAAGAAGCACTGTATAAAGAACTTAATCTTGCTGATGAAACCAGTGAAGATGCGTTGATTGACGCCATGACCAGGCACCCGAAGTTAATTGAGCGCCCTATTGTAATTAGCAACGGGAAAGCCCGGCTGGGCAGGCCGCCTGAACAAGTGCTGGATATTATTTAACAGAGAGTAACGCAGCGCCTGGCGCTGCGTTTTCACACTGGTGCAGCCGTGCGCAGTGCTGGGGTTCCTGTTCGAAGTACAACCGTTCGAAGCGCGACAGCTCGCAATACTTCGGCTTGAAGTACTACGGTTTGAAATACCACGGTTCTAAATATTATGGTTAGTAATACTACAGATTGAGAATTTCTTTAACGAAAGGAATTGTCAGCTTTCTCTGTGCGGTAATAGAGGCTTTATCCAGATGATCCAGCGTCTGGAACAGCGTTCGCATTTCCCGGTCAAGGCGTTTAAGCAGAAAACGGCCTACGTCTTCGGGTAATTCAAAACCACGCAACCGCGCCCGCAATTGCAAAGCCTGTAGTTTATCTTCATCAGAAAGTGGTTGAAGCTTGTAGATTTGCCCCCAGTCCAGGCGTGAGGCAAGGTCGGCAAGTTGCAGGTTCAGCTGTCGTGGAGGGCGGTCACCCGTAATAAATAAACGCGTTTTGCCAGATTCCAGAATGCGGTTATACAGGTTGAAAATCGCCATTTCCCACAATGCATCACCGGCTATACACTCAATATTATCTATGCAGACCAGTGAAAGTTGCTCCATGCCGTCCAGTACTTCCGGCACAAACCAGGTGCGTTTATCCAGCGGGACATACCCAACCGCTTCACCACGCTGAGAAAGCTCAGCACATGCAGCGTGCAGCAAATGGCTGCGCCCGCCCCCTTCTCGTGACCAAAAATAGATATACCCGCTATGTTCCTGCCGCAGCACATTTTGTACTGCTGCTAACAAAGAAGGATTATCACCCGGCCAAAAACTCGCGAAAGTTTCATCGTCAGGAAGATAGAGAGGCAAAGAGAGCTGTGCCGGCGTGTTCAGAAGGACCTCAGTTTGGGCTTACCAAAAAACAGATGTAGTGTAACACAGAAACACATGGTGAATGAACCGGGCAGCACAGGGCTGCCCGTTATCATATCAGGACTTCGCCGGGGCGTTATCATCGCCACTTTCGTCTTCAATAACTTCTTCCGGGCGTAACACAGAGATTACTTTAAAAATCAGGCTCAGGCAGACACCAACAATCGTTGCCAGCGCCATCCCTTTTAGTTCAGCCGCACCAATGTGCACTTTCGCGCCACTCACCCCGATAATCAAAATCACCGCAGTCAGAATAAGGTTTTGCGCTTTACTGTAATCCACTTTAGATTCAATCAGCACACGGATACCGGATGCGCCGATTACGCCGTACAACAGCAGTGAAACACCCCCCATTACGGGAACAGGTATGATTTGAATCGCTGCCGCCAGTTTACCCACGCAGGACAGCAGAATCGCGAACACAGCAGCACCGCCAATAACCCAGGTGCTGTAAACACGGGTGATAGCCATCACACCAATGTTTTCACCATAAGTGGTGTTAGGTGTGGAGCCAAAGAACCCGGAAAGGATGGTGGATAACCCATTTGCCAGCATTGAACGGTGCAGGCCCGGGTCACGAATCAAATCTTTTTTGACGATATTCGCAGTCACGACCAGGTGCCCGACATGCTCAGCAATAACTACCAGCGCAGCAGGTAAAATGGTGAAAATCGCAAACCACTCAAACTTGGGAGTATAAAAAGTTGGTAAGGCAAACCAGTGGGCTTCACGAATTGCAGTGGTATCCACAACCCCCATAGCAAATGAAAGTGCGTAACCCGCAAGCACACCAATCAGAATTGGGATAATGGCGAGAAAACCGCGAAACAGCACTGACCCAAGGATAGTTACCGCCAGAGTTGTGACAGAAATAATCACAGTGGTGCTGTCTGCGGGTTTACCATCTGCAGGTAATAACCCGGCCATGTTGGCTGCCACACCAGCAAGCTCCAGCCCGATAACGGCAACAATTGCCCCCATCGCAGCGGGTGGGAACATCACATCCAGCCACCCTGTCCCGGCTTGTTTCACAATCAGCGCGACAATACAAAACAACACGCCGCACATAATGAAGCCACCCAGAGCCACTTCATAGCCTAAAGGTAACAACAGCAGGACGGGGGAAATAAATGCAAAGCTAGAACCCAGATATGCCGGGATTTTTCCTTTACAGATAAATATATAGAGCAGTGTCCCCACGCCATTGAACAGCAAAACGGTTGCCGGGTTAATATGAAACAGAATAGGCACCAGCACGGTTGCGCCGAACATGGCGAACAAGTGCTGTAAACTAAGGGGGATGGTCTGCAACAACGGTGGTCTTTCGCTCACCCCGATAGCGCGGCGCGTCATAGTGTGTTCCTCAGTGATGTTATGTTGTGTAATAGCGTGGTGATTTCACCAAAAAAAAGCCGACTCATTAGTCGGCTTATTGAATAATTATTTCGTTCCAAAAATCTTATCGCCCGCGTCACCAAGACCGGGAATAATGTAACCGTGCTCGTTGAGCCCCTTGTCAATGGATGCGGTGTAAAGCTCAACATCCGGATGCGCTTTCTCCAGCGCCGCAAGGCCTTCTGGCGCAGCCACCAGCACCAGCACTTTAATACTGTGGCAACCTGCTTTCTTCAACAGGTCAATTGTGGCAATCATCGAACCACCCGTTGCCAGCATCGGGTCAACCACCAGCGCCATACGTTCGTCAATGTTAGACACCAGCTTCTGGAAATAAGGAACCGGCTCCAGTGTTTCTTCATTACGGTAGATACCGACAACACTGATTCGGGCACTGGGCACATGCTCAAGCACGCCTTCCATCATGCCAAGGCCTGCACGCAAAATAGGTACAACGGTGATTTTCTTACCTTTGATTTGCTCAACAGCCACCGGGCCATTCCAGCCTTCAATGGTAACTTTCTCTGTCTCTAAATCGGCTGTTGCTTCGTAAGTCAGCAAACTACCCACCTCAGAGGCCAACTCCCGAAAGCGCTTGGTGCTAATATCATGCTCACGCATCAGACCCAGCTTATGTTTGACGAGTGGGTGTTTCACTTCCACAATCTTCATACTCTTTCTCCCCCAGACAGGTAGCAGCCACAAAAAAAATCGCCGGATTATACCGCTTTTTCTGAACGGTTCCACCTTTCACTCCCAGTTAAGGCTTGATCGGGATCAACTGCGGTGGAATTGCCCGGCAGCAAAGATTTCTGCGTTCAGGTTTCAGAATAGGCTCGCAAACGTTTGCCTGCACTGTTAGAATTGCCGCGATTTTTAGCGCACTACCCGGAACACGCCACATTTGTACGCGCAAGCTTGCCTGAATGCTGGCCTGGGTAGCGCACCAACCGCAACCGCGTGGGGACTTAGCAGTGACCGACAAAACCTCTCTCAGCTATAAAGATGCCGGTGTTGATATTGACGCAGGTAACGCTCTGGTCGACCGAATCAAAGGTGTCGTAAAAAAAACCCGCCGTCCTGAAGTTATGGGTGGTTTGGGCGGATTCGGCGCACTGTGCGCTTTGCCACAGAAATATCGTGAGCCTGTACTGGTTTCCGGGACTGATGGTGTTGGCACCAAACTGCGTCTGGCGATGGATCTTAAACGCCACGATGCCATTGGTATCGATTTGGTTGCTATGTGTGTCAATGACCTGGTAGTACAAGGTGCAGAACCCCTGTTCTTCCTTGATTACTACGCTACAGGTAAGCTGGATGTAGATACAGCTTCTTCCGTTATCACAGGTATCGCTGAAGGTTGTCTGCAATCTGGCTGTGCACTGGTTGGTGGCGAAACGGCAGAAATGCCGGGTATGTACCACGGTGAAGATTACGATGTCGCTGGTTTCTGTGTTGGTGTGGTAGAAAAATCAGAAATCATTGATGGCAGTAAAGTGGCTGACGGCGATGTGCTGATAGCGCTGGGTTCCAGCGGCCCGCACTCCAATGGCTACTCACTGGTACGTAAAATTGTTGAAGTCAGTGGTTGCGACCCGTTAACCACTCAACTGGAAGGCAAACCTCTGGCCGACCATTTACTGGAACCAACACGCATCTACGTTAAACAAGTACTGGAATTAATCAGCAAAGTTGACGTGCATGCCATTGCCCACTTAACAGGTGGCGGGTTCTGGGAAAATATCCCTCGCGTACTGCCCGACAACACTCAGGCGGTTATCAATGAAGCCTCCTGGCAGTGGCCTGCTGTGTTCAGTTGGTTGCAACAGGCTGGTAATGTCAGCCGCCATGAAATGTACCGCACCTTTAACTGTGGTGTGGGAATGGTGATTGCCGTTGCTGCCGCAGATGCCGCGAAATCCCTGGAACTGCTGCGCAACCTTGGTGAAAACGCCTGGGAGCTTGGTGCAATTAAAGCATCCAGTGATGAACAGCGTGTGGTCATTGCGTAATGAAAAAGATTGTGGTGCTGATTTCCGGTAATGGCAGTAACCTGCAGGCTATTATTGATGCCTGTAACCAGAACAAAATCAACGGCACCCTTTCTGCTGTTTTCAGTAATAAAGCCAGTGCGTACGGGCTAACCCGTGCCAGTGAAGCGGGCATTCCGGCTTTTTCTCTCGACCCAAAATCGTTTGAAAGCCGGGAAGCTTTTGATAACGCTTTGATGGCGCAAATTGATGCTTACCAGCCTGATGTCGTTGTGCTGGCCGGGTATATGCGTATTTTGAGCCCGGCCTTTGTAAGCCACTATCTGGGCAAAATGGTCAACATCCATCCGTCATTACTGCCTAAGTACCCGGGGCTGCACACTCACCGCCAGGTACTGGAGAATGGTGATAAAGAGCACGGAACTTCCGTGCATTTTGTCACCGAGCAGCTTGATGGTGGCCCGGTTATTTTGCAGGCGAAAGTTCCGGTTTTCGATGGCGATGATGAAGAGATTATTGCCGCGCGGGTTCAGGTTCAGGAACATGCTATTTACCCACTGGTCATTAACTGGTTTCTTTCAGAACGCCTGGTGATGCACAGTAACCATGCCTGGCTCGATGGCCAGCGCCTGCCTGCTCAAGGCTATGCAGGTGACGAATAATTATCTGGCAGAGGTGCAGCTTTTGCCCTCTGCTTAATTTACAAAAGCCCGTCAGTTACTTTTTCTCTGCTTACCTTCACCCACTCTGTTAGTTGTTTTTGCGCTTTTATTAGTCAATCAAGTCGCTCGCTTTCTTGTCATACTGTTATGACATTATTGGACATTCCCGGACAAAGCTCGCCATAATAGTTATTGCAGGATGGTCAGGCGTGTCCTCTGTTTTATTTACCGGAGTTGAAGGATTCATGGGTCTGGATAAGTTATATATAGATAAAGAACTGAGCTGGCTGGCTTTCAATGAACGCGTACTCCAGGAAGCCGCAGACAAAAACAACCCACTCATTGAGCGTATGCGCTTTCTTGGCATCTACTCCAACAACCTCGACGAATTTTACAAAGTACGTTTCGCGGAGTTAAAACGGCGCATTCTTATCAGTGAAGAGCAAGGCAGTAATGCTCACTATCGCCACCTGATGGGCAAGATTCAGTCCAAGGTATTAAAGACCGATCAGGAGTTTGATGGGCTGTACAATGAGCTTCTGCTGGAGCTGGCGCGCAACCAAATATTTCTCATTAACGAGCGCCAGTTGTCAGATAACCAGCAAGTCTGGTTAAGAGAATACTTCAGGCAACATTTGCGCCCCTATATCGCGCCTATTCTTATCACCCGCGAAACCGACCTGGTGCAATTTCTTAAAGATGATTTCACCTACCTGGCAGTCGAAATAATCAATGGCGATGTGGTGAACTATGCGCTGCTGGAGATACCATCCGATAAAGCGCCCCGCTTCGTTAACCTGCCACCAGAAACACCTCGTCGGCGCAAGCCAATGATCTTACTGGATAACATTCTTCGTTATTGTCTGGATGATATTTTTAAAGGCTTTTTTGATTATGACGAACTGAATGCCTACTCCATGAAGATGACCCGTGACGCAGAATATGACCTGGTCACAGAAATGGAATCCAGCCTGCTGGAACTGATGTCCTCCAGCCTGAAACAACGCTTAACCGCAGAGCCGGTGCGTTTTGTTTACCAGCGCGATATGCCGGCAGAAATGGTGGAATTGTTGCGCGAAAAACTCTCTATCTCACGCTACGACTCCATTATTCCTGGTGGGCGCTACCACAACTTTAAAGACTTTATCGGCTTCCCGAATATTGGCAAACCCAACCTGCTCAATAAACCCCTGCCGCGCCTGCGCCATTTGTGGTTCGATAAATTCCGTAACGGCTTTGATGCTATTCGTGAACGGGACGTACTGCTTTACTACCCTTACCACACCTTTGAGCATGTGCTTGAACTGTTCCGCCAGGCATCGTTTGACCCGAATGTACTGGCTATCAAGATAAACATTTACCGGGTTGCCAAAGATTCGCGCCTGATTGACTCAATGATTCACGCGGCGCATAACGGCAAAAAAGTCACAGTGGTCGTGGAATTGCAGGCGCGTTTTGACGAAGCCGCCAATATTCACTGGGCAAAACGGCTTACTGAAGCCGGCGTTCATGTTATTTTCTCGGCGCCCGGGTTAAAAATTCACTCCAAACTGTTCCTGATTTCTCGCCGTGAAGGTGATGAAGTGGTGCGCTATGCCCATATTGGTACAGGTAACTTCAACGAAAAAACCGCCCGGTTGTATACCGATTATGCGTTACTCACCGCCGACCAGCGGATAACCAATGAAGTACGGCGCGTGTTTAATTTTATTGAAAACCCCTATCGCCCGGTGAATTTCGACCACCTGATTGTGTCACCGCAAAACTCCAGGAATATGCTTTACAAACTGGTTGACCAGGAAATTGCGAATGCTCAGCAAGGTATCCCTGCGGCTATTACACTGAAAATCAACAACCTGGTTGATAAAGGCCTGGTAGACCGGTTGTATGCTGCTTCTTCTGCCGGTGTTAAAGTCAACCTGCTCATTCGCGGCATGTGTTCATTAATACCTGATTTAGAAGGGATTAGTGAAAATATTCGGGTTATCAGTATTATTGACCGCTACCTTGAGCACGACAGGGTCTATATTTTTGAGAATGGCGGCGACAAAAAAGTCTATTTGTCTTCTGCCGACTGGATGACGCGCAATATCGACTACCGTATCGAAGTGGCTGTCGCGTTGTTGGACCCGGTGTTGAAACAGCGCGTTCTGGATATTATTGAGATACTATTTAGTGATACAGTGAAGGCGCGTTTTATTGATAAAGAACTGAGCAATCGTTATGTGCCCCGCGGTAACCGCCGCAAGGTACAGGCGCAACTGGCGATTTACGATTATCTCAAATCCCTGGAACAACCTGATTAATCTATGCCAATAACCAAACATACTCCCCGCCCTGAAGAATTTGCGGCGGTCGACCTCGGCTCCAACAGCTTCCATATGGTCATAGCGCGTGTGGTCGATGGTGCGATGCAAATTATCGGTCGCTTAAAACAACGTGTGCATCTGGCCGATGGGCTGGATGATAACAGCATGCTGAACGAAGAAGCGATGGAGCGCGGGTTATCCTGCCTGGCGCTGTTCGCCGAGCGCCTGCAGGGGTTCAGCCCGGACAATGTTTGTATCGTCGGCACGCATACCTTACGTCAGGCACGTAATGCCACGGAATTTCTCAAACGTGCGGAAAAAGTTATCCCCTTCCCGATTGAAATTATCCCGGGTAATGAAGAAGCCCGCCTGATATTTATGGGCGTGGAGCATACTCAGCCGGAAAAAGGCCGCAAGCTGGTTGTGGATATTGGTGGTGGGTCAACTGAACTGGTTATTGGTGAAAACTTCGATCCTGTTCTGGTGGAAAGCCGCCGGATGGGGTGTGTGAGCTTTGGTCAAACCTTCTTTCCCAACGGGGTTATCAGCCCGGTAGCATTTAACCGGGCAAGGCTCGCCGCAGTACAGAAACTGGAAACACTGGCGTGGCAGTACCGCCTGAAAGGTTGGGATGTGGCAATGGGGGCATCGGGCACAATTAAAGCTGCCTGTGAAGTCTTGCTTGCCATGGGGGAGAAAGACGGCATGATCACCCCGGAACGCCTGGATAAACTGACCACTGAAGTGCTGAAATATAACCATGTGCTCAACCTTTCATTACCTGGTCTTTCTGATGAGCGCAGGGAAGTCTTCCTGCCAGGCCTCGCCATTCTGTGCGGGGTGTTTGATGCACTGAAGATCAAAGAACTACGTTTATCTGACGGGGCACTGCGCGAAGGTGTGCTGTATGAAATGGAAGGCCGTTTCCGCCACCAGGATATTCGTATCCGCACTGCGCAGAGCCTGGCGAACCAATACAATATTGATGATGATCAGGCGCGTCGTGTACTGGAAACAACCACATATTTGTTTGATCAATGGCAGGCTGCTAACCCAAAACTATCTAACCCACAACTGGCCGCACTCCTGAAATGGGCCTCCATGCTACATGAGATAGGGCTTAATATTAACCATAGTGGTATGCACCGCCATTCTGCTTATATTCTGCAAAACAGCAACCTGCCTGGTTTTAACCAGGAACAACAAACGCTGATGGCGCTGTTGGTGCGTTTTCATCGTAAGGCCATCAAACTGGATGAGCTACCGCGGTTTACACTGTTTAAAAAGAAACAGTACCTGCCATTGATTCAGCTACTACGCCTTGGCGTGTTACTGAATAACCAGCGCCAGGCGACTACCACGCCGCCATCGCTGGTGCTGACAACAGACGAGAACCACTGGACACTGTGCTTCCCCCATGACTGGTTCAGCCAGAATGCGCTGGTATTACTGGATTTAGAAAAAGAACAGCAATATTGGGAAGCCGTGACTGGCTGGAAACTGACTATAGAAGAGGCTCAGCCGGAAGAGGCATCTGCGGCCTGATTCCCTCTGGTTACAGTTCTTACCTGGTGGCGGGCAAACAGGCTATTTGCCCGACATTATTTTGCCCCAGGGGATTAAGCAGGCTCCACTACACGGCTGTGAGCCGGGTTACCATGGTCAAATAATTTTTCGATAGGCTCCGGGTGGCCAATATAATACCCTTGCAGGTAATCAACCCCCATCTGTTTAACCGCTTCGCAAATAGCTTCGTTTTCAATATATTCCACGACAACTTTCATCCTCTTCACCCGAGCTAACTGGCAAATGGACTCAACGATTTGGTAGTCCAGGCTACTGGTCAGTATGTTGCGCACAAAGCTGCCGTCAATTTTAAGAATATCGGCTTCCATTTTTTTCAGGCGCGCATAACTTGCATATCCAGAACCGAAATCATCAATCGCGATACTGCACCCCAGTGCCTGCAACCCGGCAAGATTATGCCTTGCCTGTTCTACATTGGTTAATTCATCTGTCTCCGTCACTTCAAGCACCAGTTGCCAGGGTTCCACTTCGAAACGCGCCAGTTGATGGGAAACCTCACGCACCAGCCCATTATGGCAAACAGAGGCGGGAGATAAATTGACAGACAACCTGATGCCACGCTGGCGCTCTTTATGGCGCTGTATAAATGCCAGGCTATGTTCCAGTACCCAAAAGTCCAGGCGAGAAGACAAGCCGAATTCGCAGGCTACTGGGAAAAATACTTCCGGAGATATCACTTTGCCACCAGGCCCGGACATACGCAGTAGCACTTCATACCAGGTATCCCCACGAACACCCTGAATAGGCTGCGCCAGCAAACGGAAATGATCATGTTCCAGCGCTTCCTGCAGCATATTCATCATCGCTACTTTTTTTCGCATATCTTCCTGCAACGGGTGAAGCTGGCTGTCCAGTAAGCCTTCCACGCGGCGAGTGGTCAGCGAAAACTCGGCCATAGTGCTCAACTCACCCAGCAGCAAAGGCAGGTGATTTACTGGCGGCAAAGCAACACAGTAACTAATACCGGTTTGCGGTTGAAAAACCATGCCATCCCATAAGAAGCGAAACTGTTGAATTGCCTCACTCAAATGATTAAGGCGCTGCTCATCATCGTCGCTGTTATTCAAACGCAATACCAGGTCATGCCCGGAGAGGTTATACAGATTTTCTGTTTTCCCTCAGGCTTTGGCTCAAATACATGCCCAAATGTTGTTTATAGTGAATGCGAAACAACAGACCATAGTTGCGGCCCAGAATTTCCAGTTCCGGTATGCGGATAAAACATAGCAGTGAGCTGGCATATTTACTGGTATCGCGTGTCAGAGCCCGTAAATTATGGAGTTGGAAAACGGGGTCAATTAATGCCAACTGGCGCACATGAAAAAATACTGCACGCTGGCGAGTGGTCATCGCCGCCATTAGCGCAATAGTGAAAGAAAAAACCATCCAGCAAGAAGATGTTATTGCCAGTTGCAGAGCAAAATCTTCGCCATCAGGTACATAGTTACCAAAGTAGCGGCACAGGACAATAAGGGAAATACCCCACACCGTGGTGATAAACAAATAACCAAAACGCATAGCCGCCCACAGCATTAGCGGTAATAGCAACGTAAAGGTATAGCTGGTATTAAAAATCGTACTGGAAGGCCCCGGTTTGGAGACCATCAAAGCCACCAGCACCCCGGTGAGAAAAAACCAGGTCAGTATTTCAGGCAGATGTACATGCGGGTGAAACTGTTTTTTTAGCCGCAACCAAAAAATACGGCAAAAAGACGGGTTGCGAATGGCGCGGATAATGAAATAGCACAAGGGCATTCCGGAGATTGTGCCAACCATTAATGACTGGAAATTAATCAACGTGCGAATATTCAGTGGTTCAGCACCGTTAAGGCTGTAATAACCATCAAGAAAACCAAGGAAAACAGCCAACTGATACCAGACAAGAAAGATAGAGGAATAAATTAACACCAGCCACATGCAACGCGAGAAAGTGAGGCTCAGTGAGCCAAAGATGACCCGGTAGCGCCGCCAGACAAACACCCGGTAACCAAACCAGCACAGCGCCAGAGGCCCCACCATCAGCAAGATGGCATTCAGGGTATAGCTAAGACCATAACCGGGGAAGTAACGCACAAAGATAGCCAGCGCGATACCCGGCAACGCCGCCCAGTCGAAAATCAGCATGAGCGCCATGAACAATGCATGAGGCAGGTAATAGAGCACAGTACGCCCGTCATCAAGAACGGTAAAAGTGTTGCACCATGCTGCGAGTGGCAATAAAAACAATGGCAGCAAACCCGGTAATGCCCACCACTGATTTTTATTACGTTGATACCAGCTCTTCATATTGCCCGCTTAACCTCACCCAAAAATCTGTGGCGGTGAATGCTCCCTTCGTTGCGCCAGGAGCCTGACTGAAATGGCGTGCAATTTTAGTGCCCTCCCACCCTTTTAATTTGATGCAGATCAATCCATGCTGAATTGTTAACCAGCGCAGGCGCTGAATGCACGGTTTTAGCGAAAATACAGATATTTCCCTTTTGAATTATCTGAACAGCACACCACATATCGAGTGCAGGCATGCCTTTTTAGTGATTAAGAATTGACCTTATAACAGAGCTGTGCCTAAATAAGCGTATCGCCCATTTGGGTTTACTACAGGTTCCATTTCGTGACAAACGCCACCACTATGCGCAGACGACACCGATTTAACAGCCGAATAGCACGAACAGTGTTGTTAATCAGCTTTTTATTCTTCTTTGGTCGTTTTGTTTATTCCGCCATTGGCGCATGGTATCACCACCAGAACAAAATCCAGTCTCAGCAATCCAGCCTGAGTATCGATGCCACCTCTCAGCAACAATCACAACAGTAGCACGCAATGATTTAAAAATTTTGCCGGGTAAACAGCCCCGTTTGCCGGTACTGGCTGGCAGACAGAACCCTCTGCATCTGTGCTGTAAGGCTCAGCCAGTAAAGTGAAGGCCACAATCCAGACACACGCCCTGGCGGCTTGCTTGCGCCCTATTAACAACCCATGCCCGGTAATGAAGATGCTGGAATAGCCGTCGGGTTCGAGTGCAAACACACAAAGCACAGGTTGCCTGTGGTTAAGAGCGGCTGTTTTACTGTCATTCCCTCAGACCATTAGCTGGTGAATTTACGCATAAAAATAATTGCTACTTTTCAGGCCACTACTTTTAAACAGATCTGTATTAAATACCAGTATCAATAGCGGTATTAATTACCGCCATTGATATTTCTTGAATAACATTATGGAACAGCAAGCACCGCACAATTACACAGGTCATCACTTTCAAACTGCGTAATATCACCAGCCTGCAATCCAGGAACCGGAAATACACGCACAGTAAGTGGCTTATTTAAACGAAAAGCCATCGTCCCGGTATCTCTCATTAAAGCAGCCAGTTTTTCAACAGAGACATCACCAGGTACAGGAACGGTATCCAGGCCAATGCCACAAACAGCGCTGTATGTCAGTAAAGCACGAATATCAAAGTTTGCTTTTACAGAGCCATCCGCTAATCCTTTATCTTCAGTTAACGCAAGCATTAATCCGGAAAAACCCACTAACTCGGTTTCTTTGACTGATTTGAATACCTTCGTCAATAAAGCAGATACTTCGACAGTACCTGCTGCGCCAAAGTATTCCACGCCCATTTGTTCATAGACTTCGGCCATACTGGCACAGTTTTTTGATGGTGCGGCTGAGCTATCAAAACCGGAGAATTTGAAAGGGAATTCCATTTCTGCATCAGCCATAATCTGTTGAATTGCAGAGATATGATACTGAAGAGCTGTATGCAGTATTTTATAATAACTGCTGAACCGTTCATTATGGCTGGTGGCTTTTGTTTCGGCATTAAAAGCTTTCAGTGTGCTGACCAGCAAATCGGGTGTTTCCAGGCCAATGACAAAACAATCCCCTAACTCTTTCTGATGGTACCCGGCCGGGAAATATGGAATGAGCGGTTTACAGTTGAAGTTAACGGTGAAATTAAAATTACCTTCCCCACGAGGCGTTATCGCACTGATTTTTTTCACGCATATAGCAGCGTTGTTTATGAGTTCATTATCGAGAACACCAAACTCATCCTGGGGAACATTCACACATGCATTGCATAAATCCCCAAACTCACTAATGAGTTCAGGAAGCAACTCAACCTCTCTTGCGGTTTTTGCTTCGCCAACAGCAAACCTGACCCTTACTCCTGACTGGCTATGTTCAGCGAGTAAATCACTAATGTAACGTAAATCAGCCCGGGCGCTCTCTAAACTGCTTAAATTGAGATATTCCCCAAATGGATTGGTCACCACCCGAACAGACTGTACCGTATAGTGATGTTTTTTAAACTCAGCAATTAACTCTGATAAAAATTTTGAAGCCCGGTTAACTTCACCTTTCCAACTTTCTTTATCACTATTTAAAGATAAAAATGCCGTTACCGTCCGTATTTTACACAGTGCTTTATCTTTATAATCCACCCGACACTCCCTATATATTTTCACCATAACTGAAAGGGCTAACGAAACAATGACTGACACACAAAACCATATCAAACCTGAGGCAATCAGAGCTAAATTATACTGATAACAACAGGTTTTGCATTCTCCTGGCCAGTAGATTCATACAAATACAGTGGCTTTTAGCATACTGGTAATATGTAGCATGCTGGTTGGGCGTTGCAGTTGCGGCTTACTGGATTACCCCACTGCTGATCTCATGATTACTGCAGGCCAATGTTGTAAGTGGTAAGCAATCAGCCCCGGCCACCACACTTATACAGTTCATCAACAATGCACTGGTTTTTGTTGCCAAAAAACCAGCTTGCTTCTGCCCCAAATTCATCCAACACCTGGTATCCAGGCTTCTTTGTCTTGTCAGTCCTTGACCCACATACGTTAATAATAGATTATGACAGTGATTGTGAATTTGTGGTTATACAGACATGCTCTGTAATTTTTTCGATTCTCAATCGAATAAGCCGGTGATAGCTGTGTATTACGTTCCCAGCGTCAGTATTTTATGAGAGTTCCATAAAAATACGCCTACTGAGAAGACACTGTTATACATACAGGAAACATAGATGATTTTAACTATAGATGATAAAAGAAATCGAGATTTCATAGAACCAGAACATTATGAGGAAATATTTAATTCACAAAGAACAATATCATTTACTGGCACTGCGCTCAGTGTTTTTAGCTCGGCAGATATAGAAAAGAGAATTGCAGAGCTGGAACAATTAGAGCAGGATAAGAAGTTCGTTTTTGTAGGTGAAAAACACTGGCTTAAAAAATTCCTTGAAGAAAGCAGAAATATTAAATTCTCCAGATATCACCAATGGGTGAAATTTCAATTAATTGACGTACTGGGAATCAAGTTCTCTCTTTCTCCATTCAGTATTAAAGATGATTTTCCTAAAGAGTGTTGGCTCGCTACAGTTGATGTATCAACATACTTAATCAAATCAGATAAACTGGACAGCAAACAGTTTGAAATAGATACCCCCGAGGAACTGGAGCTCATGGTGTGCGGTAACAACGATGGAATTTCCCCTGCTCACTTAATAAAACTCTACGAATATCTTCACGACTATGAATATATTATAGGCAGAGACGTTTTTAAAAACCGGAATGCTGATTTTTTGTATGTTGGTGGGTTTGGAGTAACAAATATTGAAGAGCCTAACAAATGGGACCTGTATGTAGATGATAGTTCAGGTTCCGGTGGTACAAATCTTAATATTCAATATCGACAATTATGGAGATCATAATTGCGTGTAACCACTCATGTGAATAGACGCATGTACATTCGTCAATTGCAGTTTTAATTTATAGGCTTGAGGTATCTTCCATGGGGCACAATTGAGCTTAACATTAAGCACCATGGTGAGAAGGAGGGATTTATGGGCTTGTTCTCTAAACCTAAAAGTACCGGGGTATTAAAGTGGGAGCGTATTGACAATGAAGGAGGCCCCAGAGACTCCTGGAGAGCCAAAGTACATGGCGGATGGCTATTTATTACATGGTGGGGGGCGAACTATGATGGAAGTGGAACCACATTTATACCAGACCCTAAGCATGAGTGGCATGCTTGATTCGAAAGACTAGTACTACATACCATGGTCAAACCATGCCTGGTGTTGCCAGATATTGCCAAAAATGACTAATCCAAAAATAAAAAAAGTCCGCAATTACGTGGACTTAAGTATTATTTAGTGACTGTTAATGCCAGACCTTTCTTAAAGGAGCCCCACTCAATGGTTTAGAAACCATCCAACATCTTGTTATCACAGAGTTTTACGAAAATCATTTTCAGACGATACCGTAATCAATACCGTCAAAATGATGGAATTCGTGATATTAATCATATTGTTATGATGATTTACAAACACGCTCTTTAGACTCGAATTATTGCCGTACAACACGCATTAGGGCTATCAGGCCATGATCAGACGCTTAAACAGCAGCTGCTGGACGTCCTGCCGATGTGCCAGGATCGCATGCGCGGTCACTAACGTTCCGTCTACGGAATACAAAACCCGGTAGCCTTCAGCGTGGTTAAACTCCCGGTATTTGGCGCAGCCAATTTTCAGCAATTCGGGGCAAATCTGGCAGTCCAGGGGGAACTGGCCTACGGTACTCTCAAACTGTGTGAGAATATCTGCGATAACCGGACGCGGCTCAACATCAACGCGCTTCAGGAAACTGGCTATTGTGCCGATGCAGTGCTTTACCGTCAGCGTGTACTCAAAAGTCACCTGCTGTTCCATGAAAATCCTTTAACGTTGAGCGCGCTGCGTTTAATCCGCAATTCCATCCAGCAACTCGTCTTTCGAGAACACGCGCCCTTCCGCTTTATCTTTCTCTGACAGGGTAAGCAGCTTCAGCAAAGCAATGGCGTTCTCCCGTTCCTGCTGCTGGTCATAAGACTCTATAACGTAAGCAGGCACACCATTTTGTGTGACCAGGATGGGTTCTGACAGATCAAGCGTTGCTGCGTTCTTTTTAACGTAGCTGATTGTCTCTACTTTCATATTGGTCCGCCTAATGGTCATGTCTCGGTTTTAATATAGACTATATTTAGACCACCAACAAGGTCTCATGCCCCCCTGCTCTTCTAAGAAATAGGCCCAGATTAAGTACAGAGTTCAATTTGTTCCTGCCGGAAGCTGATTTCTTCCACTCACTGAAAGTGGAATGTATCCACAGGTGCACATAAATAAAAACCCCCTGTAAAAACAGAGGGTTGATTGCAGTTTTATCTATTCATGAATACTTAGGAAGGGTTATCGGCTTATTCCCACTCAATCGTAGCTGGCGGTTTACCGGAAATATCATAAACCACCCGGGAAATACCGTTCACTTCGTTAATAATCCGGTTGGAAACGCGGCCAAGGAAGTCATACGGCAGGTGCGCCCAGTGAGCGGTCATGAAGTCGATAGTTTCGACAGCGCGCAGGGAAACCACCCAGTCGTACTTACGGCCATCGCCCATCACGCCAACAGAACGTACCGGCAGGAATACAGTGAACGCCTGGCTCACTTTATCGTAGAGATCGGCTTTACGCAGTTCTTCAATAAAAATGGCATCAGCACTACGCAGCAGATCACAGTATTCTTTCTTCACTTCGCCCAGTACGCGAACACCAAGGCCCGGCCCCGGGAACGGGTGACGGTAGAGCATATCGTATGGCAGGCCAAGCTCCAGGCCAATTTTGCGAACTTCATCTTTAAAGAGTTCTTTGAGCGGTTCAACCAGGCCCATTTTCATCTCTTTCGGTAAGCCGCCCACATTGTGGTGTGATTTAATCACATGGGCTTTACCGGTAGCAGAAGCAGCAGACTCGATAACATCAGGGTAGATAGTGCCCTGAGCCAGCCATTTCACGTCTTCCAGGCGCAGTGCTTCTTCATCAAAAACTTCAACGAACACACGGCCAATGGTTTTACGTTTGGCTTCCGGGTCATCAATACCAGCCAGAGCAGTCAGGAAGCGCTCTTCTGCATTCACATGAACAATGTTGAGACCAAAACGGTCGCCGAACATTTCCATCACCTGGTCGGCTTCGTTAAGGCGCAGCAGACCGTTATCTACAAACACGCAAGTCAGGTTCTCACCAATAGCGCGGTGCAGCAGCATTGCCGTTACAGATGAATCCACCCCACCAGACAGGCCAAGGATTACTTTATCAGAACCTACCTGATCGCGAATGCGGGATACCGCATCATCAATAATTCGCGCTGGCGTCCACAAAGCTTCGCATTTGCAGATATCGCGAATGAAACGTTCCAGAATACGCTGCCCCTGGCGGGTGTGCGTTACTTCCGGGTGGAACTGCACGCCATAAAAACGCTTTTCTTCGTTAGCCATAATGGCGAACGGGCAAGTCTCTGTGCTGGCGACAGTCACAAAGTCAGACGGGATTGCAGTGACTTTATCGCCATGGCTCATCCAGACATCCAGCAACGGGCGATTTTCGCCGCTCAGGCTGTCTTCGATGCCGTGAATCAGGGCAGAATCCGTCATCACTTCAACCTGAGCATAACCAAACTCACGCTGATTAGAACCTTCAACATGGCCACCTAACTGCATTGCCATGGTTTGCATGCCGTAGCACACGCCCAGTACCGGTACGCCTGCAGTGAAGACATATTCCGGCGCACGAGGGCTGTTTTCTTCTGTGGTGCTCTCCGGGCCGCCAGACAGGATTATCCCGTTCGGATTAAAGGCACGGATTTGTTCTTCTGTTACATCCCAGGCCCACAGTTCACAGTAAACGCCCAGCTCACGCACGCGGCGCGCAACCAGCTGAGTGTACTGAGAACCGAAATCAAGAATGAGGATGCGATGGTTATGGATATTTTCCGTCATTGACGCTAATTCCGAGGCAGAGAATAAAGAATCGCCCGGCACGACTGCCGGGCGTGAATAATCATGAGCCCAGACGGTAGTTCGGAGACTCTTTGGTGATGGTCACATCGTGAACGTGACTTTCCTGAATCCCGGCACCGCTGATACGTACAAATTCCGCTTTAGTGCGCAATTCATCAATAGTACCACAGCCGGTCAGGCCCATACAGGAACGCAGGCCGCCCATTTGCTGATGAACGATTTCTTTCAGGCGGCCTTTATAGGCAACGCGGCCTTCAATCCCTTCAGGTACCAGTTTGTCTGCTGCGTTGTCGCTTTGGAAATAGCGGTCTGAAGAGCCTTTGGACATAGCGCCCAGAGAACCCATACCACGGTAGGATTTAAAAGAACGGCCCTGATAGAGTTCAATTTCACCTGGGGATTCTTCAGTACCTGCCAGCATGGAACCAACCATTACAGCACTCGCACCAGCAGCCAGTGCTTTCGCGATGTCACCAGAGAAGCGAATACCGCCATCAGCGATAACAGGAATACCAGTACCTTCCAGCGCTTCTACTGCGTCGGAAACAGCGGTAATTTGCGGTACACCCACACCTGTTACGATACGGGTAGTACAGATGGAGCCCGGGCCAATCCCTACTTTCACTGCGCTGCAACCGGCATCGGCCAGTGCACGGGCACCCGCAGCTGTTGCCACGTTACCACCAATGATTTGCAGGTTAGGGTATTTAGCGCGAGTTTCACGAATACGCTGCAATACACCTTCAGAATGGCCATGAGAGGAGTCAATCAGCAGGATATCAACACCAGCAGCAACCAGGGCATCCACACGCTCTTCGTTGCCGGCACCAGCACCTACTGCAGCACCAACACGCAGACGGCCATGTTCGTCTTTACAGGCGTTCGGTTTACGTTCTGCCTTCTGGAAGTCTTTAACGGTGATCATGCCGCGCAGATGGAAGCTTTCGTCCACAACCAGCGCTTTCTCAACACGTTTTTCATGCATTTTAGACAACACTACGTCACGGGATTCGCCTTCACGAACCGTAACCAGGCGATCTTTCGGCGTCATATAAACGCTGACAGCCTGGTTCAGGTCAGTCACAAAGCGAACGTCACGACCAGTGATGATCCCAACCAGTTCATTGTCGGTAGCCACCACCGGGTAGCCAGCGAAACCATTACGTTCGGTCAGTTCTTTTACTTCACGCAATGTGGTGGTTGGCAGTACGGTTTGTGGGTCAGTAACAATGCCGCTTTCGTGTTTTTTCACCCGGCGAACTTCTTCTGCCTGGCGTTCAATGGACATGTTCTTGTGGATAAAGCCAATCCCGCCTTCCTGAGCCAGTGCAATAGCAAGGCGTGCTTCTGTCACGGTGTCCATGGCAGCAGACAGCATAGGAATGTTCAGGCGAATGGTTTTCGTCAATTGAGTACTGAGATCTGCAGTATTCGGCAGAACAGTAGAATGAGCGGGAACGAGGAGAACGTCGTCAAACGTCAGTGCTTCTTTAGCGATACGTAGCATGGCAATATCTCAACCTGGGATGAATGAGAACAGATAAAATATTGCCGCGGCATTATACAGAGCATAAAGGGTGGCGGCTACATTTTTTTACTAAAAAGTCTTGCCTTCACTGACAGGCGGGTTACTATCGACTGATTAACTTGCTGATTTAGAATTTGATCCAGGTCACATGTCACAGTTTAATTCTCCATCAATTTTTTCTGTTAGCCGGCTGAATCAGGCAGTGCGTACGTTGCTGGAGCAAGACCTTGGGCAAATTTGGGTCAGTGGTGAAATATCCAACCTTTCGCAGCCCTCTTCCGGGCACTGGTACTTCACTCTCAAAGATGACAATGCTCAGGTGCGTTGCGCTATGTTTCGCAACAGCAACCGTCGTGTCACTTTCCGCCCACAACACGGGCAACAAGTATTAGTGCGAGCCAGTGTCACGCTCTATGAACCGCGTGGAGACTACCAGCTTATTGCCGAAAGCATGCAGCCTGCCGGTGAAGGTTTGCTGCAGCAAAAATTTGCTCAGCTTAAACAACGCCTGGCCGATGAAGGCCTGTTTGACCCGGCACTCAAAAAACCGCTTCCTGCACCGGCAACTTGTGTTGGCATTGTCACCTCTGCAACCGGGGCGGCATTGCAGGATATTCTGCACATTTTAAAACGGCGGGATCCGGCATTACCGGTAGTCATTTACCCCACAGCCGTTCAGGGGGCAGATGCAACCGGGCAAATAGTGCGGATGATAGCACTGGCCAATAAACGGGCCGAATGTGATGTTCTGATTGTTGGCCGTGGCGGTGGTTCACTGGAAGATTTGTGGTGTTTTAACGAAGAAGCGGTAGCGCGGGCTATTGTGGCAAGCAGCATCCCGGTCGTTAGTGCAGTCGGCCATGAAACTGACGTCACCATTGCAGATTTCGTCGCCGATTTACGCGCCCCTACCCCTTCTGCAGCCGCCGAAGTTGTCAGCCGTAACCAAGAAGAACTGGTGCGCCAGCTTACCAGCCAGCAACAACGGCTGGAAATGGCAATGGATTACTATATTGCCCAGCGCCAGCAGCGTTTCAGACAGTTGCGCCACCGCCTGGAGCAACAGCACCCACAGTTGCGCCTGGCTCGCCAGCAAACACGGCTGCTGGCTCTGCGCCAGCGCCTGTCTTCTGCGCTGGAAACTCGCCTGAAACGCGGTCAGTTGCAACAACAGCGCCTTAACCAGCGCTTACAGCAGCAACACCCTGGCATGCGCATCCAGCGCGCCAGCGCTACACTGCAGCAAGCAAGCTTCCGTATGACCCAGGCAATCCGCGGCCAGTTAGGGCAAACCCGTGAGCGGTTTGGTCTGGCGGTGACCCACCTGGAGGCTGTCAGCCCGTTAGCAACGCTTGCCCGCGGCTACAGCGTAACAGTCACCGGGAAAGGTGAAGTGGTTAAAGCGGTTACCCAAATTCAGGCAGGTGAAACCTTAACTACCCGGCTCAAAGATGGCGTGGTACAAAGCCAGGTTACTGCGATTTCCCCGGTCAAAAAAGGCCGCCAGCGGGTACGTAAAACACCGCAGGATTAACCGGCTGCAGGTTGCCACTCCACGCGCTTTTTGGAAACCAGCCCATGGCCGTTCTGGCAGAAATAATCTACTGCGCCGCAAGCTTTTAGTACTTCCAGCGGTTTATGGCATTCAGGGCACAGAGGCTGTAACACCATAGTTTTATGGCATTTCTCACACACCCAGTGTTCACCCTGTTGAGTGCATTCACCCTGGCATTCGGGGCAACGGTATTCCATTTTTACTCCCTGGTTATTCTGTATTTCTGGTGATAGTTTACGCGCCACAGCCTGCCTGTTCAGTAACATTTTGCGCTGCAAAAGCTTAAAAAAATACAGCACCCGCGGGCGCTGTATTTTCTGGTTCAATAAACGATATTCGGCCGCTTATTTACTTTTCTTAATATGCTTAATCAGGCGCTTACGCTTACGCATCTGCGTTGGGGTCAGCGTATTGCGCTTATTCGCATACGGGTTATCGCCTTCTTTAAACTGAATACGAATCGGCGTGCCCATTACTTCCAGCGACTTGCGGAAGTAGTTCATCAGGTAGCGTTTGTAGGAATCCGGCAGGTCTTTCACCTGGTTGCCGTGAATTACCACGATAGGCGGGTTGTAACCACCTGCGTGGGCATATTTCAGTTTCACACGGCGACCACGCACCAGAGGTGGCTGATGATCGTCTACTGCCATCGTCATAATACGGGTCAGCATGGCAGTGCTCACACGTTTTGTGGCGCTGTCATAGGCTTCGCGTACTGATTCAAACAAGTTACCCACACCACTGCCATGCAGAGCGGAAATAAAGTGAACCCGGGCGAAGTCAATAAAGCCCAGGCGGTAATCCAGAGTTTCTTTTACCTGCTCACGTACTTCCTGGCTCAGGCCATCCCACTTGTTCACGACAATTACCAGTGAGCGCCCACTATTGAGGATAAAGCCCAGCAGGGAAAGATCCTGGTCTGAAATTCCTTCGCGGGCATCAATAACCAGCAGCACTACGTTCGCGTCTTCAATCGCCTGCAGGGTTTTAATAACTGAGAATTTCTCAACGGTGTCGGTGATTTTGCCGCGTTTACGCACACCCGCGGTGTCTATCAACACGTATTCACGCTCGTCACGTTGCATCGGGATATAAATACTGTCACGCGTGGTGCCTGGCATGTCGTAAACCACAACCCGGTCTTCACCGAGAATACGGTTAGTTAGTGTTGACTTACCCACATTAGGGCGGCCCACAATTGCCAGTTTGATAGGTAAAGACTGCGGGTCAAAATCATCCTCTGGCTCTTCTTCCGGTTCACCGGCTTCTTTTGCCGCCAGTGCAGCCCAATACTCCGCATCTTCATCAACAGGCTCAGATGGGCTGATATCTTCCATCCAGGGCAGGAGAACCTGTTCGAGCAGGCTGGTAACACCACGGCCATGGGCTGCAGCAATAGGGACAATTTCCCCCATGCCCAAAGCATAGAAATCCGTAACAGCATGGTCCGGATCAATACCGTCAGTTTTGTTTGCGACAACAAAGGTAGGCTTTTCACGGCTACGCAGGTGTTTGGCGATGGCTTTATCGGCAGGCATCAATCCCGCGCGAGCATCTACCATGAATAACACAACATCCGCTTCTTCAATTGCCTGAAGTGATTGTTCTGCCATCAGCGTTTCTACGCCGTCTTCAGTGCCGTCGATGCCGCCAGTATCAATCACAATGTACTCGCGGCCTTCAATTTCAGCGCGACCATATTTACGGTCCCGGGTTAATCCAGGGAAATCCGCCACCAGTGCATCGCGGGTGCGCGTTAAACGGTTAAATAATGTAGATTTACCCACATTCGGGCGCCCGACCAGCGCGACCACAGGTATCATTTTCAAAGCCTCATAACTTAAAAAAAACCAGCCAGGCACCACCAATAAAGTGCGCCTGACTATAAACAGGAAACGGCCCCTGGCGAAATCAGGAGCCGTTTAGCTGATATCACACCCGGATAGTTTAGCGGGTTATGGCATATAACGTGCCATCTTTAGCCTGAATCAGCAATTTACCATCCGCGACAATCGGGTTGGTCAGGAAGCCTGAGCTGTCCACTTTCTGTTGTGCAACGAAGTGACCGTTGTCTGGGTCTATCCAGTGCATATACCCTTCGCTATCGCCAACAACCAGGTAACCATTATACAGCACTGGCGCAGTCAACAGGCGGTGCAGTAAATCACTCTGGGTCCACTGGGTAACACCACCGTCAGTACTCAACGCCAGTACACGGTCATTCTGGTCAACCATGTAGATACGACCAGCATCAACTACCATGTCATTCACTGAACCCAGGTCGCGTTTCCAGATTATCTGGCCTGAACGCAGGTCAAGTGCTGTCAGGTTACCGTTATATGCCAGCGCATAGACAACCCCGTTGACAATAACTGGTGTGGTATCAACATCGCTCAGGCGATCGATCTCAGTCGGACCGGTCGCCTGGGAGATACGTTGTTGCCAAATCATCTGACCGGGTTGCAATAATACCGCAGTCACACGGCCATTATCGCCACCAACAATCGCAGCACCGTAAGCTGTAGCAGGTGCAGACTCGCCACGCAGTGTCAGTGACGGCATATCCAGGTTCACTGTCCATTTGATGGCACCCGTGTTTTCATCCAGTGCCTGCAACTGACCGTTACCAGTATGAACCAGTACCACGCCGTCACTTACAACCGGGCGGGATAAAGCTTCACCAGCCACAGTCGTCTGCCAGGCAACGCTGCCATCGGAAGTATTCAGCGCATAAACTTTGGCTTTCTCACTTCCCACATAAACGTGGCCACCAGCAACAGTCAGGCCACCAGAAAGCAAGGCTGGCAGGTTGCTGGAGAAAAAGCCGGTTTTTTCTGACAAATCAACCGACCAGACTTCTTTGCCATCAGATTCACTGAGCGCTTTTACACGACCATGACGGTCTGCGGCATAAACCACACCGGCATCTGCTGTCGGGTGGAGATTCGAATAATACTTGCCAATACCGCTTCCCACTGAAACATCCCACGCAGTAGATGGCGTGAACTGGTTTTCAACGGTGGGCAGTGGAGACATTTTTACTACGTCTTCTTCGCCGCTAAACAGTGAGCACCCACTAAGCAAAGTAACAGACAGCAGCCCTGGCAAAACTAATTTACGCAATTGCATTGGTGCCCTCTCAGCTGGACAAATTATTCATTTTCATTTGCATCATATTACGCAGTGCTGGCGAGGCATCGGCAATGCCCACACCTTTGCTCCACGCTTCGCGGGCAGATTTGGTATCGCCTTTACTTAACAGCGCATCGCCTTTGATGTCAGCAACCATGGCACTCCAGCCATCACCTTTAATGCTGCCAAGCGTTGCCAGTGCATCATCAGCCTGTTTTAACTCCACCTGGATACGCGCCAGACGCAAGCCAATCAGTGCCTTAAGGTTTTCATCAGAGGTATCAGCCAGGCCAGCCTTCAGTTGCGCGGCAGCATTGGCAAAATCCTTTTTGTTGACGAGTTGTTCTGCTACATCAAGCGATGCCAGAGCACCATAAGTACCTTTATTATCAGCGATAAATTTTTCCGCGGCAGCAAGGCTGCCTGGTTTATCCGCTTTCAATGCCTGAACCGTGTTCTGATACACCATAGATGACTCGCGAGATGAGTCCACCTGGTGGCTTGCCCAGTAACGCCAGCCTACCAGTGCACCAATACCTAACACGACGCCGACAGCCAGCGCTTTGCCGTTCTCGATGAAGAAGCGTTTGACTGCTTCAACTTGTTCGTTCTCGTTGTCGTAAATCTCCACGCAATCCTTCTCCTTAACGATAAGTTACCGGGATTCGCCCAGCAGCGTTTTCAAATGGCCAGCTACGTCACGTTGAGAAACGGTTTCCTGCTCGCCTGAACGCAAATCTTTCACCACGACTTGCTGGTTTGCGACTTCATTTTCACCCAGCACCAGCGCAACACGTGCGCCCCATTTATCTGCCCGGGCAAACTGCTTTTTGAAGTTCCCGCCGCCATAGTTCGTCATCAGTTTACAGCCAGGCAAGCTGTCACGTACCTGCTCCGCCAGTTGCATTGCAGGAGACTGGGTACCGTTGCCAGATGCCACCAGGTAAATATCGACAACAGAATCTGCAGTAAATTCCGGGTTAACTGCCTGAACCAGCAAAACAAGACGTTCCAGCCCCATGGCAAAACCAACAGCTGGCGTCGCACGCCCACCGAGTTGTTCAACCAGGCCATCGTAACGCCCACCAGCACAGACGGTCCCCTGAGCACCAAGACTATTGGTTACCCATTCAAAGACAGTGCGGTTGTAGTAATCAAGGCCGCGCACCAGGCGCTGATTGACGGTGTAGCTGATACCGGCGTCGTCAAGGAACGCGCACAAACCGGCGAAATGCTCACGAGATTCTTCATCCAGATAGTCGCCCAGTGCAGGCGCATAGTTCAACAGCGCCTGAACTTCCGGGTTTTTGGAATCAAGAACGCGCAACGGGTTGGTATACATGCGGCGCTTGCAGTCTTCATCCAGCTTATCTTTATACTGTTCCAGGTAAGCAATCAGCGCATCACGGTAATTTGCCCGGGCTTCCAGCGAACCAATGGAGTTCAGCTCAAGGCTGACATGCTGGTCGATACCCAGTGCACGCCACCAGCGCGCCGTCAGCATAATCAGCTCAGCGTCAATATCCGGCCCCTGAAGACCAAACACCTCAGCACCTAACTGATGAAACTGGCGATAACGCCCTTTTTGCGGACGCTCATGGCGGAACATCGGCCCGATGTACCACAAGCGCTGTTCCTGATTGTACAGCAGACCATGCTCGATACCGGCACGCACACAGCCCGCCGTGCCTTCCGGACGCAGTGTCAGGCTGTCGCCATTGCGGTCCTCGAAGGTATACATCTCTTTTTCAACCACGTCGGTCACTTCACCAATCGCGCGTTTGAATAGCGGTGTCTGCTCTACAATCGGCAAACGGATTTCACTATAACCGTAGCTGCCGAGCACCTGCTTTAATGTGCGTTCAATACGCTGCCAGATGGCCGTTTCGCCAGGCAGATAATCGTTCATGCCGCGAATGGCTTGAATATTCTTTGCCACGTTATCTCTGTTCCTGAATACAAAAAAATGAACCCGAATCAACCCGGTTATATGTTGCCAGGCTGCTTTGTGGGTTCAATCATACACGGGAAGCATCAGGCTTCCCATGTTTTGTTATTTCTCAACTTGCTGCACGTCAATACGACGGCTTTCGTCCAGAACCGATGCTCTGGCGCGAATTTTCGCTTCGAGCTGGTCTATCATATTGTCGTTATCCAGGCGGTCTTTACGGACGCCATCTTCGTAGAAGCCACTTTTGCGGCTACCACCTGCAACACCCATCGTTGAAGCCAGCGCTTCGCCAGGCCCGTTCACCACACAACCAATAATAGAAACATCCATCGGTGTGATGATATCTTCCAGGCGTTGTTCCAGCGCATTCACTGTGCCGATAACATCAAACTCCTGGCGTGAGCAGGTTGGGCAGGCAATGAAGTTGATCCCACGCGAGCGAATGCGCAGGGATTTCAGTATATCGAAGCCAACTTTGATCTCTTCGACAGGATCCGCTGCCAGCGAAACACGCAACGTATCGCCAATCCCTTCAGAAAGCAGTAACCCGAGCCCAATAGCCGACTTAACCGCACCACTTCTCGCACCACCTGCTTCGGTTATCCCAAGGTGCAGAGGTTGATCAATGGCCTTTGCCAGCAAGCGGTAAGCTTCTACAGCCAGAAAAACATCAGAGGCTTTCACACTGACTTTGAACTGATCAAAATTGAGCCTGTCCAGATAATCAACATGGCGCATGGCGGATTCAAGCAACGCCTGCGGAGTTGGCTCACCGTATTTTTCCTGTAGATCCTTTTCAAGGGATCCGGCATTCACCCCAATACGAATCGGAATGTTTTTATCTTTCGCGCAATCCACCACCTGGCGAATACGCTCTTCATTGCCGATATTACCGGGGTTAATGCGCAGACAATCCACACCATATTCGGCAACTTTCAGCGCTATGCGGTAATCGAAATGAATATCGGCAACCAGAGGAACGGCAACCTGTTGCTTGATAAGCCGGAAGGCTTCTGCGGCATCCATGGTGGGAACAGATACACGGACGATATCCGCACCAACACGCTCCAGGGCCTTAATTTGCTGCACTGTGGCGTCAACATCTGTGGTGCGGGTATTTGTCATGGACTGAACGGCGATGGGCGCACCATCGCCGACTGGCACATTCCCTACGTAAATCCGTTTAGATTTACGGCGTTGAATGGGCGCTTCGTTATGCATAAAAATCTCCGAAAACGCGTCGTTACTGCACCTGAGTAGCAGAAGGCTCTGCATTTAGCGTCAGGCGGGCAACCTGGTTAGACCGGGCATAGCGGCTCATATCAACGGGTTTACCCTGGAACTGAATAGTGACTGCACGGGGTGCGCCAATTTTCAGTTTATATGGCGCCTGGCCTGACAGGTTTAAGGTACTGTCTTTGTGTTGCAGGCCGCTGAACAATTTTTTGCCCGTAGAATCGGACACTTCCAGCCAGCAGTCAGCAGAGAAATTCATGACCAAATCACCACTGGCTGCAGGAGCCGTGGTTGCCTGTTCTGCCGGTAATGACCCAGAGTCCTGAGTCGTTGCGGCAGGTGCTGTATTAGTTAAGGAATCGGTGTTCGCCTGACCCGGAGAAACCACTGCAGCCGAATTATCTGCCGGTGCTGCGCTGTTATCTGCCGTTGGAGCTGGCGTATTCGCCTGTGCAGAATCTGTGGCACTGTTATCAGAAGGGGCCGGGTTATCCTGCACAGCAGCGGAGTTGTCATCGCTACTGGTATTATGCAAAGGCACAAACTGCCCATTATCAGCAGGCGTATCACCAGGTGTGGCGGACTGATCTGCCATTGAATTAATTTCTGCCTGTTGCGCTTTATGGTTTTGCCACCACCAGGCACCAGTCAGACCAATAACAACCAGCAATACCAGCCAGGTAAAGCCCATCAGCCAGCCGTCGCGCTTTTTGCGGCTCTTCCCAATGGCATAACCTTTCATTGGCTGAACTTTAGCGGTTCTGACAGGAGCTTGTTTTGCCAGCGCAGGCAAAAGTTCTTCTTCGGGAACATGGACGAGGCGAGCATAGGAGCGGATATAGCCACGGAGAAAGGTCGCAGCCAGATCCGAAGGCGCTTTATCGTCTTCGATATCCCGAACTGTGGAGACTTTCAAACACAGGCGTTCAGCCACAATCTGCTGGCTGAGTCCAAGTTGCTCACGTGCGGCCCGGAGGCGTTCGCCCGTGGTTTGTGCGATATTTTGTTCGTGAGTGGCTTCAGTATTCATTAGCTACAACTGCTGGTACTGTTTGAATGAAAAAATTGGCTCCGGCCAGCACTGTCACCAATAGCGACCTCACTGACCCGCGCCGCGAAATAACCTGTTGCGAAGTATGGCACCCCGCTCGCCCGAAACACCCAGCATACCCAGCACCAGAAAACTTTCTGGCAAATTGCAACGGCCTTGGGCATATGCCCACACCCTCACCTGGATACTTTCTCACCAAATAACGCCTGTCTGGTGAGCTACGCGGCTAAACTGTTGTTGTGCCGCTACATACTGCCTCAAAGTGCAAAAAAACGCACCGTAATTATTGCGCCAACAGAGACTTTCGTTGTCACAATTGATGACACATCACAAGCGGTGGACGAAAACCTGAATATTCAGGCCTTCGCCCACAGGTCTGCCTGTCAGACACTTTTCACTGCAATCGGTTCACCCTGCATACGTTTACGCATTGTACGCTTGGTCCGGTCAATAACATCACCGGCTAACTGACCACAGGCGGCGTCAATATCATCACCACGTGTTTTACGCACGATGGTGGTAAAACCATACTCCATTAACACCTTGGAAAAACGGTCAATTCGGCTGTTGGAGCTACGGTCATAAGGTGCCCCCGGGAACGGGTTCCAGGGAATAAGGTTAATTTTACATGGCGTGTCTTTCAAACACTCCGCCAGTTGATGTGCATGTTCAGTGCCGTCATTCACATGATCGAGCATGACATACTCAACCGTGACACGCCCCTGGTTGGCATTTGATTTTTCCAGGTAACGGCGCACACCTGCCAGAAATGTCTCAATATTGTATTTTTTATTAATCGGGACAATTTCATCACGGATTTCATCTGTTGGCGCATGCAGAGATATCGCCAGAGCCACATCAATCATGTCGCCCAGTTTATCCAGAGCAGGTACTACGCCTGATGTGGATAATGTTACCCGGCGCTTGGATAAGCCAAAGCCAAAGTCATCCAGCATGATTTCCATGGCCGGAACCACGTTGGTCAGGTTGAGCAATGGCTCACCCATTCCCATCATTACCACGTTGGTAATTGGGCGCTGGCCGGTGACTTTCGCCGCACCAATAATTTTAGCGGCACGCCACACCTGCCCGATAATTTCAGACACCCGTAAATTACGGTTAAAGCCTTGCTGAGCGGTAGAACAGAATTTACATTCCAGTGCGCACCCAACCTGTGATGAAACACACAGTGTAGCCCGGTCATCTTCAGGGATATACACGGTCTCAACGCGCTGACTGCCAACCTGAATTGCCCATTTAATTGTGCCATCAGAAGAGCGTTGTTCTTCAGCCACTTCTGGTGCGCGAATTTCGGCGACAGCTTTCAGACGGCCACGTAACACTTTGTTGATGTCAGTCATTTCGTCAAAATCATCACAGCAATAGTGATAGATCCACTTCATGACTTGATCGGCGCGAAACGGTTTTTCACCCATGTCAGTGAAAAAGGCGCGCATTTGTTGGCGGTTAAGATCCAGCAGGTTGATTTTGCCGGTATTTGAATTTGACGAGTCAGAAACGGTGACGGACTCAGGTGCGGTAATCTGTTGTGACATAAAGTTTTCCGGCCTCGTTGTTACACGTTATGGCCCCAGGTAAATGAGTAAATAGATACGCCCCGGGTGAGCAGGCTCGCTCATCCGGGGCGCAGCATTGTACAAATTCTCTGCCAGTGATGCTACGCCTTAACGCATCACAGCACAAATAAAGGCAGCAATTAGCGGGTGCGCGGGCACACTTCGCCTTCAGCAAAGAAAAATGCGATTTCACGGGCCGCAGACTCAACAGAATCTGAACCGTGGGTACCGTTTTCAGTCAGGCTGTCTGCGTAATCAGCACGCAGTGTACCTGCCAGTGCGTTCGCCGGGTTAGTGGCACCCAGGATTTCACGATGACGGCGTACTGCGTCTTCACCTTCCAGTGCAGAAACAACGATAGGGCCAGAAGTCATGAACTCAACCAGGCCATCAAAGAACGGCTTACCATCATGCTCAGCATAGAAACCACGCGCCTGCTCTTGAGTCAGGTGCACCATTTTAGTGGCAACAATTTTCAGCCCTGCGGTTTCAAAACGCGCAAAAATACTGCCAATTACATTCTTTGCAACAGCGTTTGGTTTGATGATAGAAAAAGTACGTTCAATTGCCATGATTACCTCTGTTTGCTCTCTAAAAATGCCAGGGGAACCCGGCAACAAAGTGGCGCAGATTATAATGACCTGTTACCGCCTTGCCTATGGACAAAGGTAACATTTTTTTAAAATAAGCTGCGTTTTAGCAACAACCCCATACAAAGTGATGACTTCGCGAGTTATTTGGGCAGCAAAGTAAAGTGCGCTGCAGCAATTTGCCCGCTGTCATCCATTACCAGCACCTGGTATTCCCCTGAATGCGTCAAGGACAACGTCACATGATTACCCTGTTGTGGCAGGGCATCGCCATTCAAAAACCACCACTGGTCATGCCCACCACCCTGCGTGGAAAGTGGCATATTCAGTACCGCCTGCCCGGCAGGTGGTTTCACCATAGCGCCATCACGCACACCGAGCAATAACAGCGGGCTAAGGTTTGCCTGCACCATAGGCGGGCACTGGGTGGATACAGCAGGTAACCGCGTGTCACGCCGCTCCTTCTCAGGTAGCCAGGGCTCCAGTGGCAAGGGCCACAACAGTAATGTTGCCGGGTGTGCATCTTTGCAATCAGCACCAACACGCAACCCTTTTGAGTTCAGCCAAAGGCGCTGCACTATACCGGAAGGGCCTTCCTGCCCTGGAGCCAGTAATGTTGGCGGCTGGCTGTCATTCAGTAACCAGGTAAATACCCGCCGACGGCAATTACTGTCGCCTTCAGGCAGGCTCTGGCCTCCAGGCCAACAAATCGTACCGGATGTCACACTGCCAGGTCTTGGGTCTGCTGGCTCACGGTTTTGTGCCAGGCCGGTGTTTGCCCTGAGCAGCGTGTTAACCTGGTTCATCACCGGTACTGCACTGGCAAAACCATACTGCCCGGCAACCGGTGTCGCATCTGGCCTCCCGGTCCAGACGCCAATCAGGTAACGGGGTGAAACACCAATTGCCCAGGCATCACGGTAGCCATAACTGGTACCCGTTTTCCAGGCAAAAGGCGCAACGGCAGGGAGTGCGCCATCCGGCAATGGTTGTTCCTCACCACCCAGAACACGGCGAATTATCCAGGCTGAACCGGGTGACAGTAACCGCCGTTCAACCAATGGTTGTTGTGGTTGCAGGCGTAACCTGGCAACCTTCCCTTCCCGGGCAAACGCACTGTAAGCAGAGACCAGTTCATCCAGTCGGGTTCCTGCCCCGCCCAAAATTAATGACAAATTAGGTTCCGCCGCAGCAGGCAGGCGCAGGTTTAACCCTATATTACGCAAATGACCGGCGAAATTTTTCGGCCCCAGCGCATCCAGAACCTGTACCGCGGGCAAGTTAAGCGAGCGCACAAGTGCTTCACTCATGCTTACTGGCCCATTAAAGTCGCTGTCAAAATTCCCCGGGCGATAATCGCCAAAGCGCCGGGGTACATCCTGAAGTAATGAACCGGGGTGTATTAACCCTTCATCCAGCGCCAGGCCATACAGAAAAGGTTTCAGTAATGAACCTGGAGATCTGACAGCCCGAACCATATCAACATGGCCAAACCGGCTGTCATCGTTTAAATCGACCGACCCCACCCAGCCACGCACCTTCATGGTCTGGTGGTCAACGACCAGTATCGCCAGCGATGTTTTCGGTGGCAGGCGGTGTTTCCAGTTAAGTGCCAGGGTTTCCAGTTGGCTCTGCAGGGTGGCATCAATCGTGGTGACAATCCGCTGGTGATTATCCTGAGTCAGCAGGTAACGTGCCAGTAACGGTGCCAGTTGTGGGCTTTGCCGGGGAGCAAGCCATACAGGTTCCTGCATGGCTTCACGCACCCGCCGGGCAGACCAGATATGCTCTTCCTGCATCCGGGCCAGCACTTTATCGCGTGCTTTTTGTGCCCTTTCTGACCAACGGTCCGGGCGTAACCGGCTGGGAGCCTGTGGCAATACAGCCAGTAGTGCGGCTTCCGCATCTGTCAGGTGTGCAGGCGATTTACCAAGGTACGCCCAACTGGCTGCGCCCACCCCTTCCAGCGTGCCGCCAAAAGGTGCCCTGTTAAGGTAAAGCGTCAGAATCTGCTGTTTGGAAAGGTGCCATTCCAGTTGCAGCGCCCGGGCAGTTTGAATCAATTTACCCGTGATTGTACGGGGTTGTGGGTCAATCAGGCGAGCCACCTGCATGGTCAGCGTGCTTCCACCCGACACCACTTCACCATTGCGAACCCACTGCCAGGCTGCGCGAACCAGGCTGAGCGGGTTCACTCCCGGATGATGCCAGAACCAGCGGTCTTCATAATTGATTAACGCTTCCAGATAACGTGGGGAAACTTCATCGGGCTCAACCGGATAGCGCCAGACGCCGTTTTCATCCGCAAAGCGCCACAGCGGTGTACCGTCTTCTGTCACCACAATACGGGCAGGGTGAACATTATGTAATGGCAAAGGACAAAGCCTGTCCGCAAGCAACAAGCCAGCAATTAGCAAGAAAAAGGCGGCCAGGCAGCCGCCCCACAATTTCCAGCAAATTTTATATTTCCCCGGTTGCATTAATCAGGGCGCCACATGTAACAAGCCCATCGCATTTCCTGTACTGCGCCACTGTGGCACATACATAGATTCAACCTGAGGAACGGGCACCTGGTAAACCCCCGGCGTCACCGCACGGGCGAGATAAACCAGTGTTGAATGCTGCCCTTCATTAAGTGTCATTGCCGCAACAAAGCGGTCATCACGGAACTCAATATGCTGAATATCTTCCTGTTGCATCTGGTTAATCAGGTTTTGCACCTCTGAACCATTCTCACTGAGCGAGGCCGAACTGCTTGCCAGGTTCTGGTTTTCCAGCTCCAGCCCGGCGGGGAGTAAATCAACCACCAGTGCGTCAGGAACACGTTTATCTGCCCAGACATCGAGCCATACCAACACCAATTCACCACTGTGCAGGTTACTGAGTGAGCGTGTGTTGCCCTGAGTATCCAGGTAATGGCGCTCAATGTGCACCACATTGCTGTAAGGTGCAGGTGGCTGTTCCGGGTAGCCAGTACTATCCAAACGTACCCACAAGGGGCCCGTTCCCGTATTGGTGAGACTCAGAGCAGATTGCTGCGCGGCAGACAGCACTGAAACCTGGTCAGTTTTGCCCGACAGGGTTTCGCCGTTCTGGTTTTGTACCTGCCATTCTGCCCCTTGCAGTGCGGTATTATGGGCCGCGAGGAACAGCGCATTATTTTCCTGAGTTGATAGCCAGGCCTCGCCCCATACTGCCTGGGAAAGGGCAGCCAACAAGGCCGGCTGCTGGTTTTGCATCAGGTTATTTTCTTCCAGCAGGCTTAATACCAGGGCTTCGTCGCGCACCGGGCTGCCGTAATCACCTAACCAGGCATGCGTCTTACGGGGCATTGCTATACCGCTTAACAATGCCTGCTGGCCGCGCTCTGTATCCCCCATGCGTTTAAGTGCAATGCCCAACTGCACCAGCGACAAGCCGGATGGCGCTGCAGCATGTTTATCCCACAGAGTCCGCAGAGCACCCAACGGCGCTTTTTGCTGGCGGGACAACACCAGAGCCGCATAGCTTTGCACCACGAAACGGCTGGCTGCCGGGTTATCACTGTAGCGCACACTAATCATGCCCGGGTCTTGCAGGTAACGTAACAACCGGTTATTGGCTTTATCCAGAGCGGCGACTGGCACACTGTAACCTTGCTCGCTGGCGCGAATCAGGAAATCAGTAGCATAAGCAGTAAGCCAGTATTCCTCTGCACTGTCTTTGCTCCACAGGCCAAAACCGCCATTTTCCAGCTGCATTTCGAGCAAATGAGCAATACCGCTTTCTACTGCCTCCCGGCGTTTTTCGTCACTTGACGTTTTGATTCCCAGAGCCTGTAACTGCGCCCGGTTGGTATACAGTGACGGGAACAACCCACTGGTGGTTTGTTCAAGGCAGCCGTATGGCCAGGCATATAATTCGCTGATATAACGGGCCAGATTCAGTGGTGGCCGCCCACTTATCAGCAGCTTACCTTCCAGTGTCGACGCCGATAGCCCGTCCAGCCAGCCTGCTGGCAAGCGCCACAGTTCACCCGGCATCAACTGGGTTCCGGCACTGATAGTTTGTGCAGGAAAAGCAGGACGCACACCAATTTTCCACTGTTTGTTCAGCGGATTGAATGTTTCACCAGGCAGGGAAATGCCGTTAATCGTAACGTCCAGTACTCCATCGCCATAACCTTGCCCGGCCTGAACCGGAATCGACAGCGCGGTACGTTGCTGTGGAGCCAGCGCCACACTTTGTGTATTGCCGGCATCAAGGCTCAGCAGCCCACTGGCAGCCATGGAAATAGTCAGATGCTGAGGTTTATCCGTCAGGTTAGAGAGATCCAGCACCAGGCGAGAGTGATCGCCTCCGGCCAAAAAGCGCGGTGTACTGAGCTCAGCCACCAGCGGTGCGGCAACAACGACTTTGCTTTCACTACTGCCAAAACGGTCTGCTGACCACACCTGTGCCATCAGGCGCAGTTCCCCATTAAAATCACCAATGGGCAATGTGACCGTACCTTCCCCCTGGGCATTCAGCGCCACTGGTTGAGCCTGCATGGCAATAATGTTGACGTGATTCACTGGCGGCTTACCACCACGCTTCAGGTCGTCGCCGTCACCACCAAATTTCAGTGCAGCCATCCGCCCCTGGCCTTCAATCACATTGCCGTAGATATCATAAATATCGGCACCATAGCGTTTACGCCCCAGGAACGCCTGCCACGGGTCCGGCGTAACATAGTCAGTGATATTCAGCACACCACTGTCTACAGCTGAGAGCAACACGTAGACTTTATCCGGCAAAGCACCGTTGGCAGCTTTAGCCTGTACCTTCACAGTAAGCGGCTGGTTGGGGCGCATTTTAACCGGTGCCTGCAATGCCACATCCAGGCGACGGCTTTGGTCACCTAATGGCAGATGAAGCAGGCCAACAGCCCGTTTCGGGGTAAGCGCCTGTGTTTTGTCACCAGGGCGGACAACCAGAGCGCTGAGGTAGAGGTCGTGGCGATGCCAGGTTTTGTCTACCGGAATACTCAGGTCCATGCCATCAGCGGGAACATCAATAGCCTGCCACCATAGTGGGCCATCACTGGATTCCACCATGATATACCCCTTACCGGCTTGCGGTGCCGCCAGATGCAACTGAATAGTGTCGCCTGGTTGATAAGAGGGTTTATCGATTTTCATCGTCACGCGGTCCGGGCGCTGGGCACCGGTGCCGTCACTGTTATCCTGCCAACTGTAACCGGCCCAGAAACGAACACTACTGAGGTTCCCCTCCGGGTCTTTCACTTCAAGGCGGTAAGATCCCCAGCTTACCGGGAAGCTCACTTTGCCGGTTTCACCAGCAGCAAGATTGAGGGTTTGTTCCCCTTCTACCAGGTCTTTCTGATCGTAGCGCGATGTCCATCCATCATCTTCAGACCAGTTCCAGTAATAATCGCGCCGTTCCCGAATGAGCCGCGCAGTAAGCCCATTAACTGCCACTCGTGAACCATCCGGGCGGGCATAAACAATATCGAACCCGGCCTGGCTATTTTCATCAACCACCGCCTGGCTGGATTCACTCCCCGTGCGGTAATCGTAAGTGCTTTTTTTAGCAAACTGCGGGCGAATACCCGGTAACACTTCTGCCGGCCAGACAGCCTGTTCACGCTGGCGCGTAACCGGGCGACCACCTGATTCGAGTAAACTTGCCTGGAAAATCACTTTTACTGGCGAAGTGGTATCACTCCACTGGCTGGTTTCGGAAATATCTACCCGGCCAGTATCATCCAGCGTGGTCTGGACTTCATCAAGGCTGCGGCTAAGATTTGCTTCACTGATGTTGCCGAACTCGAAGCCAGGCAGTGCAGGAACAGCATCCCTTAATGGGCGCAAGAAAAGTTTCCCTTGCAGGGTGTTACCCGAAGCCGGAGCACCATACAGATAGCGCCCCTGAACGCGGAATACCGCATCAGCTCCCGGAGCCAGAGGCTGCGGCTGAACATCGACACGTAACGCCATGCGTTCAGGCATAAAATCTTCAACCTGGAAATCCCAGCTCCGCGCCTGGTTATCGCCCACATTGGCGCGCAGATGCCACTGGCCGGTTAATGCATTTTTATCCAGAGTGACATGGTACTGGTACAAGCCGTTTTGCGGCTGCAAAACAGTGGTGCGTGCTACCTGCCCGTCAGGGCGAACCACGTCCAGTTTTACCGGCTGGTCTGCCACGGGTTTACCATCACTGTCACGCAGTAACCCATTGATGACAACAGTCTCTCCTGGGCGGTAAAGATCCCGTGGGCCAAACATGAAAAACTGTTTGCTGTAACCAGGTTGACCACCAATATCGAACTCTGCCAGGTCCAGTGCTGGCTGGCTTAAATCCAGCATTGTGGTTTGCCCGTCATGTTTTGCCAGTAACAGTGCAGCACCCTCTGGGGTTTTCAGGCTGGCATGGCCCTGGTTGTCCGTTGTGGCATTCGCCAGCACCTGGCCTTTATCGTTGAGCAACTGAATATCAACGGACTGTTGCCCGCTACCGTTTTCCAGGCTTTGCGTGAAAATATCCATTTGCTGGTGATAGCGGTGCAGTGACAGCCCGATATCACTCAGGGTAAATAACGTTGCCGGGTTACTGTAGTTGTAATGCCCCGCCTGGTTCATTACTGCAAGGTAAACACCGGGCTGCTGTAGCGGAGTGATATCCCCAAGCGGCAGCAGCAGTTTTTCCCGGGTATTAGCTGCCGGGTTGAGTTCAAACCGCCCGGTATACACCAGGTCTGCCATTTTCAGCAGGGTGTCTGATTCCCAGTTACTCAGGCTGTTACGGTATTCCCACTGGCTGATAAACGCCGCCAGAGACTCGGGTTTTACCCGGTAGAAATTGACGTCTACCTGGCTGATATTAAGTGCCATGACTGGCAGGCCTTTTACCACTTTTGTCGGGAGCAGTGAGCCTCGGCTGGCAAAACCTACTACCGGCTCAATATCACGCGTGGTCAGTGAAGATTGCCAGGTTTTCCCAAAGGCCTGGCCATTAATGTCTTTCAGACCCGGGTCGAGAGTAATCGTTAACTCACGGCGAGGTTCAAGGTGACGCAGGCGCAATTCGGTTAAATTGTCTGATAACTCCCAGGCGCCATCCACTTTGCCTTTTTCTTTATCCACTACATGTGCAAACCGGGAGAAATCCTGGTCAGGGTCGAGGGGAACCGAGAATGTCAGTGCCAACGTGCTGGCACCGTCGAGCTGAATTTCAGAGGAATCCTGGAGTGTAAACGGCTTTCCTGCACTCGCTTTCGCCAGTTTTTCCCGTTGTGCGGCATCCGTTTTTTGTTCTTGAGGGGCAGAAGCCTGTGACTGCGGCGCTGAACCTGACGCAGGCGTTGTATTATCATCGCAGCCACTCAGTGCGCTGAGGGCGCAGAATAAGGCTGCCACACAAGCATAGCGGGCATATTTCATGGCGGTATCCCTGGCCGAAAAAGGCCGGTAAAAAGATAAACCAGTATTATGCTAAAGATTCGCTTTTTGCCATATCCCTGGATTCGGTATGTTAGCCCGGTCAATGTCATGCGCGTGTTGGTTGTAATTACATACGTAAACACCGAGAATTAACCAATAAATGATTAAAGGAGGCCAACATGAGTACTGCTTTTTTTGTCACCCCTGAGTGGCTTCTTGAGCACCTGAGCGACCCGGAAGTCCAGGTCATTGATGCCCGCATGGCAGCTGTGGGCAATGAAAATTTCGATATGCAGCAAGAGTATCTGGCGGGCCATCTCCCCAGTGCGCCTTTTTTTGATATTGAAGCATTATCTGACCACAGCAGCCCGTTGCCACACACTATGCCGCGCCCGGAAACCTTTGCGGTTGCAATGCGTGAGCTGGGCATTCATCAGGATAAACATCTGGTCGTTTATGATGACGGCAGCCTGTTCTCTGCCCCACGCGCCTGGTGGATGTTGCGGGCTTTTGGCGTGGAAACCGTTTCGATTTTGTCTGGTGGTCTGGCCGCATGGCGCAAACAAAACCTGCCACTGGAAACGGGTACTCCTTCCCTACCGGAAAGCGATTTTGACGTCCATTTCGACCCACTGGTAATAAAAAACGTCACGGATGTGTTACTGGTCAGCCATGAAGGTACTGCCCAAATTGTTGATGCCCGGGCCGCTTCGCGTTTCAACGCAGAAGTTGATGAACCCCGTGCGGGTTTACGCCGTGGGCATATACCGGGCTCGCTAAATGTGCCCTGGGCAACACTGGTTGAGAATGGCACATTAAAAACTCCGGAAGAGTTAACCGCAGTGTTCACTCGCGCTGGTGTGGATTTTGGCAAGCCGATTATTGCCAGTTGTGGCTCTGGCGTCACTGCCGCGGTGGTTGTGCTGGCACTCACTTCACTGGATGTGAACGGTGTATCGCTGTATGACGGTTCATGGAGTGAATGGGGAAGCCGAACCGATTTACCGGTTGAACCCTGAGTTAACAGATTACCCCGGCAGTTTCCCCTGCCGGGGTAATTTTACAGAATGCGCTGTGTCTTCAAATCACGCAGAAAACTGCCCCAGCGCCGTTCATAAAAAGGCGTCAGGTGGGCCAGCATAAAGTGGCTGATTCCCGCTTCTCCTTCTGCGACCAGGCAAATGTCTACCGGTTCATCGCCCGTAAGCGTATCGGCAGCCACATTCCCGGCTTCATAGATAAGAGGTTCAATATCCCCTTCGGCTTCAATACCAATCAGGTAATTACCCGCCTCTTCAGGTGACTCTTTCAGCGTGCACAGAAACGCGCGTTTTACCCGGTTGTGGTTTTTAAATAACGTAGTCAGTGACTCAACTAATTGTGCCGGTGGGTTTTCCACAGCAGAGAGTTGCAACTGGCTGCCACCTTCCAGCACCGTGTGCTCTGCCAGTGGTGAACCCTGCTCACTCAGCAAGTGGCGTATTTCACCGGGCAGGAACTCTTTCCCGGTTGGTAAACGGGCATTCAGAAACAGGGTTTCCCCCAGAGTCATCTCAAACAGCACTCTGGCAGGCATAACAATGAAAGCCTGCTCGTGAGCCACGACCTGTTCGAGCGCCTGCACAGAAGTAAAAAACGGAATCACGGATGTGCCGTCTTCTTTTTCCCAGTGCTGCAGGTCAACTACAGAATCTGCCGTAATCACGGCTTCATCAGGCGAAGAGCCCGGCACCCAAACGCTGGCATCAAGTAATTCGCGGAAAAATGCCGGGCGCCATGCAGGTTCAGTCGCAGCCTGTTCCAGCAGTGTTTCCAGTTGATTTTGAGAAGTAGGTTGAGATTGGTTATCGGCCATCTTGCTTTCATCAAGTACAGGTAAGAAAAGAGCCTGAGGTAGCCCCCCAGGCTCCGGATTACACAGGCAACTCAGTCGTTGGTCAGCAGATTAGCCAGTGTGCGCACACCAATCCCGGTCGCACCAGCAGACCACAGATCAACAGCAGACTTACGGTATGTCGCTGAGCAGTCGATATGCAACCAACCCTGTTGGTAGTTTTCGACAAAATGCGACAGGAAGCCCGCAGCTGTGCTGGCACCAGCCGGGGAAACAGCTCCGGCAGTGTTATTCAGCTCAGCAAAGTTTGATGGCAACTGATGGCGGTGGATCTCCGCAAGCGGCAGACGCCAGAAGGCTTCATTTTCCGCAGTTGCACTGGTCATCAATTTACTGACCAGTGCATCATCAAAGCTCAGCAGCGCATGGTAGTCGTTACCCAACGCAGTTTTCGCCGCACCGGTTAATGTCGCACAATCAATAATCAACTCTGGCTTTAATGCGCTGGCATCAATCAGGCCATCGGCCAGCACCAGGCGGCCTTCGGCGTCAGTGTTCATCACTTCAACGGTTTTGCCGTTGCGGTAGCGAATGATGTCACCCAGTTTAAACGCGTTACCACTCACCATGTTATCGGCACAGCATAACAGCAGTTTGACGCGCTTTTGCAGGCCACGAGTAATCGCGAAAGCGAGTGAGCCCGCCACCAGCGCAGCCCCACCCATGTCAGACTTCATGGAATCCATAAAGCTGCTTTGTTTCAGGCTGTAGCCACCAGAATCAAAGGTGATACCTTTACCCACCAGGCAGGCATATACCGGAGCATCTGCATCGCCCGTGGGGTTAAAATCCAGGGACAGCAACACGGGTGAACGCGCAGAACCACGCCCAACGGTATGGATACCGGCATAGTTTTGTTCACGTAAATCTTCACCCTTAGTGATGCGGTAACTCACCTGGTCACCCGCGACATCCACTAATAAATCAATAGCACGGGTTGCCAGTTGTTCCGGGCTCAAGTCTTCTGCCGGCAGGTTAATAGTGTCACGCACCCAGTCAATAATCTTGAGGCGGTTATTGAGCTCCTGCTGCTCTGACTCAGGAAGCACCGGCCATTCAACATTGCGCACACCTTTTGGCGCACGGTAGCCCATCCAGAATGCCCAGCTTTTTTCAACATCCCAACCTTCGCCAGCCAGAGCGACCTGTTTGAACCCCAGGCCATCAATTTTGCGGCCAGCACGTTGGATCAACGCATTATCATTGTTGCCGGTTAAATGCAGGGTAATCCCTTCATTATTGATGCTGTACAGTGCTTTTTCGCCCCAGCGCGCATCGGCGGGTGTGCTGGACAGCGTGATGTTCATCACTTCAGTTGTCATTGTTGGTATCCTTAAACTGTGTGTAACGATTCACACAAAAAATATGCCGCGGACAGACGCAAAAACGGGCCGCTAAATGCAGCCCGTACCTGGTATCAATCCGCTTCATCCAGCCAAACCAGCAGGATGGCTTCAAGAATTTTTTCATTGGATGCACTGGGATCATCGTCGAATTCATCCAGTTCGCAAATCCACTGATGCATATCGGTAAAGCGCACCGTCTTCGGATCAACATCCGGGCGGCTGTCGTACAGCGCTTCACCTATTTCACGGCTATCGGTCCATTTTAACCCCATGTCGCTCTCCTGTTAGTGTTCACGTGCATGGTTAATGGTATAGCGCGGGATCTCAACCACCAGGTCTTCATCCGTAACTTTCGCCTGGCAACCCAGGCGGCTTTCTGGTTCCAGCCCCCAGGCCTTATCCAGCATATCGTCTTCATCTTCGCTGCTTTCTTGCAGGGAATCAAAACCTTCACGCACAATGCAGTGGCACGTAGTGCAGGCGCAGGATTTCTCACAGGCATGTTCGATTTCGATGCCGTTGCGCAGAGCAACGTCAAGAATCGTCTCACCCGTCTGTGCTTCCAAAACTGCGCCATCCGGGCAAAGATCCTGGTGGGGCAGAAAAACAATCTTAGGCATATTAAACCTCGTCGACGGAATGGCCTTTCAACGCCCGACGAATGGAGGCATCCATCCGGCGCGCAGCGAATTCCTGGGTTTGCTTATCAACATTTTTTATTGCATTTTCAATGGAGTCAGGGGAGTTTCCCTGAGCGGCATCCTGCAGTTGTGCTGCTGCAGTATCTATCGCCTGGCGTTCTTCTTCGTCCAGCAAGGCACCATCTGCATCAAGAGCTCCGGCCAGGCTTTCCAGAACACGGGCAGCTTCAACCTTTTGTTCTGCCAGCATACGAGCGCTGACATCCTGCTCAGCAAAGCTGATGGAATCCTGGATCATGGACGCAATTTCGCCATCCGACAGACCGTAAGACGGTTTGACCTGAATCGACGCTTCTACTCCGGTCGATTTTTCCATTGCTGTTACACTCAACAGCCCGTCCGCATCCACCTGGAAAGTGACACGGATATGCGCACCACCAGCCGGCATTGCCGGGATACCACGCAAGGTAAAACGAGCCAGTGAACGGCAATCAGTTACCAGCTCACGTTCCCCCTGCAAGACATGAATCGCCATTGCAGTCTGGCCATCTTTAAAGGTGGTGAACTCCTGGGCGCGGGCCACTGGGATCGTGGTGTTACGCGGAATGACTTTTTCCACCAGGCCACCCATCGTTTCCAGGCCCAGTGACAAGGGGATGACATCCAGCAACAGCATTTCGCTGTCAGGTTTGTTACCCACCAGAATATCTGCCTGAATCGCCGCGCCAACTGCCACAACTTTATCCGGGTCGATTGACGTCAGCGGGGTACGGCCAAAAAACTCACCTACCCGTTCACGCACCAGTGGTACACGAGTAGAGCCCCCCACCATCACGACTTCCAGCACTTCACTGGCATCGATACCGGCATCTTTCAACGTACGGCGGCAGGAGAGTAAAGTCCGTTTAACCAGAGCGCCAATCAGTTCGTTAAATTGTGAACGCGTAACTGTGCCCTGCCAGTCGCCAATACGCACTTCAGTTTGTTGTGCGTCGCTCAGCGCAATTTTAGTGGCAATTGCTGTATCCAGCACCTGGCGTTGCAGGCGGCTATCCAGCGGAGTATTCAGCTCTGCCTGCTCACACAGCCAGTCTGCCAACAAATGGTCGAAGTCATCACCACCCAGCGCGGAATCCCCACCGGTTGCCAGCACTTCAAACACACCGCGATTCAGGCGCAGAACAGAAATATCAAAAGTACCACCGCCCAGGTCATACACGGCAATCACGCCTTCCTGGCCGGAGTCCAGGCCATACGCAATCGCCGCAGCAGTAGGTTCATTCAGCAAACGCAGTACATGCAAACCCGCCAGACGGGCTGCATCTTTGGTTGCCTGGCGCTGAGCATCATCAAAATAAGCCGGTACAGTAATAACCACACCGTCCAGGTCGCCATTGAGTGTTTCAACCGCTCTTGCCGCCAGCGCTTTGAGAATATCTGCTGAAACCCGTACCGGGTTCAGTGCGCCAGCCGGAGTAACGATAAGCGGCAGGCCATTTTCACTGGACTGGAATTGGTAGGGTAAATGCGGGTAGCGAGCCTGAATATCACTCAGTGAACGGCCCATCAGGCGTTTTACTGAGCTGATGGTATTGGCAGGATCCTGGGCGGCATTGGTACGCGCTTCCCAACCGACCAAATGTTGCGTGGCACTATAGTGCACCACTGATGGCAGCAAATGACGCCCTTCATGGTCAGCCAGGGTTTCAGTTTGCCCACTACGGACCGTCGCCACCAGCGAGTTTGTGGTCCCCAGGTCAATCCCCGCCGCCAGCTTGCGCTGATGCGGCGCAGCACTCATGCCGGGCTCACTGATTTGTAATAAGGCCATGTTAAGCTTCCAAATTCATCACCTGGGTTACCAGGTGGTTGATGGTTGCCGGAAAACACCAGCATCAAATATCGAGCAATTTTTCTTCGAGTTGTTCTGCCTGCGAGCGTAATTTGTCCAGAAAACGCAACTTACGCACACTGTCTGCGGCGCTTTCCCACTGTTCGGCATCGAGCAGCAACACCATATCTTTATGGCGCGAATTATACATTTGCGTGACGCGTGCTAAAAACGCTTCCAGACGAACCTCATCACGTTTTTGCTCAATGCCATCCAGTTCTTCACGTAATTCCAGTTGCTCCATCAGAAATGCGGTATCACGCACCGTATGTTGTTCACTTGCCAGGTCAAAGCCATGCAAGGACAAAATATATTCTGCACGAGAAAGAGGATGACGCAGGGTCTGCCACGCCTGATTGATGTTGGCGGACTGCTGAACCGCCAGTAATTGTTCCGCTTGTGGGCAGCTGGCGAATTTATCGGGGTGAAACTGACGCTGCAGTTCCTGGTACCGGTCCGCCAGTTGACTGCTGTCGAGCGAATAACTTACCGGCACCCCAAACAGGGTAAAGTAATCCATAAACGTTCCGGAGTTTGCAGACTAAAAGCAATACCCCACAGCAAACATGTTGCTATGGGGTCGGTGGAGGGTGTGCTGTCAGACGTTAAAACTTTCGCCGCAGCCACACTCATTTTTCACGTTAGGGTTAGTGAATTTAAACCCTTCGTTCAGGCCTTCTTTTACGAAGTCCAACTGAGTGCCATCAAGAAAACGCAGGCTTTTCTCGTCGACAACCACTTTGACGCCTTTGTCTTCGAACACCACATCTTCTGCGGCCGCCTCGTCAACAAACTCCAGTACATAAGCCATGCCGGAGCAACCCGAGGTACGCACCCCAAGGCGCAAGCCAAAACCTTTTCCGCGGTTAGCTAAAAAAGTGTTAACTCGAGTAGCAGCACTGTCGCTAAGGGTAATCGACATACAACAACCTCAATAAGCTTTCAGATTTCCGGGCAAGCCCGGAAGACATTATTTTGATTCGCGTTTACTTTTGTAATCAGCAATTGCGGCTTTAATAGCATCTTCTGCCAGAATGGAGCAGTGAATTTTCACTGGCGGCAATTCAAGCTCTTCAGCGATGTCAGTATTTTTAATCGCCTGTGCTTCATCCAGGGATTTCCCTTTTACCCACTCAGTAACCAGTGAGCTGGATGCAATTGCGGAACCGCAACCATAGGTTTTAAAACGTGCGTCTTCAATCACGCCGTTATCATTTACTTTGATCTGCAGTTTCATGACGTCGCCACATGCCGGGGCGCCAACCATACCGCTACCAACGTTTTCGTCGTTGTTATCAAAGGAACCCACGTTACGGGGATTCTCGTAGTGATCAATCACTTTTTCGCTATATGCCATGGTGAATTCTCCTTATGTCCTGCTTATTGATTAATGTTCAGCCCATTCGATGGTCGTCAGATCGATACCCTGTTTAAACATTTCCCACAGCGGAGAAAGTTCACGCAGACGACCGATAGATTTACGAACCAGTTCGATGGTGTAATCAATTTCTTCTTCTGTCGTAAAACGCCCTAATGAGAAACGAATAGAGCTGTGAGCCAGCTCATCGCTCATACCAAGAGCACGCAGCACATAAGAAGGTTCAAGGCTTGCTGACGTACAGGCGGAACCGGAAGAAACCGCAAGGTCTTTCAGTGCCATAATCAGTGACTCACCTTCAACATAGTTAAAGCTGACGTTCAGGATGTTTGGTGCGGTGTGTTCCGGGCAACCATTGAGGTAGACTTCTTCAATGTCTTTAATGCCATTCCACAGGCGTTCACGCAGTGCACCAAGGCGAGCAGATTCACTTGCCATTTCTTGTTTGGCAATGTGGTAGGCTTCACCCATACCAACAATCTGGTGAACCGGCAGCGTACCTGAACGCATACCACGTTCATGACCACCACCATGCATTTGCGCTTCAATACGCACACGCGGTTTACGGCGAACATACAACGCGCCAATACCTTTCGGGCCATAGATTTTGTGGCCAGAGAAAGACATCAGGTCAACTTTCAGGTTGCTCAGATCGATAGGTAATTTACCTACGCTCTGGGTCGCATCAACATGGTAGATAATGCCACGCGCACGGCATAACTCGCCGATAGCTTCGATATCCTGAACCACGCCGATTTCGTTATTCACATGCATGACAGAAACCAGAATGGTGTCATCACGCATTGCTGCTTCAAGAACTTTTAAGTCAATAATACCGTTGCTTTGCGGTGCCAGGTAAGTCACTTCAAAACCTTCACGCTCTAGCTGGCGGCAAGTATCCAGAACTGCTTTGTGTTCTGTTTTACTGGTAATAATGTGCTTGCCTTTTTTCTGATAGAAGTTTGCAGCACCTTTAATTGCCAGGTTGTCGGATTCTGTTGCGCCAGAGGTGAAGACGATTTCGCGCGGGTCTGCACCAACCAGTTCAGCAATCTGGTTACGAGCCACATCCACAGCTTCTTCTGCCTGCCAGCCAAAACGGTGAGAACGGGAGGCCGGGTTGCCGAAAGTCCCATCCATTGTCATAAACTGCATCATCTTCTCAGCAACACGCGGGTCAACCGGCGTTGTGGCTGAGTAATCAAGATAAATCGGTAATTTCATCGCTCTTAAGCTCCGTACATCACTTCAATGCGGCGAACCAGGCCAATAACGGCGTAATATCAGCGGCCAGGAAACCCTGGCCTGATTCGAAATAACTATATTATTACGTTTTTATGCGCGTAATTTAACATTGATGGCGTCTTGCGGACGCGAACTGCGAAGAGTGTTATCGCCGTGCTGGCGGTCAGCAACATCCAGCACTTCCTGGTTATTCACCAGTTCACCCAGCGTAATACCATTGAGGAATTCACTCAGGCGGTCACTCAGATCACGCCATAAAGCATGAGTGAGGCATTTATCTCCGCCCTGGCAGCCGCCTTTACCCTGACAACGGGTGGCATCTACCGATTCGTCTACTGCACTAATCACTTCACCCACAGCGATGGATGTGGCATCTTTACCCAGCAGGTATCCGCCGCCAGGACCGCGAACACTGGAAACCAGGCCGTTTTTACGCAGGCGGGAGAATAACTGCTCCAGATAAGAGAGCGAAATTCCCTGGCGTTCAGAGATATCAGCCAACGGAACCGGGCCCGCTTCGGAGTTAAGTGCAACGTCCAGCATTGCGGTGACGGCATAGCGCCCTTTTGATGTCAGTCTCATGTCTTACTTAACCTCAAAAATGCCCCTCGAGCCGGGGGTTTATCATAGAATAGTTTTGCACAGCGAAGACAAGTCTGACATTCCTGAGTAAATTGGTCAACTATTTACCTGACTATTTTAGTCAACTATTTTTCGTGCGGGCGTTCACCCTGATCAATCGACGCCAGAATGCCACGCAGAATGTTCAATTCCTGGCTCTCCGGGCGTGCCCGGGTAAACAAACGGCGCAGTTTATTCATGACCTGGCCGGGGTGGTTGGCGCGAATAAACCCGGTATTCAGCAACACCTGTTCCAGGTGCGTATAAAAACGTTCCAGGTCATCCACAAGGGGATAAGGAGCAGGTTCAGACTCACTTTTATGAGCGTCGCTCTGGCCCAAAAATGCCATACGCACTTCATAGGCAATTACCTGCACAGCCATAGCCAGATTAAGGGAGCTGTAATCCGGATTTGCTGCAATAGCAACATGGTAGTGGCATTTTTGCAGTTCATCGTTCGTCAGGCCAACACGCTCACGGCCAAAGACAATAGCGACAGGCGCATGTTGCGCTTCTTCTATTGCTTTCAGACCACATTCACGCGGATCCAGCATTGGCCAGGGTAAAGTACGGGAACGTGCGCTGGTGCCCACCACCAGGCTGCATCCTGCCAGAGCTTCATCCAGTGTATCTACAATCTGTGCATCACCAATGACATCACTGGCGCCCGCAGCAAGTGCAATTGCCTGTGAGTCAGGTTTTACCAATGGATTCACCAGCCAAAGATTGGTTAACCCCATGGTTTTCATGGCACGGGCAACAGAACCCATGTTGCCGGTATGAGACGTTTCAACCAGTACTACGCGTATGTTTTGCAGCATAATGTTCACAGCAGATTAAGAATATCGCGCCATATTAGCATAAACCTGAGACATATTCCGAACCCTCTGCTATACTCCGCCCGTTTTCCTGTTCTTTAACATCCAGCGAGAGAAACCTGATGCATCCAATGCTCAATATCGCCGTGCGCGCTGCACGCAAGGCGGGTAACCTAATTGCCAAAAATTACGAAACCCCGGATAGCGTTGAAACAAGCCAGAAAGGCACCAACGACTTCGTGACTAACGTGGACAAAGCCGCCGAAAGTCTGATTATTGAGGTTATTCAAAAGTCTTACCCTCAGCACACTATTATTACTGAAGAAAGTGGTGAACTGGCCGGTACTGACCAGGATGTACAATGGGTTATCGATCCGCTGGATGGCACGACCAACTTCGTTAAGCGTTTACCGCACTTCTCTGTTTCTATTGCTGTTCGTATCAAAGGCCGCACCGAAGTGGCTGTTGTTTACGATCCAATGCGCAATGAACTTTTCACTGCCGTTCGTGGCCAGGGCGCACAGCTCAATGGCTACCGTCTGCGTGGCAGCACTGCCCGTGATCTGGACGGAACCATTCTGGCAACCGGCTTCCCATTCAAGGCCAAACAGTACGCCACTACCTATATGAATATTATGGGCAAACTGTTCATTGAATGTGCTGACTTCCGCCGTACCGGTTCTGCTGCACTGGATCTCGCATACGTTGCCGCTGGCCGCGTGGATGGCTACTTTGAAATTGGCCTGCGCCCGTGGGATTTCGCGGCTGGTGAATTACTGGTGCGTGAAGCTGGCGGCCTGGTTTGCGACTTTGTTGGTGGCCACAACTACCTGACCACCGGTAACATCGTTGCTGGTAACCCGCGTGTAGTAAAAAACATGCTGTCTACCATGCGTGATGAGCTGAGCGAAGCACTGAAACGCTAAGTTACGCTTTTCCCTTCTCTGCCATGCGGAGAAGGGAACTGTGGATTTACCCCCTTCCCCGTAAGCCAGGCAAGACCAGTTCAGTACTTTGCCACAACACAATGCCGCAGACACAAAGCACCACTCCTCCAGCAAGAGCAAGAGTTGCCCAGGCAGTTTGTTGCCAGTAAACCACCCCACGTTCCCGTACCAGGCGTTGCGCCAGGGCCCGGCAGCCGTGCGTTAAAAAAGCTAACAATGAAATAGTAAGCGCTGTGCCCGCCGCCATAGCCATCGCCGCAACAATTCCCCAGAAAAATACGCCAGCCACTTTGCTGAACAGCAGAACCATGATTGCGCCGGAGCAAGGCCTCATCCCCATAGAACCAATAACTAAAGCTTTCTCGCGCCAGGTGGTTGCCTGCGAAACCTGTTCAGGTAAAGGCATATGCTGGTGCCCACAACCACAATGAGCAGAATGGATATGAGCCGGAGTTGTGCTGCCTGCAGGGTACAGGCGCTTAAAACGTAGTGGATGTTTTAGTGTGCGCCACAGTTGGCGTACAGCCCGCAAACAGAGCATAACACCCAGCAAAGTCACCACTATAAAGCTCGCTTTTTCCAGCAAATAGTGGCTGTAATGAAGCTGGCGCGATGGCAGCCCCAACAAATAGAGAACCACAAAAACCAGCATCACAGCGACCAGGCCCTGCAGCAAAGAAGCCGCCAGTGTCATACGCAGGCTGGTTTTTAGTTTTGCAGGGTTTGTTGCCAGCCATGTCGCAATAACCACTTTCCCATGCCCCGGCCCCAGCGCGTGCAAAACCCCATATAAGAAACTCACGCCAACCAGCATAACGCCGGACTTAACAGGCGTACTGGCGATACCCCGCAATAGTTGGCTCACCAGTTGATTCAGTTCCCGTTGCCAGGCAGCACTTTGCAACAACACTAGTGACCAGTTAGCCCACAACCAGGCGCAGGCAACCACCAGACCAATAACAAAGACGAATAACGGCCAGAGATCTCTGCCCCGGACCTTTTGGCTGCGTGGGGTGAAGATCAAGGACATGTCACCTCCACTTTTTGGGCAAAATGCTCGCCTAAAGCCAGGTCTTCGTCTGGTACAGACTGGTTATCCAGCGATAACGCCCAGGCCCGCATATCAGCATCGGGTTTGGGGGTTTTTACTGCAACTTTACACTCGCCAGGCCAGGTGACATCGCTGTCTTTCACCCAGGACATGTCTACATAGTAGGTTGGATCATAGGTTTGCAGGCGAAAGGTGTGCCCGGCAAGCGCTAAAGGTGTATCCGGCACGAGCGTGAAAGACAACACAGCTTTGTGCCCTGTTTTATACAGCTTCCCGCTATCTGGCCCGGCCTGCAATTTCACCGGTTTTTGGTCATACCACAACGTGGTGAAATAGTGCTGCTGGCGAATCGTGTCCATAACTTCCTGCGCCAGTTTCTGCCACACTGCATCACCTTCAGGTGCTTCGCCTGCGTCGTATAGCAAGTCGGCCGATGTTACTTCATCCATCTCCCAGCGCATTTGCAGACTGGATAACTGTGTGTCGCCCACCGCATGAGTTTGAATATCAATAAAACTATGGGGATGAGCCAGAAGCGGGCCAGTACAGGTCAACGTCATAAGTAAAATCCATTTATATTTCATGGCGTTTCTCAAAACAGAGTTCCTCAACATAAAATTTTGTGAGCCAGTCAAAATTCCGCGGATAAAAACGTATCTGGCTGCCTGACAGCGTATATGCTTAAGTTTACTTAATGTATCTTCAGGAGAGGCAGCATGACAACAACGACGCCAGCGCCAGCAAAAACAGTGCTTACGCGTCAGCAACGCCAGTGCCAATTGTTGTTATTGCTACTGCTCTCAGAACAACATTTCACAGCGGAATTACTTAGTACCATTAATGATACTGATATAGAAACACTGCATAGCGATATTGCTGATACACATGAAGAAATTCATGCCTGCCACCGGTTAGCTATCCGCCCGCAAACTACAGGCGGCTACATTATTGAAGGAACCAGCCTCGACAAACAACTGTGCCTGTTCCACTGGTTAAGGCGTGCATTGCGTATCTCACCGGGCTTCGTCGAAAACCAGATTATTCCCCGTGTTAAAGCAGGCCTCAAACAGCAAGGCATCACACGCGCTTTATACGATGAAATGAATCTGCATGCATTAGTCTCGCTAAGTGCCCGCCGCCTGAACCGGCAGTTCAGCGAGCGTGATGAGCGTTTTTTGCGATTCTGGCTACTCTACAGCCTGCATCACCAGTTGGCAGCCTGTTTACCTGAATTTAATCGCCTCCAGCGTGAATGGATTGAAAGCCGTAGTGAGTTTTCAGCAGCCAGTGAAGTATTCGAACATATCAGCCGGCAATTATCAGTTCCACTGCACAGCGGCCATTCTCACCTGCTGGGTTTTATCTTTTCTTTACTGAAAATCCCCGATCCGGTCTGCATAACAGGCCAACATGAAGAGCAATTACATTTCGCAATCCGGCGGATGATCCATGATTTTCGCACCCAAACAGGCCTGCACTTTAGTGATGAAGAAGGCCTGCACCGGCAGTTGTATATTCACCTGTTTCAGGCACTGGAACGAGTGATACTGGGAATTGGTATTGAAACCAACCTGCCTGACGAGATTGTGCGCCTGTACCCACGGTTAATTGGAACAACACAACAAGTGCTGCAACCGTTATCCGGGCAGTACCAACTGCATTTCTCCGCCCAGGAAACAGGGTTGATTGCCGTGATTTTTGGGGCATGGCTCATGCAGGCTGATGCATTACATGAGAAACAAGTACTGTTACTGACGGGTGATAACCCACCACGCGAAAAAGAGCTGGAAAAACAGGTGCGGGGACTAACGCTGTTACCGTTAAATATCCAGTACCAGACGGTTCAGGCCTTTCACCACGAGGGCACACCAGGGGAAATTGACCTGGTGATAAGCCCATATGAAACACATTTTCCGCTGGTATCGCCCCCGCTGATTCACGCGGTGGAACCTTTAACACTCCACCAGCAGCAACGTATCCGCGCGATTCTCGAAGGTTAAGGCTGGTTAGCTACCGGGCGTGCCGGGCGGATAAATATTGCCGGGAAGGCGACAGCCGCCATTACCCAGAACATCCCCGCGCCCAAATGCTGGTACAGGAAACCGGCAAACAACGTCATTAGCGCGATACTTCCCCCCATTGCCACTGCCGAATAAATAGCCTGCAGGCGAATTACTTCTGCGCCCTGACGTGCCGAAATATACCGCATAGCCGCCAGGTGGCAGACGGTAAAGCTGCCGCAATGCAGTACCTGCGCCACCAGTAAAAAAGGCAAAGCGGTAGTTTCAGCAATAATTGACCAGCGAATGACACCACAGAATGCCGAAAGTAGTAACAACTGGCTGGCACTCCAGCGGCGAAATAGGCGATTGCTTAATGCAAAGATGACAATTTCCGCCACCACGCCCAGCGACCACAAATACCCGACAGTCGCGGCAGAATAACCGGCATCTTTCCAGTAAATAGCACTGAAACCGTAATAAGCGGCATGTGCGCCCTGCAACAGTGACACACAGGCAATAAAACGCCATGAGCGTACAACCAGGGCCCACCACCCGGCAAAGCCAGTATGATCCTGCTGGCGTAACGCCCCCTGAGGCATGACAGACGGGCGAAGCATCATCCCAGCCACCATTGCTCCGGTACCTGACATCAGCAGTACCAGAATCACATCTGACTGATACAAACTAACCAGTTTTCCTGTCAGTGCAGAGCCAATAACAAATGCCAGAGACCCCCACAGGCGTACCCGGCCATAATCCAGAGGGAACTGCCGTTGCCATGTTCCGGCGAGGGAGTCAGTCAGGGGAACCAGTGGCGAGAAGAAAACGTTGAACCCGACCATGACCAGTAACAACCAAACCACCTGGTTTCCTGCCCAAAAACCGAGTGCACAGAAGAAGGTCAGAGAGGCCAGCAGGCGCAGAGCAAAAACCAGACGGGAAGGATCGTTAACACGCGGAGCCAGCAACAGGCTTCCCAGAAAGCGGGCAACCAGCCCACACCCCAATAATAAACCTATGGTGTCGGGCTTCAGCCCGCGGCCTTCAAGCCAGACACTCCAGAAGGGGAGGAAAATACCGTAACTGAAAAAATAGGTGAAATAACTGAGCGCCAGCCAGCGCGTAGACTGCATAACCATTCTGCCTCCCTGTGCAAGGGCGATAGTTTCGCTGAGGGGCACCTGGCATGCAAGTAGTAATTAACAGCGTGATAACACATAAAAAAACAGGCCGACTGTGCGGCCTGTTGTATGCATTTTAACAAGGTAATACGGAATTATGCGTAAACCGGGAAACGTGCGCAGATTGCCAGTACGTTTTGTTTGATACGCTCAATGGTGGCTTCATCGTTAAGATTATCCAGCACATCACACATCCAGCCTGCCAGTTCACGCACTTCGGCTTCTTTAAAGCCACGGCGAGTCACCGCAGGTGTACCAACACGGATACCGGAAGTCACGAACGGGCTCTTCGGATCGTTCGGCACACTGTTTTTGTTTACGGTGATATTGGCACGGCCCAGAGCAGCATCGGCATCTTTACCAGTGATCTCTTTATCGACCAGATCCAGCAGGAACAGATGGTTATCTGTGCCACCAGAAACCACTTTATAGCCACGAGACAGGAATACAGACACCATCTCTTTCGCGTTTTTAGCAACCTGTTGCTGGTAAGTTTTGAACGCAGGTTCCATGGCTTCTTTCAGCGCCACGGCTTTACCGGCAATCACATGCATCAACGGACCGCCCTGCCCACCCGGGAACACAGCAGAGTTGAGTTTTTTATACAGCTCTTCGCTGCCGTCTTTCGCCAGAATCAAACCACCGCGCGGGCCAGCCAGCGTTTTGTGGGTAGTGGTTGTTACGACGTGTGCGTGAGGAACCGGGTTCGGGTAAACGCCTGCAGCGACCAGGCCTGCTACGTGTGCCATATCAACAAACAGATAAGCACCAATGCTGTCAGCGATTTCACGCATTTTCGCCCAGTCAACCACACCGGAGTAAGCGGAGAAGCCACCGATGATCATTTTGGGTTTATGGGTTTCTGCCTGTTTGGCTAAATCAGCGTAGTCAATATGGCCGGTTTCATCGATGCCATAAGGCACGATATTGTACAGTTTGCCCGAAAAGTTAACCGGTGAACCATGAGTCAGGTGACCACCGTGAGCCAGGTTCATACCCAGCACTGTGTCGCCCGGTTGCAGCAATGCGGTGTAAACGGCAAAGTTTGCCTGAGAACCTGAATGAGGCTGAACGTTAGCGTAGTCCGCGCCGAACAGTTCTTTAGCACGGTCAATGGCCAGTTGTTCTACGATATCTACGTATTCACAACCACCGTAGTAACGTTTGCCAGGGTAGCCTTCTGCATATTTGTTGGTTAACTGGGAACCTTGTGCCTGCATAACGCGCGGGCTGGTGTAGTTTTCGGAGGCGATCAGCTCAATGTGTTCTTCCTGACGCACTTTCTCTTGCTCCATCGCCTGCCAAAGTTCGGCATCATAATCGGCAATGTTCATTTCTCGCTTTAACATCCGCATCTCCTGACTCAGCTAACGGTAAAAAATATACTGCTTTAGGGGACCCTTGTGGGCAACGGGCAACAGTTTAAACCGATTCACAGAGGGAAGATAGAGGCTTACGGAGGTTTTTACGCAAACGTTTGGCATCGCGCCACACAAGGCTTTCAACAAAACAATTACATGCATAAAGAACAGGATATTTTCTCAACATGTCGTGCATGTTATTTCATCTTCGCCCTCGCTTTGTCCAGCAAAAAATAGCCATTTACAACATCACGGCTTATTTTATAAGATGCATATAAAATACATGTTATAAAAAAGAGACAATCTTATGATCGACGCAAAAACCATCGCGATTGTGAAATCCACCATTCCAGCTGTTGTTGAAACCGGACCGGCGCTGACAGCTCACTTTTACCAGCGCATGTTCAACCATAACCCTGAACTCAAAGAAATATTCAATATGAGCAATCAGCGTAATGGGGACCAGCGTGAAGCGCTGTTCAATGCAATTTGCGCCTGGGCCAGCCACCTGGAAACACCGGAGGTTCTGGCCAGCGCTGTTGAGAAAATCGCCCAAAAACACACCAGTTTCAGTATTCAGCCTGCGCAATATGACATCGTGGGTTATCACTTACTGGCAACACTCAAAGAAATGCTCAACCCGGGGCAGGATGTGCTGGATGCATGGGGAAAGGCTTACCAGGCGCTGGCCGGGATATTTATTCGCCGCGAAGCTGCAATCTACCAAAGTAACCAGAATCAGGATGGCGGTTGGCAAGGTACACGCCCTTTCCGCCTTGTCGCCAAAATACGTGAAAGTGAAACCATTACCGGTTTTAAATTTGCCGCCGCAGATGGTGGCCCCGTAATGCCTTACCTGCCGGGCCAATATACGGCGGTATGGATCAAACCTGCTGGTTTTGAGAACCAGGAAATCCGCCAGTATTCCCTGACCCACCAGCCTGACGGGCAACACTACAGTATTGCTGTTAAGCGTGACGATAAAGGGCTGGTTTCTCGCTGGCTACATGATTGCGCTGAGCCCGGTGATATTATCCACCTGGCTCCTCCGGCTGGCGATTTTTACCTTGATGTTACCCCCCAGACCCCGGTGAGCTTAATTTCAGCGGGTACCGGGCAGACCCCATTGCTCTCCATGCTGGGCTCACTGGCCCGGGGCGAACACCAGGCCCAGGTTAACTGGTTTCATGCGGCAGAAAATGGGCGCCGGCATGCATTTGCGGGCCAGGTAAACCATACCGGTGCACAGTTGCGCCACTTTACGCAGCAGGTATGGTACAGCAAACCTGAGCAGACAGATGCCATAGAGACAGGCAGCATTAAAGCAGGCCATATGGACCTGACCCCGTACATCTCCAGCCTGAACGACCCACAAATGACCTGGTGGTTGTGCGGCCCGGTTGGGTTTATGCAATTTATTGCCCGGCAGTTAGTGGATAACGGTGTTAATGCCGAACGCATTCACTACGAATGCTTTGGCCCGCATAAAGTGCTGTAAATACAAAAAGCCCTCGCACATTGCGAGGGCTCAGAACAGCGGTGATTCAGTAAATGCCGGCGCTGATGATTATCAGATTGCAGCGTCGTCTTCTTCACCAGTACGGATACGTACTACGCGTGCCACGTCGAACACAAAAATCTTGCCATCACCAATTTTACCGGTCTGAGCAGTGCGTGTAATGGTATCAACACACATATCAACCAGGTCGTCAGTCACGACAATTTCAATTTTAACTTTCGGCAGGAAATCCACCATGTATTCAGCGCCACGGTAGAGCTCTGTATGGCCTTTTTGGCGGCCAAAACCCTTCACTTCGGTGACCGTCATCCCTGTGATGCCCACTTCAGCCAGAGCTTCACGCACATCATCCAGTTTGAACGGTTTAATAATCGCATCAATCTTTTTCATGGTGGTTCCTTAAAACGCCACGCAGGGGAGGCAACAACGAACAGCATAAGCGGGCGCTAACGGTAACACATACCGGGTAGGCAGCGGTACGTAAATGCGCCAAAAAAATCATGCACCTTTAAAATCGCTGGCGTCCAGTTCGTGGCGGGCCAGTAACTTATAAAACTCAGTACGGTTACGCCCGGCCATTCGCGCAGCCTGAGTAACATTCCCTTTGGTTATTTGCAGTAACTTGCGCAAGTAATTGAGTTCAAACTGGCTACGGGCATCTGCAAATGTTGGCAGTGCTGTATTTTCCCCTTCCAGCGCCTGAGCGACAAGTGCTTCATTAATCACCGGCGCGGCCGTCAGCGCCACGCACTGCTCAATCACATTCACCAACTGCCGCACATTCCCCGGCCATGCAGCCGCAACCAGCAATTTCATGGCTTCGGTTGAGAAACGGCGAACAAAAGGTTTATTACGGCCAGCAGCCTGGCGCAGCAGGTGGTTTGCCAACAAGGGAATATCTTCAGGGCGGGCCTGTAGCGGCGGTATTTTCAGGCTGACAACATTCAGCCGGTAGAACAAATCTTCCCGGAACTCACCCAGCTCCATCGCTTTAGGCAAGTCACGGTGTGTGGCAGAAATAATACGCACATCTACAGCAATATCGCTGTTGCTGCCTAACGGGCGCACCTGGCGCTCCTGAAGCACCCGCAGTAATTTAACCTGCAATGCCAGTGGCATATCGCCTATTTCATCAAGAAACAGTGAACCACCCTGAGCCGCCTGAAATAACCCTTCCCGGGAACTTACAGCCCCTGTAAATGCGCCTCTGGCATGACCAAACAGTTCCGACTCAAGGAGTTGTTCTGGTAACGCACCACAATTGATAGCGACAAAAGGCTTTCCTGACCGGGGGCTGGCAGCATGAATGGCCCGGGCGAGCACTTCTTTACCGGTACCACTTTGCCCCTGAATCAAAATACTGACATCAGACTGCGCAACCATTCGGGCCTGTTCCAGCAGGCGTTGCATCAGCGGACTGCGGGTAACAATGTTTTCACGCCACGCTTCATCCACAGCACTCCCGCTTTGGGATAACGCTTCGTCAATTGCTTTGTAGAGTGCTTCTCTGTCAACCGGCTTGGTCAGAAAGCTGAAGACCCCCTGGCGGGTAGCGGAAACGGCATCAGGTATCGATCCATGAGCAGTCAGAATGATCACTGGCAAACCGGGGCTGCGTTTCTGGATCTCACTGAATAATTGCAGACCATCCATTTCGTCCATGCGCAGATCGCTTATCACCAGATCAATTTTCTCACGCGACAGTACCCGTAGCCCTTCCTGCCCGCTTTCTGCTGTTGAAACCTGGTAACCTTCGCTGGCAAGCCGCATTCCCAGGAGTTTCAATAATCCCGGGTCATCATCCACTAATAATAAATGTGCGTTGACCACTAATGTCATGGTGTTTCCTCTCCACCAGAGCCTGCCTGCCCTGATGCACTGCCTGATGATTGCGTAGTACCTGAATGGCCCGCACCTGTATCAGGGGTATAGGCACCACCCGCTTTACGTGTTGAAAGTTGGCGCTCAATATCCGTTAAATTTTCCAACTTGCGCGTTGTGGTTTCCAGTTGCTGGTGCAGGAGTTGCTGCTGCTGGCGCAACGTTTCAAGCTCCTGGTCAGTGTTACTCTTCAACAACGCATACTGGCTTTGTTGTTCTGCCAGTTTAAGAGCCAGTTGTTCATTGTCCCACCACATGTTGAATAAAGGAGTGACGCTGGCAGGGATCTGTTCATGTACCAACGATACCTGGTTAAGGTAATTCTGGCGTACTGTGTTTTCCGGCAAAGAGCGGGACAACACAATAGCGGTACGCAAAGTGTTATACCACCCAGACTCAGCCCAGCGGCTTGCAATCACTCGGGCAGTATTCGGTTCAGTCTGGCGCGCACAGGAAATGAAAGCCGCCCAGTAAAGCGGATTCTCAATGATATTCGTTTCCCGGGTACGCATTTGCAGTAAATCAGAGCAACGCATTGCCAGGTAATCCGTCAGTTCAGTTTGCGGTACCGGTGGCGCTTTGAATGTGCCGGATGATGAGGTATTTTCTCCCCCAGACTGGCAACCTGCCAGTACCAGCAAGACTCCCCCCGATAAAACCCGGTATAACATAGCCCGCAAAGAAAACCTGCGTACAGGTGCACTACAGGTACTAAAAGGATTAGGCATTTTTTAAGTGTTCCGTCTCAACTTCCGTTTTAACTACAGGCAACGTAATGCGAAAACAGACATCACCTTTTTCGTGTTCAACTATGCTCAGTTCCCCCTGCATACGATGTACACAGTCGCGAGCAATACTGAGGCCAAGCCCACTACCTTTCACGGCACCTTTGCGTTGCTGGCGCCCCTGAAAGAAGGGTTCAAAAATCATATTCTTTTCAGAATCAGGAATGGGCGTACCGGTATTCACTATATCAATGCTGATGTACTGACCAGAGCGGGCTGAATGCAGGTAAATACTACCGGATTCATTACCATAGTGCACGGCGTTGGAGTAGAGATTATCCAGCGCGGTGGTGAGCTGAGCCGGGTCTGCCAGACAATATGGCACTTCCAGTTCAATCACGGTATGCATCATTTTCGCTCTTGCGGGCAACACATTAGCACTGACAACCTGATTGATTAATACTCCCAGATCTACCGGCATAAGTTCGACTGCGCTCTCCGCTATTTTCCGGTTGTAATCCAGCAATTGCTCAATCAACTTTTGTAACTGGATACTACTTGAATCCAGTATTTGTACGATATCCTGCTGGTCAGTATTGAGCGGCCCGGCGATTTCATCGGCCAGCAATTCAGTGCCTTCACGCAGGCTCGCAAGAGGTGTTTTTAATTCATGAGAAATATGGCGCAGAAACTCATGCCTTTGAGATTCCAGCCAGGCCAGACGCTCACTTAACCAGACTATACGCTGGCTGATTACCTGGAGTTCTTTCGGTCCTTTGACACTTTCTTCACTGGAGAGAAATTGCCCTTCTCCCAGCCGATTGATCATTGCTTCTATTGCTTTTACCGGGCCGATGATGGTGCGGGTAAACAGCATCACCAGCACCAGAGTGACAATAAATAAAATTAAAGCCTGCCAGCCAAAGAACTGCCCCCGTTCAGCAATCTCTTGCTGGAGTTGCTGGCCGCGGGAATAAACCATTGCCCTTGTCGCCTGAACCAGTGATGCATTGTTATCGGCAAAGATCTCCAGATTCCGGGCAGACCGTTTCTCCGGCACGCTGTTGGTACACTGCAGGTGTGAAAGGGCATCCAGATTCGCCCGCAGTTGCTGCAAAATTGTGCTGTCTGGCAACCCGCTGTTCCACGCATCCAGCAACGCCAGGTATCGGCTGTGCTGGGTCTGGTAAACATTGCGTAATGTATTATCGTCCAGCACACAAAACTGGCGGTAGCTGCGCTCCATTTCCAGCGCCAGGCTGGTCATGGCTTCACTTCGGCGGGCATCCACCAAAGTATTGCGGTTGGTTTGCGCGGCCTGGTCGCTCAGAGCATTCAGGCTCTGCCAGGCTTGCCAGGCCAGAACCAACAGAGGAACCAGAACTAACAAGAACGCCATAATAACCAGTTGGCGAAGTGAGCGGGGAATAAGCTGGCGGGGTAGTAACATGGTTGTCTCACATCATCCTGAATCATTCGATGCTAACTGACCAGTAAGCCGGTGAAAAGCACCAGACGGAGAAACAACAAAGGCAGGGAATAAAACCCTGCCTTTGTTCAGAATTCAGGCGGTGCCTAACTCAACGTTTCGCCCTGAGCCTGATAAAGCAATGCAATAATCAGTAGTTGGACGGCAGGCACCTTTTTGTGCGTCATTCGGTTTTTATGTAGCGCGGCCAAATGGGGCTGACATAAACAGGTGAATGAGCCACTGCATAAATATATGCACAGAGTGTGCCAGGTATAAAAATAAAACATAACACATTGATTATTATAATATTAACCTCATCTGATCAGTAAAAAGCTGAGTAACCGCACAATCAAAATGTCGCCAAAAAGAGACAGCATAAATTAAATACAATAAATACAAATATAATCAATTAATTAAGTGTCACCAAATGGCGACAGGGTAGTAATCATTCTGTTGGCAAATAGAGACACCCAGCCACACAACAAGCCAGATAGTGCCTGAAAAACAAAAAAGCCTTCCCGAAGGAAGGCTGAGCCTGATAACAAACCTCATGCCTGCACAGAACGAGAGAATGTCACCCAATAAAAAACATGGAAAATCAATTCATTGATTTTCGCCCGCTAACTAAAAAGAAGGAAAAAACACGTTTTTTCCTTCTTTTTCATCAATCTGAGCCTTCCCGAAGGAAGGCTTTGTGAAATGATTCTGCCTGAAACAATATCACCCCAACTGCTTACGGGCATTACGGAAAATCCGCATCCAGGGGCTGTCTTCACCCCAGTTTTCCGGGTGCCATGAGTTACTGACGGTACGGAATACACGCTCCGGGTGTGGCATCATGATTGTCGCACGGCCACTTTCACTGGTAACCGCTGTAATACCATTAGGGGAACCATTCGGGTTAGCCGGGTAGTTTTCAGTGACGCCACCTGCGTTATCAATAAAGCGCAACGCCACCAGCCCTTTGCTTTCCAGTGCTGCCAAATGGGCAGCATCACGCACTTCCACACGGCCTTCACCATGGGAAACGGCAACCGGCATATGTGAACCTGCCATGCCATCAAGCAACAATGACGGGCTCTGCGCCACTTCAACCAGGCTGAAACGAGCTTCAAAGCGGTCTGAATGGTTACGAACAAAACGCGGCCACAATTCACTGCCAGGAATTAATTCCTTCAGGTTGGACATCATCTGGCACCCGTTACACACCCCCAAAGCCAGGGTTTGTGGACGGTGGAAGAAAGTCTGGAAAGTGTCACGAACGCGTTCATTAAACAGAATGGATTTTGCCCAGCCTTCCCCGGCGCCTAACACATCACCATAAGAGAACCCACCACAGGCAACCAGCGCCTGGAAGGCTTCCAGGTCTCGCTTGCCAGAGAGTAAGTCACTCATATGGACATCGATAGCGTCAAAACCAGCACGATGAAATGCCGCAGCCATTTCCACATGTGAGTTGACACCCTGCTCACGCAGTACTGCCACTTTTGGACGAGCGCCAGTAGCAATATATGGGGCGGCAACATCTTCGTTAATATCGAAGGTCAACGCTACATTCAGACCGGGGTCCTGCTCGTTGGCTTTCGCGTTATGTTCCTGATCAGCACAATCCGGGTTATCACGCAGGCGCTGCATCTGCCAGGTTGTTTCCGCCCACCACATGCGCAGTTGAGAGCGTTTTTCGCTATAAACCGTGTCACCGTTGGCTGTCAGGGTAAAGCTGTCCCCTTCGACGGCCTGGCCGAGATAGTGAACGCAGGCTCCAAGGCCATAGCTTTGCAGGCATTGTTCAACAACAGCACGGTCGGCTTCGGCAACCTGAATAACTGCGCCCAGTTCTTCAGTGAACAGAGCAGGCAATGTGTCACCCAGCCCAGAAATATCCGCCTGAACACCGCAGTGCCCTGTAAAGGCCATTTCCGCCAGAGTCACCAGCAAACCACCATCAGAACGGTCGTGGTAAGCCAGCAATTTACCTTCGGCTACCAGTGCCTGCATTGCATCGTAAAAGCCTTTCAGCTTCGCGGCATCGCGGACATCAGCTGGTTTATCCCCCAGGTCGCGGTAAACCTGAGCCAGTGCAGTTGCACCCAGCGTGTTTGCCCCTTCACCCAAGTCAACCAGATACAGTGCGTTGGCACCAGTGCGTAATTGTGGTGTTACGGTACTGCGCACGTCTTCCACACGCGCAAAGGCCGAAATAACCAGCGACAACGGAGAAGTCATTTCGCGCTGTTCGTTGCCTTCTTGCCAGCGGGTCTTCATTGACATGGAGTCTTTACCCACCGGGATGGTCAGACCCAATTGCGGGCACAGTGTTTCGCCAACGGCTTTCACTGCTTCGTATAACCCGGCGTCTTCACCCGGGTGCCCGGCTGCTGCCATCCAGTTTGCAGACAATTTAATACGCTTGATATCACCAATGTGTGTGGCTGCGATATTGGTCAGCGCTTCGCCAACAGCCAGGCGTGCAGAGGCGCCGAAGTCCAGCAGTGCTACCGGAGCACGCTCGCCCATGGACATTGCTTCACCATAGTAGCTGTCCAGGCTGGCGGTGGTAACAGCGCAGTTTGCCACCGGAACCTGCCACGGGCCAACCATCTGATCCCGCGCAACCATCCCGGTTACAGTACGGTCACCAATCGTGACCAGGAAGGTTTTCTCCGCAACCACCGGCAAATGCATTACGCGTTTTACCGCATCGGCAAGATTAATCGCTGAACATGCCAGCGCCTTACCTTCGGCTTTAAGGCGGGTTACATTGCGGGTCATCTTCGGTGTTTTGCCCAGCAACACATCCAGCGGCATATCAATTGGCTGGTTATCAAAGTGCCGGTCATTCAGGGTCAGATGTTGTTCCTGAGTGGCTTCGCCAATGACCGCATAAGGCGCACGCTCACGGCGGCACAATTCATCAAACAAGGCCAGTTGTTCTGGAGCCACGGCCAGGACATAACGCTCCTGGGACTCGTTACACCACACTTCCAGCGGGCTCATACCGGGTTCATCATTCAGGATATCGCGCAATTCAAAGCGCCCGCCACGCCCGCCGTCACTGACCAGCTCAGGCATCGCATTTGACAAACCACCCGCGCCAACATCATGAATAAACAGAATCGGGTTGTCAGAACCCAACTGCCAGCAGCGGTCAATAACTTCCTGGCAACGGCGTTCCATTTCCGGGTTATCACGCTGCACAGAGGCAAAATCCAGGTCGGCATCAGACTGGCCGGAAGTCATGGAAGATGCAGCGCCACCACCCAGACCGATGTTCATCGCCGGGCCACCCAGCACAATCAATTTGGCACCAGGGGGGATTTCCCCTTTCTGAACGTGATCGGCACGAATATTACCGATACCACCCGCCAGCATAATCGGTTTGTGGTAACCACGCAGTTCTTCGCCGTTGTGGCTGGTCACCCGCTCTTCATAAGTACGGAAATAGCCATTCAGTGCCGGGCGGCCAAATTCGTTGTTAAACGCCGCACCACCCAGTGGGCCTTCCAGCATGATATCCAGTGCTGAAACAATCCGGTCAGGCTTACCAAAGTCTTCTTCCCATGGCTGTTCAAAACCCGGAATGCGCAGGTTAGATACCGAGAACCCAACCAGACCAGCTTTAGGTTTTGCACCACGCCCGGTTGCGCCTTCATCACGAATTTCCCCGCCGGACCCCGTTGCAGCACCCGGCCATGGTGAAATTGCCGTTGGGTGGTTATGGGTTTCAACTTTCATCAGGATATGAGCTTCTTCCTGGTGAAAATCATAATGATCAGAGCCGCGCTCAGCGAAGAAACGCCCAACCGTTGAACCTTCCATAACAGCAGCGTTGTCTTTGTAGGCTGACAACACATGGTCTGGCGTGGTTTCGAATGTATTTTTAATCATTTTAAACAGCGACTTAGGCTGTTCTTCACCATCAATAACCCAGTCGGCGTTAAAGATTTTATGGCGGCAGTGCTCTGAGTTCGCCTGAGCGAACATATACAGTTCGATGTCGTTCGGGTTACGACCAAGCTGAGTAAACGCATCCTGCAGGTAATCAATTTCATCTTCAGCCAGTGCCAGACCAAGACGAATATTGGCATCAACTAACGCCTGACGCCCCTGATTAAGGATATCGACCGACTGAACGGGTGCAGGTTCGTGGTGAGCAAACAGACGCTCAGCATCATTCATATTGCTGAACACGGTTTCCATCATGCGGTCATGCAGTAGCTCAGCCACCTGCTGCCACTGTTGCTCTGACAGTGAGCCCTGAACATAGTAAGCAACACCACGTTCCAGACGACTGACTTGATCCAGAGCGCAGTTATGTGCGATATCGGTCGCTTTAGAAGACCATGGAGAAATGGTGCCAGGACGCGGCGTGACAAGTATTAACTGCCCAACCGGTGCGTTTTCCGCCAGCGTCGGGCCATATTTCAGCAAGCGTTGCAGGCGGGCGAGTTCATCGGCACTGAGTGGTGCTTTGAGGTCAGCAAAGTGAACATACTCGGCGTAAATATTGCTCACTGGCAGATGAGCATCCTTAAAGCGGGACAGCAGTTTGTTAATACGAAATGCCGACAATGCAGGCGAACCACGCAGAATTTCCATCATTAAATCTCTCGTCTTCGAAGGGCCAATAGACGCTTAGCCAGGTATTTCGGGGGAAAACGGGCGTCATTATAGAGAATACCGGCCTCTGACGAAACCGTTTGCGCAGAAATAAAATCCCTCACCAGCAATGTCTGTTATTGTGGCAATTTGTGCGGACGGGTTGCCAACTGGCGTTTTGTTAAGCAAAATGCCGCTCAGTTCCTCACTGGATACCACTATTGAATGACTATTGTTAGCTGACTGTTTTACACCGTAAAGATTTAACTAATTGAAAAAGTTAAAAATTAATTATCTTCTCATCGGTGTCGTAACCTTGTTGCTTGCAGTGGCATTGTGGCCCTCAATTTCCTGGTTAGGCAAAGCCGAAAATGAAATCGCCGGAATTCAGTCCCGGGGGGTTTTACGCGTCAGCACAATCAGCTCACCTCTTACCTGGAACTCAGTCAATGGCAAACCCGATGGGCTGGATTACCAACTTGCCAGTGAGTTTGCCGATTACCTGGGTGTTAAACTCGAAGTCACCGTTCGCCAGAACGTGAACCAACTGTTCGATGACCTGGACAGTGGTAAAGCAGACATTCTTGCTGCCGGGCTTATCTACAGCCCGCAACGCACTAAAAATTACCAGGCCGGGCCAACCTACTATTCAGTATCACAACAAATGGTGTATCGCATGGGTAGCCCGCACCCACGTTCTCTGGGGGGTGTCAAACCCGGTGAACTGGTGCTCTCCCCAGGCCAGGCTGTTATTGATGATCTGAAAGCACTGAAAGAAACCCACTACCCGGATCTGACCTGGCAAACCGATGCCCGGCACAACATGACAACGCTGATGGAGCAAGTGGTTGAAGGGAAAATTAACTTTACTATTGCCGATTCCGTCGCAATCAGTGTATTTCAGCGCGTCCATCCACAACTGGCGATTGTGCAGGATGTCACCGATGAACAACCCGTTACCTGGTTCAGCCGCAAAGAAAATGATGGCAGCCTGCCTGCTGCGATGCTGGATTTTTTTAACCGCATGGGAGAAGACGGTACCCTTGCACGGCTGGAAGAAAAATACCTGGGGCACGTTGGTGATTTTGACTATGTCGACACACGAACTTTTTTGCGCGCAATTGACAACATATTGCCCGATTTACGCCCCCTGTTTGAGAAATATGCCACAGGTATGAACTGGGAGTTACTGGCAGCGATTTCCTACCAGGAATCCCACTGGGATCCACTGGCAACTTCACCGACAGGTGTTCGCGGGTTGATGATGTTAACCCGCAACACAGCGCAAAGCATGGGCCTGTCTGACCGGCTCGACCCGGAGCAGAGTATCAGCGGTGGTGCACGTTACCTGTCAAGGCTGATGGACAAAATTCCACAAACCATTCCGGAAGATGAGCGGATTTGGTTTGCGCTGGCCGCCTACAATATGGGATATGCGCATATGATGGATGCCAGAGCACTTACTGCCCGCCAGAAAGGTAACCCTGACAGCTGGTCTGATGTTAAACAGCGTTTGCCACTGCTTAGCCAGAAGCGCTATTACAGTAAAACGACATACGGCTATGCGCGTGGTAATGAAGCTTATAAATATGTTGAAAATATCCGGCGCTATCAGTTGAGCCTTGCCGGATACCTGCGTGAAAAAGAGAAAGTGGCACAAAGCGACCAGAACAAAACACAACTGGCGGAATTGATGCCTGATATAAGGTTGCGCTGATAATCACTGCTCTTCAGATTGTTGCCTGGTTGCCTGTTTATTAGCCTTGTGCACCTGGCGGCGCATACGAAAGAAATCGCTCAGTAAACCAGCACACTCTTGCGCCAACACACCGCCAGCCACCGATACTTTATGATTCATGCCAGGATGCCCGAGAACATCCATCAGCGAGCCCGCAGCCCCTGTCTTGACATCACTGGCTCCGTATATTAACTGCCCTATTCTGCTGTGTACCATAGCCCCGGCACACATCACGCAGGGTTCCAGCGTAACATATAGCGTGGTATCAAGCAGGCGGTAGTTTTGCAGCACTATTCCCCCCTGGCGCAGAGCCATCATTTCAGCATGCGCTGTTGGGTCATGGTGACCAATAGGCCGGTTCCAGCCCTCACCAATCACCTGGCCCTGGTAAACCAGCACAGCTCCAACCGGAACCTCGCCCTCATCCCAGGCGCGCTGAGCAAGGGTAAGCGCATGGCGCATCCAGCGGATATGGTCAGTTTCACTTCCGGTCACAATTCTCTCCAGTGAGTAGCAAAAGGATTGGCATAGCTGGTGCCTCCTCATAATGGTTCTGGCGGGCAGAGTTGCACAAGCAGCCTGATACCCGGCACCGGGGCACCGGCCTGAACATGGCGAACAACGCAGTTACACCTGAGATACCAGGCTAAAGGCTAAATTAACCAGGCGCCGCGCATTATACACAGACAGCACATAAGAAGAAGCGGGCAAGTTCAGCGCCATTGTTCCAGTTCACCACCCGGTGTAACACGCCAGCGATGCTGGCAGAAAGCCAGCAAAGGGTTATCCTGGACACTGTCACTGTAACCGCTGTATAGCGACAGTGGCTCGCCAATACGCAACCTGAGCTGCGCTACTTTTTCTTTACCAAAACAGCGCCGTGACAGGCACCAGGCGCCACGCCCCCGGGTTATCTTGCTGCCTATCAGGTTTACGGATGCAAACCAGGGGGCCTGGCCATACACTTTGCGCACCAGGCTTTCCGGTGAACCAGTAATTAACCAGATATCGACATTTTCCTGACGGGCGTAATCTTCGAGCCTTGCCTGAACTCTCTCAAATATTGTCGCCCGTTCACGAAACGCCAGCGTGAATTCCTGCTCCAGCGCTAACAACCGCGACTGCCTGCGCCCAAAAGTTAAACTCCATAGCAGCAGGCTCACTGGCCAGCGCACAGCCCTACCCTGCAACAAAAACCCCACCACCACCAGCGGCAATACCATGAGCAATAAAAGAACATTCAATGGCTGGCGGCGGAGTAAAAAAAGCATAAATTCACCGAATAAATCTTCCCGGTGCAATGTACCGTCCAGGTCAAAAAAGACAATGCGCCGCTCTGCAGATTGCTGTGTTACCGCTGGCTGATTTTCCTCAGGTTTTATCATTCAGCGCCTCACGCAGAAAACCGTTATGGCGAGCCAGCCTGTCTTTTGCTGCAGGAGCATTGAGCCCGGAGAGCGCCATCAGAATAGCGGGTTTCGCTTCATACCCTGTTTGCTCCAGTAAGGCTTTTGCCGCCTCATAACTCAGGCCTGTCGCCTCGGTAACAATGCGGCAGGTACGGTCGACAAGTTTCACGTTAGTGGCTTTCACATCCACCATTAAGTTTTGCCAGACCTTGCCAAACCGAACCATTGCACCGGTAGAGATCATGTTCAGTACCAGTTTCTGCGCGGTGCCGGATTTCAGGCGAGTCGACCCGGTAAGTGCTTCTGGCCCAACGACAGGTGAAATAGCGATGTCCGCCACCCGCGCAATAGGGGAATCCGGGTTGCATGAAATTGCCACCGCGCAACACCCCAGGCTACGGGCATACTTCAGGCCGCCAATCACGTAAGGCGTGCGGCCGGAAGCCGCCAGCCCGATAACAATGTCGTTTTCAGCCAAATTAAGGTTTTTCAGGTCAGTTTCGCCCAGCTCCGGGGAGTCTTCTGCACCTTCTACCGCTTTCAGTAACGCAGAGGGGCCACCCGCAATCAGGCCAATAACCAAACCGTGAGGTACCCCAAAAGTAGGCGGGCATTCAGATGCATCCAGCACTCCCAGGCGGCCACTTGTTCCCGCCCCCATATAGATGATTCGCCCACCGGACTTTAATGCTGTTGCCGCAGCATCAACCGCCTTCGCCACTTCTGGCAATGTAAGCTGAACTGCCGGAGCAACACGCTCATCCTGCTGGTTAAAGCGTGTCACCATCTCCAGTGTAGAGAGTGCGTCTAAATCCATAGTTTCGGGATTGCGGCTTTCTGATACCAGAGCACCAAGATTCATTTCTTTTCCTCAGAATATTTAATTCACAACAATCGCGTTATAATGGAATATTAAATTCTTTTCTGCGAGATTTCTGGCCGCATGCTACCCAACCGGCCCGCATACTGACAAATGGAATGACCATGAACTGCCTGATTCGCATTCGCCAGCGTTACCCTGTACTGGCTCAGAGTGACCGTAAACTTGCTGATTTCATCCTGGCTAATCCTGATCATGCCCGCCATTTAAGCTCACAGCAACTGGCGCAAGAATCCGGTGTCAGCCAGTCCAGTGTGGTAAAGTTTGCGCAGAAGCTCGGATATAAAGGTTTTCCCGCCCTGAAACTGGCAATCAGCGATGCGCTTGCCAATTCGCCTAACCCCCATTCCGTGCCGGTTCATAACCAGATTCTGGGCGATGACCCTTTACGCCTGGTGGGTGAAAAACTCATAAAAGATAACGTCGCGGCGATGCATGCTTCGCTGGATGTCAACACCGAAGAAAAACTGGTCAGCAGTGTTACCTTATTGCGCCGTGCGCGGCAAATCATTCTTACCGGGATTGGCGCATCCGGGTTAGTGGCGCAGAACATGGCCTGGAAGATGATGAAAATTGGCCTGCGCGCCGCCCCCGTATTAGATACCCACGCATTATTATCCAGTGTGCAGGCAATGAACCAGGAAGATGTATTTCTGGCTATTTCCTATACGGGAGAGCGGCGCGAGATTAATCTTGCCGCAGATGAAGCACTACGGGTGGGAGCAAAAGTGCTGGCGATTACCGGTTTTACACCGAATAGCCTGCAACAACGGGCAACACACTGCCTGTATACCATTGCCGAAGAGCAGGCGACACGCAGTGCGTCTATATCCGCAAATTCAGCTCAAATGATGCTGGCTGACCTCTTATTCATGGGGTTGGTACAGCAGGATATCGATAATGCCCCGGGTCGCATCCGCCACAGTGAGGAACTGGTAAAAAAACTCAGTTAAAGCGTATAATGCCAGCCCATTTTTTCTGCGTTACCGAGACTGCATCATGGCACTACTGATCACTAAAAAATGTATTAACTGCGATATGTGTGAGCCAGAGTGCCCGAACCAGGCTATCTCCATGGGCGCGGATATCTACCAGATTGACGCAGACCGGTGCACAGAATGTATCGGCCACTACGAAACGCCAACCTGCCAGAAAGTGTGCCCCATTCCCAATACCATTATTACGGACCCGGCACACCAGGAAAATGAGGAGCAGTTATGGGATAAATTCGTCCTGCTCCATCATGCGGATAAAATCTAACGCTCAAATATCACTGAAGCACAGGCGTAATGCCGTTCATCGGCAATAGAAACATGCATGAAGTTCACTCCCAACTTTTCAGCCAGTGCTGCTGCTTCACCATGTAAGCAGAGTTGAGGTTTGCCAAGCGCGTCGTTCACCACCTCAAACTGCTCAAATGCCAGGCCATTGCGAATACCTGTCCCCATGGCTTTCGATGCAGCTTCTTTCACTGCAAAACGCTTTGCCAGGAAACGTGCTGGCTGCTGGTGAGCGGCAAACTGTTGCCATTCGTTTGCATGAAGAATTCGCTTTGCAAAACGTTCACCAGTGCGCGCCATCACAGCTTCGATACGGGCAATTTCAACGATATCCGTACCAATACCAACAATAGCCATCAGCCACGGGCTTCCAGCATCAGGCGTTTCATTTCACTGACAGCTTCTTTCAGCCCGGACATTACCGCACGGCCAATAATCGCATGGCCAATGTTCAGTTCATGCATTTCCGGAATGGCTGCTATTGCCTGGACATTGTGGTAAGTCAGACCGTGCCCTGCATTCACTTTCAGACCTTTGCTTGCTGCATATTGAGCAGCCTCTTTAATACGGGCCAGCTCTTTCGCCTGCGAGACTTCATCTTCTGCATCAGCATAGCAACCGGTATGCAGTTCGATATAGGGGGCACCAGCCGCCACTGCGGCATCAATTTGGGCATGTTCAGGGTCGATAAACAAAGAAACCTGAATGCCTGCCGCAGCCAGGCGTTTGCAGGCGTCTGCCAGTTTTTCAGGTTGCCCGGCGACATCCAACCCACCTTCCGTCGTTACTTCCTGGCGTTTTTCTGGCACCAGGCAGCAAAAATGCGGGCGGGTTTCACAGGCAATGCCAACCATCTCTTCTGTAACTGCCATTTCGAGGTTCATTCGGGTATGCAGTGTCTGGCGTAAAATACGCACATCACGATCAGTAATGTGGCGGCGATCCTCACGTAAATGCACCGTGATGCCATCAGCTCCTGCCTGCTCTGCAATAAACGCAGCCTGAACGGGATCCGGGTATGCGGTTCCGCGTGCATTACGCAACGTCGCAATGTGATCAATGTTAACGCCTAACAACAAATCAGCCATGACAGCTCTCCGTTATGAATACGATATTAGCGGAGTGTACACCGCGCAACGAAAGCCTGGCTACGTTCGCTTAATGTTCACTACCGCCATCGGGAGTAAGCGGTGATTTTTTCGGCAGGAACTGGCGGAAAAGTTCCCGGCTTTTCAGCGGTTTTCCACCCAGATAAGGTTTGAGGGCGATACGGGTAAACCGTTTGGCGGCACGAAGGGTATCAGCATCAGGAAACTCACGGCTGGCGAGCGCTTTGAGTTGGCGGCCAGTAAAACTGGTGTTATCGATGACCAGGCTGGCAATAAAGCCTTTTTCTTCGCGGTAACGATAAGTCATGGTGTCATCCACCTGCGCTCCTGAGCCAGCACAGTGCAGAAAATCAACGCCATAACCCAGGCAGGACAACAGCGCCAGTTCAAACTGGCGTAACGCAGGTTCCGGGGAACCGGTGGCACCAGCCAGATTCTGGATGCAGTGCAGATAGTCGAAAAACAGTGCGGAATAGCGGGTTTCTTGCTCAAGTACCCGGGAAAGCAGTTCATTGATATACAGACCGCTGTACAGTGCAATGCCAGTAAGGGGTAATGCCAGTGAGACGGCTTCAGCACTGCGCAGAGTTTTCACCTCACCCCGACCACCCCAACGAACCAGAAGTGGAGTGAAGGGCTGGAGAGTGCCTTTAAGGTGGGAACGGCGGGAACGGGCACCTTTAGCAATTACGCGTATGCGCCCTTGTTCTTCAGTGAACAAATCCAGAAGAAGGCTGGTTTCGCTCCAGGGGCGACCATGCAAAACAAAAGCCCGCTGCCAGCCTTCCACTGTATCAGACCTTAAAGATCATCGACATAACCCAGGCTACGCAGCGCCCGTTCGTCATCAGCCCAGCCTGATTTCACCTTCACCCACAGTTCAAGATGCACTTTGGCTTCGAACATGTCTTCCATGTCTTTGCGGGCTTCAATACCAATGGTTTTTATTTTGGCGCCTTTGTTGCCAATAACCATTTTTTTCTGGCCTTCTCTCTCCACCAGAATCAGGCCATTGATATCGTATCCACCACGTTCGTTAGTAACAAAACGCTCAATTTCGACGGTAACGGAATACGGTAATTCGGCACCCAGGAAACGCATCAGTTTTTCACGAATGATTTCTGAGGCCATAAAGCGCTGTGAGCGATCCGTAATATAGTCTTCCGGGAAATGGTGAATAGCTTCCGGCAGATGTTTACGGACAATGCTCGCGATGGTGTCAACATTAGTACCGTCTTCTGCGGAAATCGGCACAATATCGAGGAAGTTCATCTGCTGGCCCAGGAACTGTAAATGGGGTAACAGGTCGGCTTTGTCTGCCACGTTATCCACTTTATTCACAGCAAGAATGACCGGGGCTTTGCCATCTTTTAGCTTGTTGAGCACCATTTCGTCATCTGGCGTCCAGCGAGTGCCTTCAACAACGAAAATGACCAGTTCTACATCGCCAATCGAGCTACTTGCAGCACGGTTCATCAGGCGGTTAATCGCCCGTTTTTCTTCCATATGTAAGCCTGGGGTATCAACATAAATTGCCTGATACGGGCCTTCAGTATGGATGCCGACGATACGGTGACGTGTCGTCTGCGCTTTGCGCGAGGTGATGGAAATCTTTTGCCCCAGCAGTTTGTTCAACAACGTGGATTTACCCACGTTCGGACGCCCTACTATTGCAATAAACCCGCAGTAAGTATTTTCTTCGCTCATTCCAGCTCCAGCTGTTTTAGCGCCTGTTCAGCGGCTGCCTGCTCCGCTTTGCGGCGGCTGGAACCAGTGCCAACCACGGGTTCGTTCAGGCCACTAACCTGGCAGTGAATCGTGAATTCCTGGTCATGGGCTTCGCCCCGTACCTGAACAACCAGATAACCAGGCAACGGTAAATGACGCCCTTGCAGAAATTCTTGTAAACGCGTTTTCGGATCTTTTTGTTTATCACCCGGGCTGATTTCATCCAGGCGCGTTTGATACCAACTAAGGATCAAACGTTCAACCGTTTGGATATCACTGTCGAGAAAAACACCGCCAATCAGTGCTTCTACTGTGTCCGCCAGAATAGACTCCCGACGGAACCCCCCACTTTTCAATTCGCCCGGCCCCAAACGCAGGCATTCACCCAATTCAAATTCACGGGCAATTTCCGCCAGTGTATTACCCCGCACCAATGTGGCACGCATACGGCTCATATCCCCTTCGTCCACCCGAGGGAAACGGTGATAGAGCGCATTAGCAATAACATAGCTAAGAATAGAGTCACCAAGAAACTCCAGACGTTCATTATGCTTGCTACTGGCACTACGGTGGGTTAATGCCTGCTGCAAAAGATCCTGATGATGAAAAGTGTAGCCCAGCTTCCGCTGAAGCCGATTAATTAAGATGGGGTTCATGTGATACCAATTAATGAATGCGTCAACAATTCAGCACACGGAACAGAGCTGATTTCCAAACCTGTTTCGTGTGCTGTGGCTCCCATTTAAGGGAGCCAACCTAAAAACACGGGGGGATATTCTATACACAACGACAAGGGATGTCGTTATCTGATTAATCTTTTAATTAATGAATTCCACCTATTCGGCTAAATCTAATGCCAGTCGGCCACTCACCTTCCTGTTTTTCGAAACTCATCCAGATTGCAGTAGCTTTACCAACCAAATTAGCCTCAGGTACAAAACCCCAATAACGGCTGTCTGCGCTGTTATCACGGTTGTCACCCATCATAAAATATTCACCAGGTGGCACAACCCAGGTCGCCAGTGGCTGGCCTGGTTGCTGGTAATACATCCCCAGTTGATCCTGAGCAATAGGCACCGTGAGGATACGGTGAGTTACGTTACCCAGGCTCTCTTGACGCTCAGCAAGGCGGATACCGCCATCTTTTGTCTGGTTTTGCGGTAATTGCCAGAAACCACTTGAAGCCTCACCACCGCTGGTACGTTCAAATGTCTGAACGAAATCACTGGCTTCAACGTTTGAATAAGTAATCGGCAACGCGCTGCCACATGCCTGGCCTGAACTGCAATTCGGCTGAATAGTCAGTTCCTTGGTTGATGGATCATAAGTAATGCGATCACCGGGCAGACCAATAACACGTTTAATGTAATCAAGACTCGGGTCTTTGGGATATTTGAATACTGCAATATCGCCACGTTTAGGGTGCCCGGTTTCAATCAGTGTTTTTTGGAAAATAGGATCTTTAATGCCATAGGCGAATTTCTCTACCAGAATAAAATCGCCTATCAACAACGTCGGCATCATAGAACCCGATGGAATTTGGAAGGGTTCGAAGATAAATGAACGGACAATCAAAACAATGGCAAGAACCGGAAAAATTGATGCGCCGGTTTCCATCCAGCCAGGCTTAGGCCCAACTTTCTTCAATGTTTTTGCATCAAGTGTACCGTCTGTGGCCGCCTGTGCGGCGGCCTGCTTCTCACGTCGTTTTGGTGCAAAGATAAACTTGTCAATGCACCATAATACGCCCGTCACCAGTGTTGCAATGACAAGGACCAGGGCAAACATATTTGCCATGCCAACTCCTTATTATTTGCTATCTTTACCCACATGCAGAATTGCAAGGAAGGCTTCCTGAGGCAGTTCTACGTTACCGATCTGCTTCATGCGTTTTTTACCTTCTTTCTGTTTCTGCAGCAGTTTCTTCTTACGGCTGACGTCACCACCATAACATTTTGCCAGTACGTTTTTACGTAACTGTTTCACCGTAGAACGGGCAATAATGTGGTTACCAATCGCGGCCTGAATTGCAATGTCGAATTGCTGACGCGGAATCAACTCTTTCATTTTCTCAACCAGGTCACGGCCACGATAAGGTGCGTTATCCCGGTGAGTAATGATTGCCAGGGCATCCACGCGCTCACCATTGATTAATACATCTACACGCACCATGTCGGAAGTCTGGAAACGTTTGAAGTTGTAATCAAGCGAAGCATATCCACGCGAGGTTGATTTCAGGCGGTCGAAGAAATCCAGAACCACTTCGGCCATTGGAATTTCGTAAGTCAGCGCGACCTGGTTGCCGTGGTAGACCATGTTTGTCTGCACACCACGTTTCTCAATGCACAGCGTGATCACGTTGCCCAGATATTCCTGCGGCAACAGCATGTTACATTCAGCAATGGGTTCGCGTAATTCCGCAATATTATTGATAGCAGGTAATTTGGAGGGGCTGTCAACATACAGCTCTTCACCTGCCGTGGTTTCAATTTGATATACCACTGTTGGCGCTGTTGTTATCAGGTCCAGATCGTATTCACGCTCCAGACGCTCCTGGATAATCTCCATATGGAGCAGGCCAAGGAAGCCGCAGCGGAAACCAAAGCCCAGTGCACTGGACGTTTCCGGCTCATAGAACAAAGACGCATCGTTCAGGCTGAGTTTACCCAGCGCATCACGAAACGCTTCATAGTCATCGGAACTGACCGGGAATAACCCTGCGTATACCTGCGGCTTCACTTTTTTGAAACCGGGCAGAGCTTTGTCTGCTGGTGCCCGAGCCAAAGTCAGCGTATCGCCCACTGGCGCGCCATGGATATCTTTAATCGCGCAAACTAACCAACCCACCTCGCCGCAATTAAGGACATCGCGATCAATTTGTTTTGGCGTAAAGATACCCAAACGGTCTGCGTTGTAGGTTTGCCCGGTACTCATCACCTTGACTTTATCGCCTTTGCGCAGGCTACCGTTTTTAATACGAATCAAAGAGACAACGCCCAGGTAGTTATCGAACCATGAGTCGATAATCAGAGCCTGCAACGGTGCTTCAGGGCTGCCTTCCGGAGCCGGAATATCCCGGACCAGGCGTTCCAGCACATCAGGTACACCGACACCGGTTTTAGCCGAGCAACGCACAGCATCAGCGGCATCAATACCGACGATGTCTTCAATTTCTTCTGCGACACGCTCAGGGTCTGCAGCCGGTAAGTCAATTTTGTTCAGTACGGGCACCACTTCAAGATTCATCTCAATAGCGGTGTAGCAGTTTGCCAGGGTCTGCGCTTCAACCCCTTGCCCGGCGTCCACCACCAGCAGAGCCCCTTCACAAGCGGCCAGCGAGCGTGAAACTTCATAGGAGAAGTCAACATGCCCCGGGGTATCGATAAAGTTTAACTGATAAACCTGGCCATCAGTTGCTTTGTAGTCGAGTGTCACGCTTTGCGCTTTAATGGTAATACCGCGCTCACGTTCAAGATCCATGGAATCCAGCACCTGCGCGGCCATTTCCCGGTCACTCAAACCGCCACAAATCTGGATAATTCGGTCCGACAGAGTCGACTTACCGTGGTCGATATGGGCGATGATAGAAAAGTTGCGTATGTTCTTCATATGTGGAGATTTATGCCTTTCAAATCCTGGGAGGCTCCGCGCTATGCGCAGTATAAGCCTGCTATCTTTATGGCCGACTGGTGCCTGAAACGCTGCATTCTACACTACAACCAGAAAGCGAGGAAATGCTCATGCACTCCAGCATCAAGGTTGCTTCATTTATTGAGAGGCAGCAGCGGGCACCCGTTGTGTTTGGGAGGGATTACCTGGGGGTGGCAGGGGATGAATCAACAGTACGCCAGGCGTCTGGTGGCAACCCAATGCTCAAAATAACCGGGTGCATTGAAGCGCGTGCACTCAGGCGGGAGGCGCCCCAGCGCGCAACATAAAACCCCAGCAGGCCACCAGCCAGTGCACCAATGCCTGTCCAGAGGTTGCTGGCAAAAACACCCTGGCAGATACCGGCCACCATAAACAGGCCAATCAGTGGCACCATATAAACCAGTAAAGCAGAGCCCAGCAAACTGCTTTCAGCAATACCCAGTTCCACTTTTTGCCCGGCGCTGAGTGGCTCTGTCGAGTGAACCGAAATTTGGTGTACCGTTTCTGGCCCAAGTTTGTTTAATACCCGGCTACCACAACCTTTGCGCGATGAACACTGGCTACAGCCACTTTGCACATCGCACTGCACTGTCGCAGTGCCATCTTGCCAGGATATTACGGTTGCCCACTCTTTAATCATTGTGTAGCCCTGAATTTTACGCTGTCTGCAATACGTTTTGCTGTTTGTGGAGGCAACTCACCCACAACAGTAATTTCCATACTGTTACGCACTTCACTGCTGACAGTTCGCCGGCCAGTTCGTAATACCTGATCACCTGTAACACCTTCAGCACGGTTAATATTAATTGAAAAACTGAACAGGCCATCAGAATAGAGACGAGACTCTACGGGAACACTAAGAGTTGGTATCGGGCGACGGCTACTGGATACTTCAGTAAACCCCTGTGGCAACCAGGTAGGAGCCCAGGTGAAGTTGTTTTTTTCCGTATCTGGCATAGAAAGCAGAGGCGGTAAACTGGCCTTTTCAAGTTTCTTGATTTTGTCCGGTACCTGCTGCTCAACGGTAAAGGAGATAACCCGGAACTGCTCCAGTGTTTCGCCATCGCGGTCAAGTAAATCAACCCGTAACGGAAGGTGTGTTTCGCTGTCCAGCCAGACAATGTAGCTGTAGCGAGTACCATCGCGGGCAACAATACGCACCACTTCGCACAGCCTGTCAGCAACCCGGGTACGGCCTACCGGAATAAAATCATAATAGGGCGCAAGACGCTTGAAGTCGCTGTAGACCAGAGAGGGTAATGAATCGACGATATAATCGCCGTTAAGCGTGAAAGGATCCAGACCAGGCTCAAAATAGCTGATTTCATTGCCGCGCTGAACGACTTCACGGCGTGGGCCATCCATCTGAAGGAGTTGAGCCAGAGTTTCATTGTTCAGCCGGGCATGAGAATAACGTAGTGATTCCACACCCTGTTTATTGATGCTGATAAAAGAAAGCTCATAGTTCAGAGACTGACTGGCCTGGTTCATTTCCTGCAACAACGCCCCGGGCGATGTAGTATCTGCCGAGGCGTTATGCGTAAAAAAAACACTACCAGCCAGTAAAGAGACAACGCACAAAAGCTGCTTCATTACTGCGATTGCGTTCCTAAAGTTTGATTGCCGGGAACTTCAATACCCGCCTGCTTAGTTTGTGCCTGTTCAAATTGCAGTTTTTCTGCGTGCAACCGGCGCTGCAGTTCATAGTCCTGCAACATGGCATTAATGCGACGGCGCTGTTCCTGCATTTGTTGCTGGCCACCATCAACACTCATGCTGTCAGATGGCACACCAAGGCTAACCGGGCTGGCTTTCCCCATCATGGGTAAGGTATTAAACACCGGAGTTTCAGGCTGAGCAACTGAATCGGCTGCTCTGCCACCGGTATTATATTGCTGCACGCCGACTATCACGGCAAGCGATACACACGCGGCAACACCAATTTGGGTAAGCTGGCTCGCCCAGGGGCGAAGCTTTTTCCAAAATGGCATTTTTTGCCATTGGTGAGGCGTTGGCTGAGATTCTGTAATAAGAGGCGACGGATTACGTGCGGGCTCTTTTTCAATGGCTTCCATAACACGGGCGGAAATATCAAAATCCAGGACGGGTCCTGTATCGCCACGAAGAGTGTCACGGATAAGGTGATAGCTTTCCCACGTCTGTAACAGTGATTTATCGCGCGATAACTCGCTGATAGTTTCACTGTCCAGTGTTTCACCATCCATAAGAGCGGAAAGTTTTTCTTTCTGCATGCCTAGATACCTTTTTCCAGTATGCCGCTATCGTCAACGCCGGATAAGCGGTTGAACTTTATTATCAATTGCTTCCCTGGCCCGGAAGATACGAGAACGAACCGTACCCACAGGGCAGTCCATGATGGCAGCTATTTCTTCATAGCTCAGCCCTTCAATCTCCCGCAATGTAATAGCCATGCGCAAATCTTCCGGGAGGGACTCAATTGTCCGGAAAACAATCTGTCTCAGTTCCTCAGACAACATTAAGTTCTCAGGGTTCGAAATTTCTTTCAATGCCCCACCAGTTTCGAAATTTTCAGCATCATTTGCATCAACATCGCTGGATGGCGGGCGGCGCCCCTGAGCAACCAAATAATTTTTCGCGGTATTCACCGCAATACGATATAGCCAGGTATAAAAAGCACTTTCACCCCGGAAAGAATCCAGTGCGCGATATGCTTTAATGAAAGATTCCTGAACCACATCAGGTACATCACCTGAAGGAACATAACGGGAAACCAGACTCGCAACCTTATGCTGGTAGCGAACAACCAGTAAGTTGAATGATTTTTGATCTCCCTTCTGGACCCGTTCGACAAGAACCTGATCCGCTAACTGCTCGCTCATCCGAGGTAATTTCTCCCCAAACCCAAATTTCCACGCGTAACCAAACTGCCACTCTGTCTTCGCACAATGAGCAAGCACCAGCTAAGACACGCAGAAACAACCAGAGTTCCATTACGCTATTGTTTTTGTTCATTGATTACGGACAAATATCATTTTCATTCTTTTTTGCCGCAGCTGAACGCAAATATTAGCAACCGAAATTTGCGTTCAGGCTTGTGCAGGGTATCTCATGCATCATGTTTTTTCACCTCAAAATCACAGACTAAGGACAAGCCTCGCAAATATTTACTTAAATTTGCGCTTTATCCCCGTCTGCGCCACCTTACCTGTTTAGTCTTTGCTACGAAAATAAAAAAATTGTGCATTTTTTCACAACCTGGTGCTATGCTCAGCAAATCTTGTTTAGTAAATTAAACACAACATCATGACAACTTCATCTGATTATATTAGTGACGTACTGATTATAGGGAGTGGTGCTGCTGGTTTGTCTTTGGCGTTACGCCTTGCCAGTAACCACAAGGTGATTGTACTGAGTAAAGGCCCCATCAGCGAAGGCTCCACCTTTTATGCGCAAGGCGGAATTGCTGCTGTTTTTGATGAAACAGACAGTGTCACTGCACATGTGGAAGATACGCTGGTAGCCGGAGCGGGCATTTGCGAACAGAGTGCTGTTGAGTTTGTTGCCAGCAATGCCCGTCATTGCGTTCAGTGGCTGATAGACCAGGGCGTAATGTTCGATACTGAAACTCAGCCAAACGGTGAAGCTGGCTATCACCTGACTCGTGAAGGGGGACACAGCCATCGCCGAATTCTGCACTCTGCAGATGCCACCGGTAAAGCTGTCGAAACCACGCTTGTCAGCCAGGCGTTAAGCCACCCCAATATTCGCGTTCTCGAACGGTTTAATGCCGTCGACCTTATCATTTCCGACAAGATTGGCTTATCCGGCACCCGACGAGTGGTCGGCGCGTGGATTTGGAACCGTGAAAAAGAGAAAGTGGAAACCTGCAAGGCGCGTTCTGTGGTACTGGCTACCGGAGGTGCATCAAAGGTCTACCAGTATACGACAAACCCGGATATTGCTTCCGGTGATGGCGTAGCTATGGCCTGGCGCGCAGGTTGCCGGGTGGCAAACCTTGAGTTTAACCAGTTCCATCCCACTGCGTTATTTCACCCACAGGCACGCAACTTCTTATTAACGGAAGCACTCCGGGGCGAAGGCGCATATCTTACCCGCGCAGATGGTTCCCGTTTCATGCCAGAGATCGATCCGCGTGCAGAGCTTGCTCCCCGGGATGTAGTTGCCAGGGCAATTGACCATGAAATGAAACGCCTTGGCGCAGATTGCATGTACCTCAATATTAGCCATAAACCCGCACCTTTCATTCGCCAGCACTTCCCCATGATTTACGAGAAGCTGTTAACGCTGGGTATTGATTTAACTACTGACCCTGTTCCCGTTGTTCCCGCTGCGCATTACACCTGCGGCGGTGTGATGATTGATGAACACGGGAGAACCGATATTGACGGGTTATATGCCATTGGTGAAGTAAGCTATACCGGGCTGCATGGTGCTAACCGCATGGCATCGAATTCATTGCTGGAATGCCTGGTATATGGCTGGTCTGCAGCAGAAGATATTAACAAACGGCTGCCTGCAACCAAACATGTCCAACACCTGCCAGTCTGGGATGAAAGCCGGGTTGATGATGCCGATGAGCGGGTGGTCATTCAGCATAACTGGCATGAACTTCGCCTGTTGATGTGGGATTACGTGGGGATTGTTCGAACCAATAAACGCCTTGAGCGGGCGTTACGGCGTATCATGATGCTGCAGCAAGAAATCCATGAGTATTATGCCAATTTCCGCGTTTCCAATAATTTACTGGAACTGCGTAACCTGGTTCAGGTTGCTGAACTAATTGTCCGTTGCGCTCTGATGCGTAAAGAGAGCCGTGGGCTTCATTACACGCTGGATTACCCGGATACGTTGCCTGAATCCGGGCCAACCATTCTTTCGCCCACCAGCTACATAAATAAATAGAAATCCTGGGTCAGGCCGGTGTAAGCCTCTGAGTAATGCTGGTCTGGCCCGCGGATAACTATTCGCTCTGCAAAAAATTCCCCGGCAGTTGGCGATAAACCAAGCAACACACGGTGTGGTGGCTTGCCTTCATGCTCAGTGATATCTGCACGAAAACGGCAATGCCAGCCTTGTTGTTCTGCCTGCGACACAAAAGCCTGCCCTATTGATTCTGGCAACACAACACAAAAAAAGCCCTGTTCAGTAATGCGGTCTGCCGCGCACTGCAAAAGAGAGCTATGATCGAGTTGCGTAGTGTAACGGGCATGCTCGCGCTGAGGTGTTGCGCAGGATACACCTTTGTCGAAATACGGCGGGTTACTGACAATAAGTTCATAACGTTCAGTGTGCTGCAAATGCCACTGTTTAATATCAGACTGGTGAACCGTAATTTTATCGGCCCATGGCGAAGCTGCAGCATTTTCCCGGGCCTGAACAGCTGCTTCATTATCAATCTCAACAGCATCAATGGACGCATGCCCATGGGTACGCTGAGCCAGCATCAATGCCAGTAAGCCACTTCCCGTGCCAATATCCAGGATGCGCTTCACGCCGGCCACAGGTGCCCAGGCACCCAGGAGTACACCATCAGTTCCGACTTTCATCGCACAACGGTCATGCGCCACAAAAAATTGTTTGAAGGTGAACCCACCCCGACGAAGTACTGCTTTATGCCCGGTCATACTTGCTACCTTTACCTGAATCCGTTGTAGCATAGGAGAAAGGGCGTTACGGGGAAAGGGGTTCATGATATTAGAGATGAACATATTAGCCTAAACGTCTATAATCGCCCCCCCACTCAGAGGTAGATGATGACTGTAACCACTTTTTCCGAACTCGAACTTGATGAAAGCCTGCTGGATGCACTCCAGGATAAAGGCTTTACTCGCCCAACAGCTATTCAGGCTGAGGCAATTCCTCCTGCATTGGAGGGCCGCGATATCCTGGGCTCCGCACCAACCGGAACCGGGAAGACTGCGGCTTACTTACTGCCGGTGATGCAACATCTGCTCGATTTCCCGCGTAAAAAGTCAGGGCCTCCTCGGGTGTTGATCCTAACGCCAACTCGCGAGCTGGCAATGCAGGTTGCAGAGCATGCCAAAGAGCTGGCTGCCCATACAAAGCTGGATATTGCCACCATTACTGGCGGCGTCGCTTACATGAACCATGCGGAAGTATTCAGTGAAAACCAGGACATTGTTGTTGCAACAACTGGTCGCCTGCTGCAATACATTAAAGAAGAGAATTTCGACTGCCGCGCCGTTGAAATGCTGATTCTCGATGAAGCAGACCGGATGCTGGATATGGGTTTTGCCCAGGATATTGAGCATATTTCAGGGGAAACTCGCTGGCGTAAACAAACCATGTTGTTTTCCGCCACTCTTGAAGGGCAGGCGATAAAAGATTTTGCTGAACGTTTACTTGAAGACCCGGCTGAAGTGTCTGCCACGCCATCCGTTCGTGAGCGAAAAAAAATACACCAGTGGTATTACCGTGCTGACAACGTTGAGCATAAAACTGCGTTGCTGGTAAACCTGCTGGGTCAGCCTGATGTTACTCGTTCCATTGTTTTTGTGCGTAAGCGTGAACGTGTGCATGAGTTAGCCGGGTGGCTGCGCGATGCAGGAATTCAAACCTGTTATCTCGAAGGTGAAATGGTTCAGGCTAAACGTAATGAAGCAATCAAACGCCTGACCGATGGCCGGGTTAATGTGCTTATTGCTACGGATGTTGCCGCTCGTGGTATTGATATTCCTGATGTCAGCCATGTATTTAACTTCGACTTGCCGCGTGGGAGCGACACTTACCTTCACCGCATTGGCAGAACCGGCCGCGCCGGACGCAAAGGGACAGCCATTTCGTTAGTTGAAGCGCACGACCATTTATTGCTGGGTAAAATTGAGCGTTATATTCAGGAGCCACTCAAATCGCGTGTCATTGAGGAGCTTCGGCCCACCACGCGAACCCCGAGTGACAAATTGAAAGGGAAACCGTCCAAAAAGGTTAAAGCTCGCCGTGAAGAGAAGAAAAAAGAGCAGGATAAAACCAAAGGGCGAGTGAAGCAGCGCCACCGTGACACCAAAAATGTAGGTAAAAGGCGCCAGCCAGCCGCTGCTAAACAGACTTCACCAGAAGCAGAAGGCACGGACAAACAGTCATAATTGCCCCAGACACGTTATTTCACACGATAAGCCTGTGCTCATGCACGGGCTTATTTATTTGTATTGACCGGCCATGAACACAAAAAAAACGCCACACCCGCAGGTATGGCGCTGAAAAAAACGGTTAGCGTACTATTACAGACTTTCAGTGAAAGTACGGGCAATAACATCACGCTGCTGTTCTGGCGTCAGTGAGTTAAAACGCACTGCGTAACCAGAAACACGGATAGTCAGCTGCGGGTATTTTTCCGGGTGTTTCACTGCGTCTTCCAGTGTTTCACGGCGCAGTACGTTCACGTTCAGGTGCTGACCACCTTCAACACGAACTTCTGGTTTAACTTCCATTGGGATTTCGCGATATTCGATTTCACCCAGTTTGCTAACTGAAACCACTTCATCTTCGGCAAAGCCTGCTTTCGCACAAACACAACGTGCTTCACCTTTTTCGCTGTCCAGCAGCCAGAAAGAGTTCATCAAATCGTCATTTGCAGCTTTTGTAATCTGAATACCAGTAATCATGCTATGTCTCCCTAAGAGCAGTTCTTCGTGATTTTAATGGCCAGTGTCTGGCCAATTGGTAAAACCATTGTTGCGATATTGTTTATATACCAGTCGCCAGGTTTGCATTCTTTGATTTTAATCAAAAAAAACCATGCGGTGAAAATGGTCATTAATGGTTCTATTTGTTTTACATCAACTTATGCATTTCATTGATGGATAAAAGTTTTGTAAATTTTCAAAAAAATTTGAATGAAATAGACAAAAATGAAGGTGCCATTTTGCTTCGCAGGGGGAACACGGTAAGCTAGCTCCAGAAAAATTGTGGGAGAGAGGCATGGCAGGAAAACTAACCTGGCACGATGTGCTGGCTGAGGAAAAACAGCAACCTTATTTCATCGAAACACTGCAAAGAGTGGCAGATGTTCGCCGGTCTGGTATTACAGTCTACCCACCAGCAAAAGATGTGTTTAATGCATTTCGTTATACAGAATTAAGTGATATCAAAGTCGTGATTCTGGGTCAGGACCCTTATCATGGCCCGGGGCAAGCCCATGGTCTGGCTTTCTCTGTGCTGCCAGGCATTGCCCCGCCACCATCACTGGTGAATATGTATAAAGAGCTGGAAGGTTCGTTACCCGGTTTTCAACGCCCAAACCATGGCTATCTTGAAAGCTGGGCACGCCAGGGGGTATTACTGCTCAACACAGTGCTAACCGTTGAGGCAGGAAAAGCACATTCTCACGCCAGTTTTGGCTGGGAAACATTCACAGATAAAGTGATTTCATTGATTAATGAGCACTGTGAAGGTGTCGTTTTTCTGTTATGGGGCGCTCATGCCCAGAAAAAAGGCAGTATAATCGACCGGCAAAAACATTTCGTTTTACAGGCTCCTCACCCGTCGCCGTTATCTGCTCACCGTGGTTTCTTTGGGTGTGGGCATTTTATTAAGGCCAATGAGTATTTAGCTGAACGTGGTCTGCCTCCCATCGACTGGGTACCTCATTTACCTGAAGCACCACAAGCGTAACACCTGTAAAAAAGCCGGCGCAAAATCAATGCACCGGCTTGTTCATTACACCTGAGAAAACTTAGTGATTCTGGCGCCACCATTCAGCAAGAATAATCCCGCTGGCTACGGAAACGTTCAGGCTGCTGGCGCTGCCGGTCCCATCAATTGAGACATGCAAATCGGAATTGAGCAGAGCTTCATGTTTCTCATCGCTGCCTTCACGGCCAATCAGCAAAACAACCTTTTTCGGCAACTCTGCTGAAAATAAAGGTGTACCACCTTTCCCGGAAGTGCCAACAATGGTGTAGCCTGCAGCCCTGAACTGGCGCAGCGCTTCCTCAACACTACTGGAGGTAATCGCGCTAACATGCTCGGCTCCACCTTCTGCTGTTCTCACCGCAGCGCCAGACTCCAGTAACCCGGCATCATTCACCAGAACCCCGTTCACACCAAAGTGCGCACAGGAGCGGACGATCCCCCCCAGGTTATGAGGGTTACTGACATCTTCAAGCGCGAGAACACAATCTGTTTCGCCCGCCTGGCTTACCCAAGTATCCACTTCAATACCACGGCGTTTTTTAATCAGGAAACACACGCCGCCATGATGTTCAGTACCTGACGCTTTCGCCAGTTCTTCATCATCAACCACGTGATACGCTTTGCGGTTAGCTGCCATCCAGCGCAAAGCTTCTTTAAAGCGTGGGGTTACGCTCTGAACAAACCAACCACGGACAATCGCTTCAGGGCGGTTCTGGAATAATGCCAGACAGGCATTGATGCCATATACGCGCGTTTCTTCTGCACGCTGCCGACGCAAAACTTCCGGGTCGATAAAGCTCTTACCACTAATGCCGCCATGATCGGCTTCAGGCTGTTCTGCTTCGCCGGGCGCTCTGGACACAGTACGCCATGGAGAACGTTCGCGCGACGCATTGCTGTCTGTGTCTTTACGTGGACCTTTCCACTGCCCCCGGGATGGTTTATCCGGACGACCGCCGCCCTTGCCTGTGCGAGGATTACGCCCACGTTCACCAGAGGCATCATCCGAACGAACATACATCACCTTAACTTTACCGCTCTTACCTTTCATTTCGTCGCTCATTCTCTTTCTCCACCAGCGCTGCGCGAAGCGCGAAGATTACCTGATGTAGCAAGCGTTATCTATTTCCTTTACGCAAAAGCTAACAACTATTGTACCCATCGAATAAATCGCATTGCTGTTAGCAACCTTAACAATAATAATACGCAACATATATTAAACATTTATCCGTAACTTCACTGTGACGAATTATCGTTGAGGTTAGCTATGAAAACAGTATGTACCGCCTGCCAGTCCATCAATCGCCTTCCCGAAGAACGCCTCCAGGATGGCGCAAAATGTGGCCGGTGCGGTCACGCACTGTTCGATGGCAGTATCATCAATGCTACCAGTAAAACACTGGATACAATCCTCAAAGATGACCTGCCTGTGGTTATTGATTTTTGGGCTCCCTGGTGTGGCCCGTGCCGTAACTTCGCGCCTGTTTTTGAAGAAGTGGCGGAGGAACGCCGTGAACATATACGTTTCGTGAAAATCAACACCGAAGCCGAACAAGAACTGAGTGCGCGTTTTCGTATCCGCAGTATCCCCACCATCATGATGTTTAAACAAGGCGAACTGGTGGATATGCTCAATGGTGCTATGCCAAAAGCTCCGTTTGATGAATGGTTGAATGAATGCCTGGAACCACAATCCTGAATCACTTGTTCCAATATCTCCACTCTGAGAGAATGGCGTTTTTCTTGTAAGCCACTTCCATGCACGATAACGCCGTTCTCCGCTTACGCGAGGCAAGACTTGCCCGTTCCACACGCCCATTTCTTGCCCGTGGCAACAAGGTGCGTCGCTGCCAGCGCTGCCTGCTTGCGCTGACGCAATGCTTGTGTGACACCCTGGTTACAGCACCTTCACGCAGCCAGTTCAGTTTGCTTATGTATGATACTGAACCATTGAAGCCGAGTAATACAGGCCGCCTGATTGCAGATATTCTGCCGGAAACAACCGCATTTCAGTGGTCACGCACCGAACCACCAGAACCGCTATTATCAGTAATTTCATCAGGTAACTGGCAACCTATGGTCGTGTTTCCAGCCAACGATACTGGTGAATCACGCAAGGTATATCATCGCCCCCCAACTACCGGGAAACCGCCACTGTTTATTATGCTGGATGGGACATGGAGCGAAGCCCGAAAAATGTTTCGTAAAAGCCCCTGGCTGGACACGCTACCGGTCATTTCTGTGGATTTGAATGCCACTTCCGCCTACCAGTTACGTGAAGCTCACGGTGAAGGGCAGTATTGCACAGCTGAAGTGGCAATTGCCTTACTGGAACTTGCTGGCGATGTTGTGGCATCCCGTCAATTAACCCGGCATTTCACGCTGTTCCGCGAACGTTATCTTGCCGGAAAAGCTCATCATTCACACAAGGTCACAGCAAAACTGGAAGAAAGCATTTAAACTCAGCGAGTCATATCTCTTAGGGAGAGGAAGATGAGCCAGAGAGGACTGGAAGCACTATTACGCCCTGCATCAATCGCCGTTATTGGCGCGTCAATGAAACCAGGGCGTGCGGGTTTTCTGATGATGCAAAACTTACTGGCCGGAGGGTTTAAAGGCCCAGTATTGCCCGTCACACCCGCATGGAAAGCTGTTTGTGGTGTTCTGGCATGGCCTGAAGTTAGTGCATTACCTTTTTCGCCAGATCTCGCGGTACTTTGCACTCATGCCAAACGCAATATTGAATTGCTGGCAGCCTTGGGTAAAAAAGGCTGCAAAACGTGCATTGTGCTTTCTTCTCCCCCGGAGCAACAGGCTGAGCTACTCGCCTGTGCTCAACAATGGCAAATGCGCATTCTTGGCCCTAATAGCCTCGGGTTACTTGCGCCATGGCAAGGGTTGAATGCCAGCTTTTCTCCTGTTCCTATTCGCAAGGGGAAACTGGCATTTATTTCCCAGTCGGCGGCTGTCTCCAACACTATCCTTGACTGGGCTCAACAGCGTGAAATGGGCTTTTCTTATTTTGTCGCGCTTGGTGACAGCCTGGACATCAGTGTAGATGAACTGCTCGACTTTTTAGCCCGGGACAGCAAGACCAGCGCTATTCTGTTGTATCTTGAACACCTCTCTGATGCCCGCCGTTTTGTATCTGCCGGCAGAAGTGCCTCCCGTAACAAACCTGTGGTTGTTATCAAAAGTGGGCGTAGTGAACAAGCCTGGAAGTTGCTCAAAACCCACGGTGGGCTGGATATTGCATGGGATGCGGCCATTCAGCGCGCGGGGATGCTCCGTGTTCAGGATACCCATGATCTCTTCTCTGCAGTAGAAACCCTCAGCCACATGCGCCCACTAAAGGGCGAGAAGATTATGATCATGAGCAATGGGGCGGCCCCTGCCGCACTGGCAATTGATGCTTTGTGGTTAAGAAACGGCAAGCTAAGTGAACTAACAGAAGAGACCTGCAGCCATCTGGCAAAGCTGCTTCCTGCCAGTGTGGAGGCCAGTAACCCGCTTGATTTACGGGATGATGCCACTCCTGAGCATTATTGCCAGGCATTAAGCTGTATGCTTGATGACAGCAATATTGATACGCTACTGATTATTCACGCCCCCAGTGCTGCAGCCCCGGCAACAGAATGTGCTCAGGCGATTATTCAGCAATTGAAACAGCACCCGCGTGGCAAACGCCTGACCATCCTGACTAACTGGTGTGGGGAGCATTCCTCGATTGAGGCCCGGCGGTTATTCAGTGACGCAGCCATCCCTACTTACCGGACGCCAGAAGGTGCCATCACCGCATTCATGCATATGGTTGAATACCGGCGCAACCAAAAGCAATTGCGTGAAACCCCAGCCTTGCCCGCAAACCTGCAACAGAATACAACAGAAGCGCACCGGAGATTACAGCAGGCATTAGAGCAAGGCGTCACCACCCTCGATACCCATGAGGTTCGCCCAATTCTGGAAGCTTACGGTCTGAAAACACTGCCAACATGGATTGCAGGTGACAGCGCTGAAGCCGTGCATATTGCAGAGCAAATTGGCTACCCGGTCGCCCTGAAATTACGTTCCCCAGACATTCCTCATAAATCTGAAGTTCAGGGGGTGATGTTGTACCTCAGGACTCCCGCCGAAGTTGAGCATGCGGCAGAAGCAATTATTGACCGTGTCAGGCTGACCTGGCCTCAGGCAAGTATTCATGGTCTGTTAGTTCAAAGCATGGCTAACCGGGCGGGAGCGCAGGAACTCCGTATTCAGGTGGATAACGACCCACTGTTTGGCCCGCTGATCATGCTGGGTGAAGGTGGCCGAGACTGGCAACCGGATAAACAAGCCGTTGTTGCCTTACCTCCCCTGAATATGAATCTGGCGCGCTATTTGATCATTCAGGCAATTAAATTAGGGAAGATTCGGGGGCAAAGTGCGCTATCACCACTCGATATTGCTGGCCTGAGCCACATTCTGGTGCAAGTATCCAACCTGATTATTGATTGCCCGGAAATCAGTAAGCTGGATATTCATCCGTTGCTGGTTTCTGGCAGTGATTTCAGTTTGCTGGATGTAACATTGCAACTGGCTTCTCCAGAAAATACAACACCGCACCAGCTTGTTATTCGCCCTTATCCCCATGAACTCGAAGAGCAAGTCGTACTGAAAAGTGGAGCTAACTGTTTATTTCGCCCCATTCTTCCAGAGGATGAACCCCTGCTGCAGCTGTTTATTAGCCAGGTGACAAGAGAAGATCTCTATTACCGCTATTTCAGCGAAATCAATGAATTTACCCATGATGATTTAGCTAACATGACGCAGATAGACTACGATCGAGAAATGGCTTTTGTCGCAGTTCGCTCAACATCCGGGGGCGATGAAATTATCGGTGTATCACGGGCAATATCAGATCCCGATAATGTCGATGCCGAATTTGCCGTATTGGTTCGTTCTGATCTTAAGGGCCTGGGGTTGGGAAGAAAATTGATGGAAAAACTCATCAGCTATACTCGGGATCATGGGCTCAATAACTTAAACGGTATCACCATGCCAGGAAATCAGGGGATGATAACACTGGCTAAAAAGTTGGGGTTTCGCATAGAGACGATGCTGGAAGATGGTATTGTCAGCCTGACCCTGCCACTATCAACAGAGTCTGAATTATGAATATGTTAGCTACATTCATGCCTTGTAGTGGTATCATCGACAGATTCTGTCGCCAGGCTTAAGCGCCTGGCTGCCCTAAATAGAGAGAAGATTAGCACTGTGATGTTGTCCAGACTTAAGCGAAATAAACATCAACAACACCTTGCCCAGTTACCCAAGCTTCCTCAGTCAGTTGATGATGTTGAGTTCTTTTTTTCCCCTGCAGATTTCAGGGAAACGCTGCTGGAAAAAATAGCGACGGCGACAAAGCGCATCTGTATTGTTGCGCTGTATTTGGAGCAGGACGATGGCGGACAGGCAGTGCTTGCGGCTCTGTATCAGGCTAAAAAGCTCCGTCCAGAATTAGAGGTAACGGTACTGGTTGACTGGCACCGTGCACAGCGCGGCCGCATAGGTGTTGCGGCATCTGATACAAACGCAGACTGGTACGCCAGAATGGCGTCTGAACATCCGGGTACGGTTATTCCCGTCTATGGCGTTCCTGTCAACACACGTGAAGCATTGGGCGTACTGCATTTTAAGGGGTTCATCATTGATAACGCTGTTTTGTACAGCGGGGCCAGTTTGAACGATGTATACCTTCATCAGCATGATAAATACCGCTACGACCGCTACCACTTAATCCGCAACGGCGCCTTGGCAGATACGCTGTATGTTTGGGTAAAACAAAATCTGGTAGCTGGCATGGCGGTAAACCGGCTCGATGCGCCAGAGCGGCCAAAAAGCCAGGATATCAAAAATGATATTCGCTTATACCGGCAGAAACTACGGGAAAGTAGCTACCACTATACCGGGCGGTCAGATAACGAAACATTATCGGTGACACCACTGGTTGGTCTCGGTAAATCCAGTTTACTGAACAGAACCATTTGCCATCTGATTCCGTGCACTGAACATAAGCTGACTATCTGCACACCTTATTTTAATTTACCCGCTATTTTAGTGCGTAATATCATTGGGCTACTACGAGCAGGTAAGCAAGTCGAAATTATTGTGGGCGATAAAACAGCCAATGATTTTTACATCCCCGAAGATCAGCCTTTTAAAATTATTGGTGCCCTGCCATATCTTTATGAGATCAATTTGCGCAGGTTTATTAGCCGGCTGCAATATTATGTCAACAGTGGCCAGTTAATTGTTCGTTTATGGAAAGATGCAGACAACAGCTATCACCTGAAAGGTATGTGGGTAGATACAGAATGGATTCTATTAACGGGCAACAACCTGAATCCCCGCGCGTGGCGGCTTGATCTTGAAAATGCCATTCTGGTGCACGACCCACTTAATGAACTGGAAGCTTCACGAGAGCACGAACTCCAGTTAATTCGCCAGCACACAACTATAGTTCAGCATTATCGTGACCTGCAAAGTATTGCAGACTACCCGGTTAAAGTGCGTAAACTCATTCGCCGTTTACGCCGAATCCGTATCGATAAGTTGATTAGCAGAATGTTGTAACCTGCCTTTATTTCCTTGTCTGGGTTCGCCAGGCAAGGTTTTATTCTCTCCAGCTATTCCTGTCTTATTAAGCCAGTTATTCCCACTCTTATTTGATACTGCTCGTATTTGTTTTCCATTGCGGCTTAACACATTTGTGGTGCTGTCTGTGTTCATGTACAGGCCGATTCTCTTCTGCCTGACTGTTAAAGTGTTTCCTGGTGTGAAACTGCAGGTAAGTGGCTGAACAGCTGAACAGCCTGAAGCACAAAAGCAAAAAACCCCCAGCTTTCGCTGAGGGTTCTT
>NZ_JJMI01000054.1:0-643 GCF_000705335.1 Mangrovibacter sp. MFB070
GTGTACGCTTAGTCGCTTAACCTCACAACCCGAAGATGTCTTCGTGTTATAAGTTTTGAGAGACTCACGAACAACTTGCGTTGTTCAGTGTTTCAATTTTCAGCTTGTTCCGGATTTTTAAAGAGCAAATATCTCAAACATGATTCACTGCTGAATCAGTTTTGAGATACTGAGGTCGGCGACTTTCACTCACAAACCAGCAAGTGGCGTCCCCTAGGGGATTCGAACCCCTGTTACCGCCGTGAAAGGGCGGTGTCCTGGGCCTCTAGACGAAGGGGACACAAAATTTGTTCACGAATCGCTGATTCGTAATTTTGTGTAGGGTGAGCTTTCATTAATAGAAAGCGAGCGACATTATCTGCCACAAACTCACGCCCCACGTTAAAACGCCTTGCTTCTTTACTTTCATCAGACAATCTGTGTGAGCACTGCAAAAGACCGTATCTCTAAGGTAAGGAGGTGATCCAACCGCAGGTTCCCCTACGGTTACCTTGTTACGACTTCACCCCAGTCATGAATCACAAAGTGGTAAGCGCCCTCCCGAAGGTTAAGCTACCTACTTCTTTTGCAACCCACTCCCATGGTGTGACGGGCGGTGTGTACAAGGCCCGGGAACGTATTCACCGCGGCATTCTGATCCGCG
>NZ_JJMI01000055.1:0-3782 GCF_000705335.1 Mangrovibacter sp. MFB070
GTACCGTTATCGCCGTTAATCACCGTTCCGGCAGAGCCTTCTCCGGTGACACTGGTCTCGCCTGTGTTGGTTACACTACCATCATTGCCGTTGATAACGGTTCCGGCTCCCCCGGCGTCAACTTCGGTATTGCCCGTGTTGCTGACCTGAGCATCGTTACCGTTCACTTCCAGCCCCACAGAGCCTTCACCGCTGACTGTCACCTCGCCTTCATTGGTGGTGGTGGTGTTATTGCCGTCCACCACCGTGCCTTTGCCGCCTTCGGTGACGTCCGTGTCGCCTTCGAGGGTGTTGTCTGTGTTATTGCCGGTCACCAGGTTGCCGATTTCCCCTTCTCCGGCACTGGTGTTGCCTTCCAGCGTGTTTTCCTTGTTGTCCCCTTCCAGCTGGTTACCTATTTCCCACTCTTCGTAGTTATTGCCGTCGCCATCGCCGCCGTTATTGCCACCGTCTCCGCCTTCGTTACGGTCGCCGCCACTGCCGCCGCCCCCGCTGCTGCCTCCCGCCGCAATGGCAATGGTGGCGGCCAGGGCTGCGGCCCCGCCCCCGGCGAGCAGGGTGGTCTGGTCGGTCATCCACGCTGGCAGTTCACTGGCCTGAGCGGCCTGGGTTTCTTCGGGCTGTGGTTCTGCTGCCTGGCACTGTTCCGCCAGTGCCGCCTGCTCTTCAGGGGTAAGCAGGCTCAGGTCTGCCGGGCATTCCAGGTTTTCTGTGGGGGCAACCGTTGCCGGAAGCGGGGTTTGTGCAAAAGCCTGGCCGTTCAGTGCCAGGGAAATACACACCGAAAGCGCGCTGAGTGCTGCGGTTTTGTTTTTCATCAAACTGTCCTTATTTGTGGGGCCACCAGCCAGGTGCCGTTTCCGGGAAAACGCTCCGGCCTCTGGTCATTAAAGGCGGCCAAAAAACAAAAGAAATTAAGCAACCGGTGAAAAAAAACGCACCGGTTTTGCGGGCGCAGTTATAAGGACTACGGGCGGGAAAAGATAATTGGTTTGTTCAGCACGGAAGCAGGCATTGATAGGCATAACGATCAATATAAGAAAACTGATCGTCTGCGCCGATCAAAATAATATAAATAACAAAAAAAATTAAATTAAATCATAATGTTAAATAGAATAACAAAGAAGATTTATAAACAGAAAAAATGTATTTATAGAAATTAACAAGAGAGGCAGGCGATATTAAAAATACAATGTGTTTATTGTTAGTTTAAGTTCCCAATAACCTGCCAGGGAAAATGCAAGATAATAGTGAAGAAAAAAGAAAGAGATAACGAACTAACCAGTACAGTGAGAGGCTAAACAGCCCCTCACTTAATGACTTTTATTTACCCCATTTCCCCGCCCAGGCCAGGCGCTCTTCAGGGGACAGATAGCTCCAGGCGATAAAACGGCTCTGCTTTTGCCCTTGAGACATAGGCTGTTTTACCACCATTGCCACACCGGCTTCACGCAAAGCATGCTCAATACTGCGCATATGTTCTGCTTTAGAAACCAGCGAAGTAAACCATAACACCTGGCTGGCAATAGTGCGGCTCTCCGCCACCATCTGGCGAATAAAGGCCAGTTCTCCCCCTTCGCACCATAACTCACTGTGCTGCCCACCAAAATTGAGTGCAGGTGAGTTACTGTTAAGCCCCAGGTTTTTGCGTTTGCGGGTATTACCTTCCAGCGCTTCCTGAGCGGAGGCATGAAAAGGCGGGTTACATAACGTGGCATCAAAACGGTCTGTTTTGGTTACTACACCGGCGAAAATAGCACCCGGTGTTTTTTGGCGGCGTAAACGAATCCGGGTACTCAGCCCGGGGTTTGCCTGGATTACCTGTTGGGCATGGCTCAGCGCCTCTTTACTGACATCTGTTCCGGTAAAGCGCCAGCCATACTCATGCTGCCCAATCAACGGGTAAATACAATTCGCACCGGTACCAATATCCAGCAGGCTGGCAGAGTGCGGAACCCCCTGCTTGCCAGTCCGGGCCAGCAAATCAGCCAGGTGGTGGATATAATCAGCCCGCCCAGGCACTGGCGGGCACAGAAAACCTTCCGGAATATCCCAGTGCTGAATACCGTAATCCGCCGCCAGCAATGCACGGTTAAGCATTTTAACCGCATCAGGGTCCGCGAAATTCACGGTTTTATCCCCACGAGGTGAGAGTATTACTTTACTCCCCAGCTCAGGCAGGGCCTGAACCAGGCGGTCAAAATCATAACGGCCCTGGTGGCGGTTACGCGGGTGCAACTGGTTTTTCTCAGCAATCTGTTTCATCCTGGCTCCTTGTGTCCGGGCGCGTAAGATACGCGTTCAGCATAACAAGGTAAAGTGCAAGCCATATACCTTGTGCTAGCCTGTTGGTTACCTGTTAATTACCTGGCTGCCAAAAATGACCACTGATTACTACTATTATGAGCCTGAACGGGGGCATGGTTTGCCCCATAATCCACTGAACGCGATTATTGGCCCGCGACCAATTGGCTGGATTTCATCAGTCAATGAACAGGGGGTTGCCAACCTTGCCCCTTACAGTTTTTTTAATTGCTTCAACTACCAGCCACCTATTATAGGATTCGCCAGTTCCGGGTGGAAAAACAGTGTGGAAAATATCACCCGCACTGGCTACTTTGCCTGGAACCTGGTTACCCGCGAGCTGGCCAGTGCCATGAATGAGACATCGGCATCCGTTGCTGCCGGAGTGGATGAATTCGCACTTGCCGGGTTAACTCCGGCTGCTTCCCGCAAAATACCCGTTCCCCGTGTCAGCGAGAGCCCGGTCAATTTTGAATGCAAACTGACACAGTGCATTCAACTCACTAATGCTGCAGAAGAAAAGCTGAATACCTGGCTGGTACTGGGTGAGGTTGTCGCAGTTCATATCGCCGCTCACCTGCTGGAAGACGGGGTTTACCAGACGGCAAAAGCACACCCGGTTATGCGGGCTGGGGGCCCCAGTGCTTACTACGGGTGTAGCGCGGCACATAAATCGCGAATTTTTGTCAAACAACTTTGGATCACAACATGTGATCCAACTTTAAATGTCAAAGCTTAGAGCCGACTGGAAACCTTTTATACAGGGTCGATAAACCAGCATCAAAGATTAGCGCCACACGCTGATAGGACTCACCAGCAGCAATAAGCCTGCCCATTTGTGCCCATTGCTCTATAGTAAACTTAGGCTTCCGACCTCCAATTCTCCCTTCTGCACGAGCTGCCTCAAGACCAGCTCTGGTTCGCTCTACTATTAACTCACGTTCCATTTCTGCAAGTGCTCCCATTACGTGGAAGAAAAAGCGCCCCATGGGTGTACTGGTATCAATGCTGTCAGTAAGGCTGCGAAAATTTATCCCTCTTATTTTTAGATCTTCAACCAGTACGACAAGATGACGCATACTGCGCCCAAGCCTGTCCAGTTTCCACACAACCAGCGTATCGCCGTCTGAAAGCATTCTGAGAAGCTTTTTTAATCCGGGGCGGTCTGATGTCTTCCCGCTGATTTTATCCTCAAAAATTAGCTCACATCCTGCACACTCAAGCGCATTTCGTTGTAATGCAGTGTTCTGGTCATTTGTTGACACCCTCACATAGCCTATCAGCACCAGTATTTCTCCCGGCAAAAGCCGAAAGCATGCCAAATAGCGGGCGAACGGTCATTCTCTTAAACCTTGGTTTGGGAGATATCGCTCTGGCGGGGGTATGCTCTGGAGCCCTGGGAACGGGCGGATACATTTCAACGCCAATGATAATTAATGGCGTGAGGCGTAATTTAATTAAGCAATGGGGCACGACAA
>NZ_JJMI01000056.1:0-58358 GCF_000705335.1 Mangrovibacter sp. MFB070
GGAGGCAGGAAGCCGACTCGGAGCGGTACCCGAACAGGCCGCCGGGGTAAGCCGAATGTCCGCGAAGCGGCGATTTTGCCGGCCACGAAAGGGGGTGCAGGGGGCCAGTGCCCCCTGCGGGCGCCGGGCGCTGGTGGTGAGAGAAAGCAGTGTGGCTGACACGGCGCGCAATTTGCTCAGTACTGGCAGGTTGTTTTTGCTGCAACTGAAAATTTCGTTCACCCAGACTGATGTGGCTATAGGTTCCAGATCTGGTTCTGTTTTACAGAAAGAACAACCTGTTGATCAAACCCCCTGAATCAATAACACCTGGTAGTCGGCACCCAAATTCCGGTGCTTTTTGGCTTTCTGGTATGCATCGCTGTAGTACCAGGCTTTTGCAGCTTCAATATCCGGGAATGACAGAATAACCGCACCTTCGGCATCATCGCCTTCCAGAGTGGTGATATCACCGTAAAAAGCCAGCGGAGTAATGGGATGGTCGCCGCGAGCTTCTCCGGCCAGTTTTGCGTAGGTTTGCATTTCTTGTTCATCATGCGTGGTTTTGCGCACGAAAATTACATAAGCACTCATCGTTTCTCTCCGGGGTTGAACGGGGTAACTAAAAGATAACCTCTATCATGGCAGAGCACCGGGCTGTGTTTTTCGTGTTTCTTGCCTTTAAAGCTTTCAGGCGTTTTTGATCAACTGATTGCGCAGGGTATCGAGTTGTTGCTTAAGCGTGATGAGTTCGGCCTGGTCACAGGCAGAAGCGCACAAAATATGTTGAGGAATACCTTCTGCTTGTTGCTGCAAGCCCCGGCCCTTATCAGACAGGCTGACAATCACCTGGCGTTCATCCTGTGTGGATCGCTGGCGGGCAACCAGACCGGCGGCTTCCATGCGTTTCAGTAACGGCGTAAGGGTGGCGGAATCCAGGAACAGGCGCTCACCAATGGCCGAAACAGTTTGTTGGTCAGATTCCCAGAGGGTCAGCAGCACCAGATATTGGGGATAGGTTATCTCCAGAGGCTTAAGCACATTACGGTAGATTTTATTCAGTGCCAGGTTCGCCGAATAGAGGGAAAAACACAGTTGGTTATCAAGGAGCAAATTTTCTGGTGGCATAAGCGGCAGGCCTTCACGGGGGATTCCGCCAATGTTACCGCAACTTATTTTAGGGGGAAATCATTTTCCCCGGTGGGTTTTACAAGTTATTAACAACGGAATGCCAGCGAGCGGAAAAGGCAGAGCTGTTTGAAAGGAATTTACAGGCGGTATTATTCTGGTTTGTCAGTTAAACATTCTTAAAAAATAATCAAATACAATTCGATGAACTACAATTTTTCACGAGGTAAGCAAAACAAGCTGTCAGTAAACGGCACTGTTTCAATTAACCAACCGCGAGGACGCTGTGATGAATATGACGGAAATCAGTGGAGACTGGAAAATCATCAAAGGTAAGGTGAAAGAAAAGTGGGGCAAACTGACCGATGATGACCTGGAAGTCATTGAAGGGAAACGTGATCAACTGGTAGGCCGAATTCAGGAACGTTATGGTTATGCGAAAGCCCGGGCTGAAGAAGAAGTGGCCGCCTGGGAAAAACGCGACGACTACCGGTGGTAAATTCCCTTTGATTCATCGTCACAGAGGGCTTCACGGCCCTCTGTAGCCAAACAGTGGTTAGCGCTTCTTCTTACCCTGTTCAGAATGGTCATGCCCACAACTTTCCGGATGGCGGCAGCTTTCCACTTCCACGCATTGTGAACATAAACCATGGGCTTCAATAACATTGTGGCGCAATGCAAACCCCATGCTGGCCGCCAGGCTGTGCATGATGTCTTCTACACCTTCCGCACACTCTTCTTTCACTGCGCCGCAACGGTCGCAAATAAACATGGCGGAGGTATGAGTGGGCTGGTCAAACAGGTGGCACAGCACGTAGCTGTTAGTGGATTCAACTTTGTGAACAAACCCTTGTTCCAGCAAAAAATCCAGAGCACGGTAAACCGTGGGAGGTTTGGCCTGAGGTTCTGCGACACGCAATAAGTCCAGCAAGTCATATGCGCTTATCGACCCGTCCTGCTCACTCATCAGGCGCAGCACTTCAAGGCGCTGTGGTGTCAGGCGTACATTGCGCTGCTGGCAAAGCTTTTCTGCCCGAGCTAACAGGTTTTGTGTCCCAGACTTATCCATCCCGGCCCTCAACATGGTCGTAAAGAGGCTACTTTACCATGAACCGCTCAAAACACCGATATGTGCGCCACATTGCCGCGTTTGCCCGCATTGAGTGGAGCCTGGTAATGTGGTGCGCTTTGCCGGGAAACCTTCACAAAAATCAAAAACCTGAACTATACATATGAGGTAGGTCACAAAATAACAATTTGTCCAGGATGGATACGTCTTTTTAAACACTGCAATAACCTGCTTTTTTCGCCGTTATTCACAGCAATAGCTTGCGGCTACCTGGGTGATAAAGAGGGTGGTCGAAAATTATTCACAATACCTGGACGGAATGCCTGTGAACAGAATAAGCAAAGTTTCAGTGGCGACCATGACTGCCACATTTTTGATTGCTCACCCGGCGCTGGCTGCCAATACCTGGGCTGAATCGCGGAGTGATGGGATGGGGGGGGCAGGGGTCGCTTCTGCCAGTTATGGCAGTGGTGTGCTGATAAACCCGGCTCTGCTGGCGAAATCTCACGACGATGACAACGTATCTGTTGTGCTGCCGTCTGTGGGGGTAGAGGTATCAGATAAAGACAACCTGCGTAATGAAATTGACAACATCAGCGACAAAGTGAATACCTGGAAAGATGAACTGGGTAATATCACTTTGCTGAATTACACCCAACAGTTGCCGCGGATTCAGGCTGCGGCAGGCGATCTGGCTGATGAACTGAATTATCTGGATGGCAAAACAGCCAGCGCTAAAGCAGCAGCTGGTCTGGCGGTCAGTATTCCCACCAGTACTATCTCGATGGCGTTTGTCACCAAGGCCTGGGCGCGCGCGCGGGTGAGTTCTTATATCGACCCCAATGATGTTGCGCTGTTACAAAATATTTCCAACAGTACTACTGCAGCCGCAGCAGCAGCTCTGGATCCCAGTGCGGTGCAGGACAACCTCAAATCAACCGGCTTTGGCCGGGCAGCGATTGTCTCTGATTACGGGATTGCGTTGGCAAAACAGTTTGATATTGGCGGTGTTCCGGTATCTGTTGGTGTAACGCCAAAACTGCAAAAAACCTGGCTGTATAACTACTCCGTTTCTATTTACAACTATAACAGTGACGACCTGCGTGACAGTAAATACCGCAATACCGACACCGGGTTTAACGTGGATGCGGGGATCGCGGCAGACTTCGGTGAACACTGGACGGTTGGCTTGAGTGGGCAAAACCTGGTTCCGCGCGATATCGATACCAAAGAGATCAACGGCTACAAAGATACCTTCCAAATTTCACCACTGGTAACGGCGGGGGTTGCGTGGAGCAACGAGTTACTGACACTGACAGCCGATGGCGACTTGACAGAAACCAAAGGTTTTAAGAGCGAAGAGAACTCACAATACCTGAGAGCCGGGGCTGAAGTTCGCCCATTAAGCTGGCTGGCAGTGCGGGCGGGTTACCAGGCTGACATTAAAGGCAATGATAACAACGCGGTGACTGCAGGCCTGGGGTTTGCGCCATTTAACCGGGTTCACCTGGATATTAATGGCCTGGTGGGAGAAAAAGAAACATGGGGCGCGGGCGCGCAACTGACTTTCACCTTCTGATAAAACACACCCCGGTGGCGGTCGCTCGCCGGGGTGTTACTCTGCCTGTTATTTCATGCTGGCGGCGATGGTTTCCACGTTATGTTTAAACGCCGCCACATAAGTCGGGGCAACCCCATCTTTAGTGGTTAATGCTTCCGGGTACAATTCACCCCCAGGTTTAGCACCACTTGCTGCGGCAATTTGTTTTACCAGGCGCGGGTCTGTCTGGTTTTCGATAAAGTAGGTGTGGATATGCTCCTGCTTGATTTGGTTAATCAGCCCGGCAACATCGCTGGCACTGGCTTCGGCTTCAGTAGAAAAGCCTACCGGTGCAAGGAATTTCACACCATATTCGGCACCAAAATACCCAAAGGCATCATGGCTGGTGATGACATGGCGGCGGCTTTCTGGAATAGCGGCAAAGGTTTGTTTCGCCCAGGCATCCAGTTTGTTCAGTTTCTCAATATAGGCTGTGCCGTGCTGGCGGAAATAATCGGCGTCTTGTGGGTCTGCTTTAATTAACGCATTCATTACGTTACGTGCGTAAATTGCGCCATTGGCCGCACTGTTCCAGGCATGAGGGTCTGTTACAGTTTTGCCATCTTCCTGCATCTGGCGCGAATTAACACCCTCGGAAGCTGTGACTACTTCGCCTTTATAACCCGATGCGCTGATCAGGCGGTCCATCCAGCCTTCCATTCCCAGACCACTGACAAAAACGACATTAGCATTGTGCAGGGTCTGGCTGTCTGCCGGTTTCGGCTCAAAGGTGTGTGGGTCGCCATTCGGGCCCACCAGTGACGTGACTTGCACATGTGTGCCGCCCACTTCTTTCACAATATCGCCCAGCACAGAGAAACTGGCGACGGTATTCAGTGTTGCGGCAAAAACAGCAGCCGGGCTGAGTAACAGCACTGCCAGAGATAAAGGCTTAATGTATTTCATGACGTTTCCTTCTGAGTGGTTCGCTTGCCAAAAACGGGAATCAGCCCGTTGTGAGCCCCAAAGAGAATTGAGACCATAAAGAAAAGTGCGGCGGTGAGCACAATGGCCGGGCCTGCGGGTATCCCCGCATGGAACGAGAACACCAGGCCAATAAAAGCAGACAACGCGGTTAATATTGCTGAGACGGTGAGCAAGGCCGGCAGCCGGTTCACCCAGCAGCGGGCTGAAATTGCAGGCAACATCATCAGGCCTACTGTCATCAGCGTGCCGAGGATTTGGAAACCCGCCACCAGGTTCAGCACCACCAGTGTCATAAACAGCGCATTGATGATTCCCGGAGCCCGGCGGGCATTCACTGTCAGGAATGCTTTATCAAACGCTTCCATCACCAGCAAACGGTAGAGCAGGGCAATACACAGCAAGGTAAATGATGCGATATAGCCCACGAAAAATAACGCCTGCTTGTCTACCGCGAGAATCGAGCCAAACAACATATGCAGCAGATCGACACTGGAGCCATGTAATGACACCAGGGTTACGCCAAGCGCCAGTGAACCCAGGTAAAAGCCGGCAAAACTGGCATCTTCCCGTAACGGTGTCAGGTTGCTCACCCAGCCGGAAGCCAGTGCAACTAACAGCCCGGCGATAAACCCACCAAACCCCATGGCTACCAGCGACATGCCGTACATCAAATAACCAATTGAAACCCCAGGTAAAATGGCATGGGATAGCGCATCTCCGGCGAGGCTCATGCGGCGTAACAGCAAAAAAACGCCTGGTACAGTAATGCTCAGTGACAGCGCCAGGCAGGCGACCAGCGCCCGGCGCATAAAACCGAACTGAATAAAAGGATCGATAATGGTGTGATAAAACATGTCAGTTAACCCCGGACAGCACTTACGCCATCACTTCCAGGGTGTTCCCCCATTGGTAATGCTGGTTTTCAAGGCGCAGAGTGTCCGGAAAGCAGCGCTTTACCAGGCTGCTGTCATGGAGAACAACAATCAGCGTCTGCCCGTCGCGGTGCATTTGTTGCATTACGCTGACCAGTAATTCGCCGGTTTTCTGGTCGATACCCGTGAATGGCTCATCCAGTAAAACCAGTGGTGCCTGTTGTAGCAGTAACCGGGCAAACAGCATGCGCTGGAACTGCCCGCCAGAAAGCGTATTGATGGTGTTTTTCGCCATATCAACCAGGCCAACCTGCTCAATAGCCTGCCAGACCTGTGCCATACGCTGGCGAGAGAAGCGTTGCCAGAAGCGCAATGCGGGCCAGCACCCCATAGACACTACGTCAAACACGGTCAGTGGAAATTGGTGGTCCAGTTCAGCTTGTTGCGGCAGCCAGGCAATGCGTGGCCGGCCTTCCGGGAAGCTCACCTGGCCGGAAACCGGCGGCAAAATACCTGCCAGTGTTTTTAGTAAAGTGGATTTCCCGGTGCCGTTGGCACCCACAATGGCTGTCAGGCTACCGGTATGAAAGGTGCCATTAAAAGGTGGGCCAATGCGCTGACGGCGGTAGCCTGTAGCTAAATTCTCAAGGTGTATCATGCTAGTGCGTTAGCCCAGTAAATGGCGCACCACAGCCCGGCCAGCAACACCAGTGCGCACACAATGCGCAGTAGTGAGGACAGCGTTAACAAGGAGTGGTGGCTTGCAGAAGAGTGCATTGTAAAAACGCCTGTAAATAATGTTATAACATAACATAATTGCCGTTATAAAAAATGTGAAGCATTTTTGCTGAGAAATTGTGTCCGGGTATTTCAGGTAACTCTTAACGGTGCTGGTCGGGAAAGTATCAATGCTGGATGACAGCAGGAATTCCCCCGTGGTTATGGGGAGGTTGTGAGCTGTTTCACAACTCATAATCAGACAGCAGATTTTTACAGGTTGCCAGCGAAACTTTCCACCTTAATACTCTCGCCTCGTAGTAATTTTTGCAGTGCATTTTATCGATTACTGTACCGGGGTGTATCATGGTTTCATTAAATAAAAACTATGTCATGAGCTGCCTGTTCTTTCTGTTTTTCTTCATTGGATGGGGGTGTTGTTATCCTTATCTGTCGTTGTGGTTAACAGAGAAAATTGGTGTTGATTATACCGATGTTGGTCTGGTTTACTCTTTTACCGCTATTGTGTCTGTTGCTGTTCAACCTTTCTTCGGATTTATTTCAGATAAGCTGGTTTACCGCAAAAATTTAATGTGGATGCTGGCGATTATTATTACGTTATTTGCGCCTTATTGGATTTATGTTTTCGCGCCATTATTAAAAGTAAATGTCATACTCGGTGCCCTTGCCGGAGGTATTTATATCGGCCTGGCGTATGGTGCTGGTTGTGGTGTATGTGAAGCTTATATAGATAAAGTCAGTCGCGCCACTGGTTTTGAATTTGGTCGGGCACGTATGTTCGGTGGCTTTGGTGCGGCCATTGGCACCTTTATCGCCGGAAAACTGTTTGGTTTCGATGCCAACTATATTTTCTGGATGGCAAGTGTTGCCGGGGTATTTTTGTTATTTACAGTGTGGAAAACTCAGCCGGACCAGAATGAACAAGGGCAGGTAGTGCAGCCAGCGCGTTCACCTGTCAACCTGAATGATGCCATCACGCTGTTAAAGATGAGGAAATTCTGGTTCTTTGGTGCATATATGATTGGTGTCGGCGCTATTTATGAAACCTATGACCAGCAATTCGCTATTTATTACAGCCATTTCTTCGAAACCAAAGCGCGCGGCGCAGAAGTCTTCGGTTATCTGACTACCGGGCAAATCTTTCTGGATGCACTGGTGATGTTTTTTGCCCCATGGTTTGTTAACAAAATAGGCCCAAAAAATGCGTTGATATACTGTGGCATGATAATGAGTTTTCGTATTATTGGTTCGGCATGGGCAATTGGGCCAGTTTCTATCAGCCTTATCAAATTGTTACACGGTTTTGAAAGCTCAGTATTGCTGGTGGCCGCGCTTAAATATATTACGGCTAATTTTAACCCGCTGTTATCTGCAACAGTTTATTTAATAGGTTTCCAGTTTTCGAAAAGCTTTAGTTCAATTTTTCTTTCAACGGGTATTGGTCATATGTACCAACGCTACGGGTTCCAGGATAGTTATATCTTACTGGGAGGTATCGCGCTGTTCTTTACGCTGATGTCCGTCGTGACCCTGGACAAAGCACGAGCGTTTATTTCTGAGCCTGTTTTAGCTAAATAACCCCAGGAGGAGGCAGTATGGCTGAATTATATTATGGTGTGGCGTATTACGATGAATATATGCCGGAAGACCGCCTTGAAAAAGATATTGAAATGATGCTGGCGGCCGGAATTAACGTCGTCCGTATTGCTGAATCCACCTGGAGTACACTGGAACCGGCTGAAGGCACCTACAATTTCTACCACATTGACCGTGTTATGGATGCCATGCATGCCGCAGGGATTGCGGTGATTATCGGGACGCCGACGTATGCCATTCCAACCTGGCTTGCCAAAAAACACCCTGAAGTGATGGTAACGACGGTTCAGGGTACCCAGAAGTATGGCCCGCGCCAAATCATGGACATCGTCAACCCGGTGTTTCGCCGTTATGCGGAAAATATCATCCGGGTTTTGATGGCGCATGTTTGTCAGCATCCGGCAGTTATTGGGTATCAACTGGATAATGAAACTAAGCACTATGACAACACCGGCCACTGGATGCAGTCCGGGTTTATTGAGTCGCTCAAGGTGCGCTACCCGGATATCAGCCAGTTTAACCATGACTTTGGCCTGGATTACTGGAGCAATCGCATTGATGACTGGGCTGACTTCCCTCCGGTGGAAAGTACCATTAATGCCAGCCTGGCTTGTGCTTTCTCTCAGTATCAACGCGAGCAAGTGACGGCTTATCTGGCCTGGCAGGGAGAGCTGGTGCGTGAGTACTGCAAGCCCGGCCAGTTTATTACCCATAACTTTGATTTTGAATGGCGCGGCTATTCATATGGGGTTCAGCCACGGGTGGATCATTTTGCTGCGGCCCGGGCGCTGACGGTTGCCGGGGTGGATATTTACCATCCCACCCAGGATCACCTGACAGGGCGCGAAATCGCCTTTGGCGGCGCAATAACTCGCGGAATTAAACAGGGTGCCAATTATTTCGTGCTGGAAACCCAGGCACAGGGCTTCCCTGAATGGACTCCATACCCTGGGCAATTGCGGCTGCAGGCATTCAGCCATATTGCCCAGGGTGCGCGAATGGTTTCTTACTGGCACTGGCACTCTATCCACAATTCCTTTGAAACATACTGGAAAGGGTTATTGAGCCACGATTTTGCGCCCAACCCCACCTGGCGTGAAGCCTGTACCATTGGTAAAGACTTCGCGCAGTATGGTGAACAATTATCTGGCCTGTCAGCCCGCCATGATGTGGCTATTTTGATTAGCAATGAGGCTATGGATGCGCTGAATCACTTCCCTCCGGCAGACGGCAAAACCAATGTCTGGAATGATATTTTCCGCCGTTTCCATGATGCTCTGTACGACAACAATGTGGGTGTGGACATTATTAATGATGTGGACGCTCAGTGCGATAAATACAAAGTAATGATTATTCCGGCACTTTACAGTGCGCCGGACGGCCTGTTGTCCCGGATTCACGCCTGGGTTGAACGTGGCGGTCGTGCGGTTATTAGTTTTAAATCAGGCTTCAGTGACGAGAACGTGAAAGTTCGTAGCACGCCACAACCCGGTGGCCTGCGTGATGTGTGCGGCGTAACCTATAACCAGTTCACGCGCCCGGATTCCCTGCAAGTAGATGCCAGTGCCATTGGGTTACCGGACACCGAGGCAGAGCTGTGGGCAGAATTACTGACGCCAGACCCGGAAATAGAAGTTATGGCACGCTATCGTCACCCGGCCTGGGGGCAATATGCGGCAGTCACACGGGCTCATTATGGTAAAGGGCAGGCTATGTATGTTGGTTTTTTGCCGGAAAAAGCGTGGTTATATGGTTTGTTTTCGCAATTTACTGCCGATCTCCGGTTATCGTCGCAGGCTGCAGATGCGAGTTTCCCTGTCATTGTGCGGCGGCTTTACCAGGCCGACGGGCAGGAAAGGGTGTTTATCTTTAATTATTCCCCAACACCGCAAAACTTGCCTGCACCCGTGAATGGTGTTCAGGTACTCCAGCAAGGCCGGGTTAGCCGGGGCAAGCCTCTTATACTGGCCCCCTGGGATACAGTAATTATTGCTTCTGACCTGGAACAGGAGGAGGCATAAAGGAGATGGATATGCCACTGGATATGAACGACCTGGTAAACTTTTCGCCCCTGATGAAGAGTTTTACGTTTAATGCGTATCTGGTGTCGGGGTATACCCCCATATCCCGTGGCGGGCGGCTTGACTATTACATCAACCGCCCGCAAGGCATGAAAGGTTACATCATCAACCTTACGTTACGTGGTGCCGGGCGGGTTAAAGCAGGTGAGGGGTATATTACCTGCCAGGAAGGCGAACTGGTGCTGTTTCCCCCCGGAGTACCACACCACTACGGGCGTGCTGAATCCCATGATTTTTGGGACCATTTATGGATCTATTTTATGCCCCGCCCTTACTGGCTGGACTGGCTGCGCTGGGATAACACCCGTCAGAATATTGGCCGGACACAGTGTGAGACACCAGAAATACAGGAAGGGTTAAAGGCACTGTTTTCCGAGGTTATTCACCATAACAGCGATGATGCCCCGTTGTCTGAAGCGCTGGCAATGAATGCCCTTGAACGCCTGATTCTGCATTGCTTCCAGATGCAGCCGCAAAGTAACCGCCATAATGTCGACCCACGTATTAATGCACTGTGCGACTATCTGAATAACAATATTGCTGATGAAATGACCGTAGATGCGTTAGCGAAGATGGTATTTCTGTCTCCTTCCCGTCTGGCGCATCTGTTCCGCAGTGAAATGGGAGAGACCATCTTTTCATGGCGTGAGAAACAGCGTGTTAACCGTGCCAGAGCTTTAATGCAAAGCACGGAGCTATCGGTAAGCAATATTGCCGAGGCGGTAGGGTACAGCGATGCAATGTATTTTTCGCGTATTTTCAGGCGCCACAATGGCGTGGCGCCGCGTGAGTATAAAAAGCGTTATGGCGTACTGCATGGCATGGTGAAATGAGGTCTGCTCACCGTTACCTGGTTAATCAAACGCATCATGAATAATTTCTGCAACAATGGCTGTGCTTATCACAACAGACACTAAATCATTTCCTACAATGCGCCATTCCCTCCCCGGGTAATAAGGCAACAAACGCCCCAGGTCGCCCGGAATAGCTTTTTTGGCAATCCCCGGCGGTAAAGGCTGCCCACGCACCAGTTTTTTGGCAATCCCTGGTGGCAGGGGTTTATACCCGGTGTACCCCATATGTTTTGCTTTCAGGCGGAAATCGCCCCAGTCGATATCTTTATCTTGTTTATTGTTGCCGTGGTTATTTCCCTGGCTGTGTTTGGCTTTGTCTGGTTTATGCCCGTTGCCATTATTGGCAAGAACTGCAGCAGGAAGTGATGCCAGGCTTATGGCGAGTAGTGCGTTTATCCAGAAGGTATGACGGTGACGCATAATATTCTCCTTGTTAGCGCATCGCTGTACACGCAGCTTATGGTGGTGCATAAGCCAAAGTATAAACCTGGCGGGTAAATATTGCGGCAAAATGCACTATTTGCCTGGCGCGGCCACGGGTATTGGCATTGCCTGTTCCCTCCACGTTGCCCCACTGTGGCCTGGACTGTATAATCCGTAGCCCATTTTTACGCCAGCCTGCTCAGGAATGCAGGTTGGTGGGGTTACTGTTATCTACCGCTACTTTTCATAAAGGTTGTTTCTATGTGCTCAGCGTACTCAGCGTCGCGTTTCTCCATTGCCCCCATGCTGGACTGGACTGACCGCCATTGCCGCTATTTTTTGCGCCAGCTGTCACGCCATACGCTGCTGTACACCGAAATGGTGACAACCGGGGCGATTATTCACGGCAAAGGCGATTACCTGGCTTACAACGAAGAAGAGCACCCGGTTGCGTTACAACTGGGTGGAAGCGACCCGGCGGCTCTGGCGCAGTGTGCGAAACTGGCTGAGCAACGTGGTTATGATGAAGTAAACCTTAATGTTGGCTGCCCGTCTGACCGGGTGCAAAACGGGCGCTTTGGTGCGTGCCTGATGGGGGAAGCGCAACTGGTGGCGGATTGCGTTAAAGCAATGCGCGATGTGGTGTCGATTCCGGTTACAGTGAAAACCCGTATTGGCATTGATGACCAGGACAGCTATGAATTCCTGTGTGATTTTGTGCAAACTGTTTCCCAACAGGGCGGGTGTGACATGTTTATTATTCACGCCCGTAAAGCCTGGTTGTCTGGCTTAAGCCCGAAAGAGAACCGCGAAATTCCGCCCCTTGATTACCCCCGGGTATGGCAACTGAAGCGTGATTTCCCACACCTGACAATGTCGATTAATGGCGGCGTGAAAACGCTGGAAGAAGCGAAACAGCATCTGGAACATATGGATGGTGTTATGGTGGGGCGTGAGGCCTACCAAAATCCGGGGCTACTGGCGTCTGTTGACCGCGAGATTTTTGGCGACACCACTGCCAGCCCGTCCCCGGCTGATGTTGTGCGAGCTATGTACCCGTATATTGAACGGGAACTGAGCCAGGGCGCTTACCTGGGCCATATCACCCGCCATATGCTGGGTTTATTCCAGAGCGTGCCTGGTGCCCGCCAGTGGCGTCGTTACTTGAGTGAAAATGCCCATAAACCTGGCGCAGATATTCAGGTTCTGGAAACCGCGCTGAGCAAAGTGGCTCGTGTTGATTAAATTGACGCAATAATCGTTAAATTCGCTATGCCCCGGCCTGTGTGCTGGGTTTTTTTGTTTCAAAATCATGTGATTATATTCTGGCATGGTTCTTGTAATACCTCTGATTATTACCTGGAGGTACTGACGATGCTGGAACTATTATTTGTGCTGGGATTTTTTATTATGCTGCTGGTGACTGGTGTGTCGCTGGTGGGGGTTTTTGTTGCGCTGCTGGTGGCTGTGGGCGTGATGTTTTTTGGCGGGCTGCTGGTGTTAATGCTCAAAATGTTGCCCTGGTTACTACTGGCTATTGTCGCTGTGTGGGTTATCCGGGCCATAAATAATGGCAACAATACCCAATCACGCTCACATTATCGCCGTGATATGCGTTGATATGACAGGTTGTTTGAGCGGCTGATCACAACCCTGGAACTTTTTTACAACTTTTCCGTTAACAACATATTATTTACTTATTAAATCTGTCACTATGCTTTCGCTATCTACCAAATTCATCGCAGCTGTACCCTACAAATTCAGCGCGAACTATAAAAATGAAGGGCTTCCTGCGGGAAGCCCTAATCATTTGTATTTTTACCATTTTCTCTGTCAGGGAATTAACAGGCTTGAGCCCTGAGTCTGGCGGCTTTCCAAAACCTTATGCGCATGGGCAGCATCTGCCAGAGCAAATTTCTGCGCTTCCTCCACCTGGACTTTAATCACGCCACTGGCAATCAGCGAGAACAGCTCACTGCTCGCTTCCTGCAATTCTTCACGGTTAGTAACATAACCATTAAGTGAAGGGCGGGTAACATACAGTGAGCCTTTTTGGTTGAGGATCCCAAGGTTTACGCCTGTGACCGGCCCGGAAGCATTACCGAAACTGACCATCAAACCACGGCGCTGCAGGCAGTCGAGTGAAGACTCCCAGGTGTCTTTGCCAACCGAATCATATACAACCGGCAATTTTTTCCCGCCGGTGAGCGCACGAACCCGCCCGGCAATATCCTCTTCACGGTAGTTGATGGTGGCCCAGGCTCCGGCCTGCATAGCCCGCTCAGCTTTCTGTGCTGAACCAACAGTACCAATCAGTTTTGCCCCCAGCGCTTTAGCCCACTGGCAGGCAATCAGCCCAACACCACCTGCCGCGGCGTGGAATAAAAACATTTCACCGGGTTTGATTTCATAGGTTTTACGCAACAGGTAGAACACAGTCAGCCCTTTGAGGAAAGACGCGGCTGCCTGCTCAAAGGAAATCGCCGGGGGAAGCAGAGCCAGGTTATGCTCAGGCACATTGTGTACACTGCTGTAAGCACCTAACGAACTCTGGGCGTAAACCACCCGGTCGCCGGGGCGAAAATGGGTGACATTTTTCCCTGTTTTGGCGACGATGCCTGCGGCTTCTGTTCCCAACCCACTGGGTAACGAAGGCGGGGGATATAACCCACTACGAATATAGGTATCAATGTAGTTGATACCTATCGCTTTATTGTCAACCTGGACCTCGTTGTCGCCGGGCTCAGGGGGCGTCCAGTCCACGGCGTGTAACACGTCGGGGCCACCATGTTTGGTAAATTCAATACGCGTTGCCATAACTGTTTCACTGCCTCCTGTGTGGGTATCGTGGTTTACTGATACAGGTAAGTGCATTCCACTGCCTGCAAACTGACGGTTTTCAGGTATAATGCCACGTTTCCCCGTTCAATTTTTGGTAAACCCTTTCACTATGGCAGGAAATAAACCCTTCAACAAACCCGCTGAGCCGCGCGAACCGCGTGATCTGCAAGTGGCCGGGCTGAAAGTTCCTCCGCATTCTCTTGAGGCGGAGCAGTCAGTGTTGGGCGGGTTAATGCTGGATAATGAACGCTGGGACGATGTTGCCGAGCGCGTAGTCTCGGAAGATTTCTATACCCGGCAGCACCGGCTTATTTTTACGGAAATGCACCGTCTGCAGGAAACCGGCCACCCCATTGACCTGATAACGCTGTCGGAGTCCCTGGAGCGCCAGGGGCAACTGGAAAGTGTTGGCGGTTTTGCATACCTGGCTGAGTTATCAAAAAATACGCCAAGTGCAGCGAATATCAGCGCTTATGCAGATATCGTCCGTGAACGTGCTGTTGTGCGTGAAATGATAGCCGTTGCCAACGAAATAGCCGATGCCGGGTTTGACCCACAAGGGCGCACCAGTGAAGATTTGCTCGACCTGGCTGAGTCCCGGGTTTTCCAGATAGCAGAAAACCGCGCCAACAAAGATGAAGGCCCCAAATCTGTTGACCAGATCCTGGAAGCGACAGTTGCGCGTATTGAAACGCTTTACCAGCAACCGCACGATGGCGTGACCGGGGTAGATACCGGTTACCAGGACCTCAACAAGAAAACCGCAGGCCTGCAACGGTCAGACTTGATTATTGTCGCGGCGCGTCCCTCCATGGGGAAAACCACATTCGCCATGAACCTGTGCGAAAACGCCGCCATGTTGCAGGATAAACCGGTGCTGATTTTCAGCCTGGAAATGCCCGCGGAACAGATAATGATGCGTATGCTGGCGTCTTTGTCTCGCGTCGACCAGACCCGTATCCGTACCGGCCAACTGGATGATGAGGACTGGGCACGTATCTCCGGCACCATGGGGATTTTGCTGGAGAAGCGCAATATGTACATTGATGACTCTTCCGGCCTGACTCCGACAGAGGTTCGCTCTCGCGCCCGGCGTATTTTCCGTGAGCACGATGGCTTAAGCCTGATAATGATCGACTACCTCCAGCTAATGCGCGTGCCGTCGTTGTCCGACAACCGTACTCTGGAAATAGCCGAAATCTCCCGTTCTTTGAAAGCGCTGGCAAAAGAGCTGCAGGTGCCGGTGGTGGCGCTGTCACAGCTTAACCGTTCACTGGAACAGCGTGCAGATAAACGCCCGGTCAACTCAGACTTGCGTGAATCCGGCTCCATTGAACAGGATGCCGACTTAATTATGTTTATCTACCGCGATGAGGTGTATCACGAGAACAGTGATCTCAAAGGCATCGCGGAAATTATTATCGGTAAGCAACGTAACGGCCCTATCGGGACTGTGCGTCTGACCTTTAACGGGCAATGGTCGCGCTTCGATAACTATGCAGGCCCGCAATACGACGAAGAATAATTGAAGGAATAAACATGCAAGCGGCAACTGTTGTGATTAACCGCCGCGCTCTGCGACATAACCTGCAACGCCTGCGTGAACTGGCTCCGTCCAGCCGCCTGGTGGCAGTTGTGAAAGCAAACGCTTATGGGCATGGTTTGTTAGAAACTGCCCGTACCCTGCCAGATGCCGATGCGTTCGGCGTTGCCCGCCTGGAAGAGGCCATCCGCCTGCGCGAAGGGGGCATCACTCAACCTGTGTTACTGCTGGAAGGTTTTTTTAATGCCAGCGACCTGCCGGTTATCGCCAGCCAGCAGTTCCACACAGCGGTGCACAGCGAAGAACAACTTGAAGCCCTTGAACAGGCGCAGCTGAGCCAGCCCGTCACGGTGTGGATGAAGCTTGATACCGGCATGCACCGCCTGGGGGTTCGCCCGGAAAAAGCAGAGGCATTTTATGCCCGCCTGAGCCAGTGCAAAAATGTGCGCCAGCCAGTGAATATCGTCAGCCATTTCGCCCGTGCCGATGAACCGGAAGTGGGGGCGACCGAACAGCAACTGGCTATTTTTAACCATTTTGCTGAAGGCAAACCTGGCCTGAAATCTATCGCTGCTTCGGGCGGTATTTTGCTCTGGCCTCAGTCTCATTTTGACTGGGTACGCCCGGGGATTATTCTCTATGGTGTTTCTCCGCTGGACCACAAACCCTGGGGAACTGACTTTGGCTTCCAGCCAGCTATGAGCCTGACATCCAGCCTGATTGCGGTACGTGACCACAAAGCCGGTGAACCAGTAGGCTACGGTGGCACCTGGGTGAGCCAGCGCGATACGCGCCTGGGTGTGGTGGCAATGGGGTATGGCGATGGCTATCCACGCAGTGCGCCATCAGGCACGCCCGTGCTGGTGAATGGCCGTGAAGTGCCACTGGTTGGCCGGGTCGCCATGGACATGATTTGTGTTGATTTGGGGCCAGATGCACAAGAACACCCCGGCGACAGCGTTGTGATGTGGGGAGAAGGCTTACCCGTCGAACGCATAGCGGAAGTAACGAAAGTGAGTGCTTACGAACTTATTACCCGCCTGACATCTCGTGTCGCCATGCACTACCTTGACTGATTCATTCATCCGGGCGGGTTACCGCCCGGTGTTATATCACCTGAAATTGTTCCACCGTTAATCCACGCTGCTTTACTCTCGCTTTCCCATTACTTCCGGTTTATTGTGGTAATTCCGTTAAACAGCGTGTTGTTGCCTGCTTTATCCGCTGCCGAGGCGTGAGATAAAACCAGGTAAATACAACCTTAGTTTGCGGCACCCCTACTTAATGGATATCAGGAGAACCCCCGCGTGTTTCAGAACGTTGACGCCTACGCAGGCGATCCTATTCTGTCGCTGATGGAACGTTTCAAAGACGATCCTCGCCAGGATAAAGTGAACCTGAGTATCGGTCTCTATTACGATGAAGACGGTACCATTCCGCAACTGCGGGCAGTGGCACAAGCCGAAGTCCGTCTGAATGCCGCGCCTCATGGCGCATCTGTTTACCTGCCAATGGAAGGTTTGGGTGGCTATCGCAATGCCATTGCTCCTTTACTCTTTGGTGCAGACCACCCGGCGCTGCGTGAAGGGCGGATTGCCACTATTCAGACATTAGGTGGCTCAGGGGCGCTGAAAGTCGGGGCCGATTTCCTGAAACGCTATTTCCCTGAATCCGGTGTGTGGGTGAGCGACCCAACATGGGAAAACCACATTGCCATTTTTGCGGGTGCGGGTTTCGAAGTGGGTACTTACCCCTGGTTTGATGACGAAACCAAAGGGGTCCGCACTCAGGCCCTGCTGGACACCCTTGCCGGTTTGCCTGAAAAAAGCATCGTGCTGTTACACCCTTGCTGCCATAACCCGACTGGCTCTGATTTAGTGCCGGCAGAATGGGATGCCGTAGTGGAGGTGCTCAAAGCCCGCCAGTTAATTCCGTTCCTGGATATCGCCTATCAGGGTTTTGGCGCGGGTATGGATGACGATGCTTATGCCATTCGTGCCATTGCCAACGCAGGTATTCCGGCACTGGTCAGTAACTCTTTCTCCAAGATTTTCTCGCTGTATGGCGAACGTGTTGGTGGGCTGTCAGTGGTGTGTGAAGACGCTGATACCGCCAGCCGGGTGTTAGGGCAACTGAAAGCCACGGTACGCCGTAACTACTCCAGCCCGCCGAATTTCGGTGCGCAAGTGGTATCGCTGGTACTGAATGATCCGGCGCTGAAAGCCGACTGGCTGGCCCAGGTGGAAGAAATGCGTGTTCGCATTCTGAGCATGCGTGAGGCTCTGGTAGCAACGCTGAAACAGGCGCTGCCAAACCACGACTTCAGCTACTTCCTGAAACAGCGAGGTATGTTTACTTATACCGGGCTGAGCGCCGCTCAGGTTGACCGCCTGCGTGATGAATTTGGGGTTTACCTGATAGCCAGTGGGCGCATGTGTGTGGCCGGGCTTAACTCCCGTAACGTTAACCGCGTTGCCGAAGCCTTTGCTGCTGTAATGTAAGTGCTTACTTACCTGTCGGGGTGGAAATATTCCGGCAGGTATCACACTTTCTGCTTATTTCTGCATAAAAAAACCTTCCCTCAGGACCGGCTTAACGTTAAGGTTTTCCTCGATTCACGCGATGAGCAAAACGAGATTAACTAACACCGTGATACACAGGGATAACATGCATAAACTGACCCGCGCATTAGGCGCACTCTTCCTGGGCCTGGCCTTTTCTCATACCGCAGTTGCCAAAGAATCCACACCACCGCTTTATAGTGGTATTAACGTTGCCCAACTGGCTGCACAGGCACCGGTTCACTGGGTATCTGTGGCGCAAATTGAAAATAGCCTGCTTGGCCGCCCACCAATGGCTGTCGGGTTTGACATTGATGACACCGTGCTGTTCTCAAGCCCGGGCTTTTACCGCGGCAAAAAAATGTTCTCTCCGGAAAGCAATGACTACCTGAGCAACCCGGCATTCTGGGAAAAAATGAATAATGGCTGGGATGAATTCAGCATCCCTAAAGAAGTGGCCCGCGCCTTGATTGATATGCACGTCCGGCGGGGTGACAGCATTTGGTTTATTACCGGGCGCAGCCAGACAAAAACAGAAACGGTCTCTAAAACCTTGCAGGACGATTTCCATATTCCCGCCAGTAGTATGAACCCGGTGATTTTTGCCGGCGATAACCCCGGCCAGAACACGAAAACAAACTGGCTGGTGGATAAACAAATCCGCATTTTCTACGGCGATTCTGATGGCGATATCACTGCGGCGCGCGATGCCGGTATCCGTGGTATTCGCGTGTTGCGTGCTTCCAACTCCACCTATCGCCCATTGCCTTCTGCCGGTAAATTTGGCGAAGAGGTGATTGTTAATTCCGAATACTGAGTGCCAGGGCGGCAGCACGGCCTGGTTGTGCTGCTTGTGATGCCACAGGGTTTACCTTTTAGCAAAATGCTGCACACTTAAACACGCAGGCATGTGTGCCTGCATGTGCTTTTTGTTAACCAGGGACCAACACCATGTGGCATCAACAGATTCTGACACTCAGCGCTAAACCTCGTGGCTTTCACCTGGTCACGGAGGAGATTCTCGGCAATATTCCTGCTCTCAGCCAGGTGAATACTGGCCTGTTGCACTTATTGCTGCAGCATACTTCTGCTTCGCTGACGCTGAATGAGAATTGTGATCCCACGGTGCGGGGCGATATGGAACGGCATTTTTTACGCGCGGTTCCGGACCAGGGTGATTATGAGCACGACTACGAAGGGGCAGATGATATGCCCTCGCACATCAAATCTTCTTTGCTTGGCGTATCGTTAGCCCTGCCCGTACAGCGCGGGCGTGTGTTGCTGGGGACATGGCAAGGGATTTGGTTAGGGGAACACCGAATCCATGGTGGCGCGCGGCGTATTGCCGTGACGCTGCAAGGGGAGCCAATGCCATGAACCAGTCTCAGTTACTCACGTTCTGCATGAATAAACCGGGTGTGACACAGTCGGCGCACCGCGAGTGGGCCGCAACACAAATTAAACTGGCGGATGTGATGTTCGCTATGTTGCACGAAGTAGATGGCCGCCCGGCGCTTTCGCTAAAAACCAGCCCGGCACTGGCCGAGCTGTTACGCCAGTCTCATGAAGATGTTTTCCCCAGTGCACTGCTGAATAAAGCGCACTGGAGCACACTGTGGCTGGATGGCAGCCTGCCGGATTCCCAAATTTATTACCTGGTGGAAGATGCCTGGCAACAGGCGCTGGAATTGCTGCCTGCATCCCTGAGGCAGCAATATTCCCGTTAAGCCCGGTTTATTTCAGCATGGGTTTCAGGAAGCGTGCAGTGTGGGAAGCCTCGCATTCGGCAACAGTTTCTGGTGTGCCGGAAATCAGGATTTCCCCGCCGCCACTGCCGCCTTCCGGCCCAAGATCCACAATCCAGTCTGCAGTTTTAATTACGTCCAGATTATGCTCAATCACCACGATGGTGTTGCCCTGGTCGCGTAACTGGTGCAATACCTCAAGCAACTGCTGAATATCGGCAAAATGCAGGCCGGTTGTGGGTTCATCCAGAATGTACAGCGTCTGGCCTGTACCGCGTTTGGACAACTCCCGGGCCAGTTTCACACGCTGTGCTTCACCGCCGGAAAGTGTTGTTGCTGATTGCCCAAGGCGAATGTAGGACAACCCCACATCCATTAATGTCTGGAGCTTGCGAGCCAGCGCCGGTACGGCATCAAAGAATTCGCGGGCTTCTTCAATGGTCATATCCAGCACTTCGTGAATATTTTTACCCTTGTATTTAATTTCCAGGGTTTCACGGTTATAGCGCTTGCCTTTGCACTGGTCGCAGGGTACATAGATATCCGGCAAAAAGTGCATTTCCACTTTCAGCACGCCATCACCCTGGCAGGCTTCACAGCGGCCACCACGCACGTTGAAACTAAAACGCCCGGGGTTGTAACCACGGGAACGGGATTCCGGCACACCGGCAAACAGCTCACGCACCGGGGTGAAAATGCCGGTGTAGGTTGCCGGGTTAGAACGTGGGGTGCGGCCAATGGGGCTCTGGTCAATATCAATGACTTTATCGAAATGCTCAATACCCTGAACCTCCCGATAAGGCGCAGGCTCTATGCTGGAGCCACCATTCAGTAACTTCTGGGCAATCGGGAACAGGGTGTCGTTAATTAGTGTGGATTTACCCGAACCGGAAACCCCGGTAATGCAGGTAAATAACCCGACGGGCAGAGTCAGTGTGACATCTTTCAGGTTATTGCCCCGGGCACCACTCAGTTTTAACACTTTATTCGGGTCTGCCGGGACGCGTTTTTTCGGCACGCCAATTTTACGCACACCACTCAGGTACTGGCCGGTCAGCGATTCAGGAACCGCCAGGATATCTGCCAGTGGCCCTTCGGCAACCACATTCCCGCCGTGAACCCCGGCTCCGGGCCCAATATCAATAATATGGTCTGCTGCACGAATGGCGTCTTCATCGTGCTCCACCACAATAACGGTATTACCCAGGTTACGCAGGTGAATCAGGGTTTTCAGCAGGCGTTCGTTATCACGCTGGTGTAACCCAATAGAAGGTTCATCCAGTACGTACATCACCCCAACCAGCCCGGCGCCAATCTGGCTTGCCAGACGAATACGTTGTGCTTCCCCACCGGAAAGCGTTTCCGCAGAACGGGACAGCGTTAAGTAATTCAGCCCGACATTCACTAAAAATTGCAGGCGGTCGCCAATTTCTTTCAATACTTTTTCAGCAATTTTGGCCCGTTGCCCGGACAGTTTCAGGTTTCTGAAAAAATCCATGGCGTGGCCGATGCTCATATCAGAAATAGTTGGCAGCGGAGTGTTTTCTACAAATACATGGCGGGCTTCGCGGCGCAGGCGGGTGCCTCCACAGCTGGCGCAGGGGCGGTTACTGATAAATTTCGCCAGTTCCTCACGCACTGCATTGGATTCCGTCTCTTTGTAACGGCGCTCCATGTTGTGCAGCACCCCTTCAAACGGGTGACGGCGCACGGAGGTATCGCCCCGGTCGTTGATATATTTGAATTCAATGGTTTCTTTACCGGAACCATACAGCACCACTTTTTGAATGTCGGCGCCCAGGCTGTCCCAGGGGGCTTCGATATCAAACTTGTAGTGATCGGCCAGTGAACGCAGCATTTGGAAATAGTAAAAATTACGGCGATCCCAGCCACGGATCGCGCCGCCAGCCAGTGACAGCTCGCCATTCTGGATCACTCGCTCGGGGTCGAAAAATTGTTGCACACCCAGCCCGTCACAGGTTGGGCAGGCACCTGCCGGGTTGTTGAAGGAAAACAGGCGAGGTTCCAGTTCGCTCATGCTGTACCCGCAAATCGGGCAGGCGAAGTTTGCAGAAAACAGAAGTTCCTCTGCTTTGGTGTCGTCCATGTCGGCGACAACGGCAGTACCACCAGATAACTCCAGTGCGGTTTCAAATGATTCCGCAAGGCGCTGAGCCAGGTCTTCGCGCACTTTAAACCGGTCCACAACCACTTCAATGGTGTGTTTTTTCTGTAGTTCCAGTTTGGGCGGATCGGACAGATCGCAAACTTCGCCATCAATACGTGCACGGATATAGCCCTGGCTTGCCAGGTTTTCCAGCGTTTTGCTGTGCTCACCCTTACGTTCTTTAATGATGGGAGCCAGCAGCATCAGGCGTTTGCCTTCAGGTTGCGCCAGCACATTGTCAACCATTTGGCTCACTGTTTGCGCCGCCAGCGGGACATCATGGTCCGGGCAGCGTGGTTCACCTACACGGGCAAACAACAAGCGCAGGTAATCGTGAATTTCAGTGATAGTACCAACGGTGGAACGCGGGTTGTGCGATGTGGATTTCTGTTCAATAGAAATCGCCGGGGAGAGGCCTTCAATATGGTCAACATCCGGTTTTTCCATTAGTGAAAGGAACTGGCGCGCATAAGCTGAAAGCGACTCAACGTAGCGGCGCTGGCCTTCTGCATACAGTGTATCAAATGCCAGTGATGATTTACCCGACCCAGACAACCCCGTCACAACAATCAGTTTATCGCGCGGAATGACCAGATTGATGTTTTTCAGATTGTGGGTGCGGGCGCCCCGAATTTCTATCTTGTCCATTCACCTTCCCCGGAGTAAATGCAGTCATCCCGGTTCTCGCCCTTGTTTTTACAACTAAAAACCAGCAAGACGAAAAGCCGGCGACCCGAAACGGCTAATTATGACACAATAAAACCTGAATGGATATCCAGTGTTTCTATGTAAAGCATGTAACGTACAACGATACCCTGGAAGCATTATCGCAACTATAATCTGCTTAACTGGCGTGTTAGAATGCCGCGTTTAAACTATCGCTAACCGTTTTTCAGGAGAGACTATCATGGCCAGCAGAGGCGTAAACAAGGTGATTCTCGTCGGTAACCTGGGCCAGGACCCGGAAGTACGCTATATGCCAAATGGTGGCGCAGTAGCCAACATTACGCTGGCTACTTCCGAATCCTGGCGTGACAAGCAGACCGGCGAAATGAAAGAGCAGACTGAATGGCACCGTGTTGTGTTGTTCGGCAAGCTGGCTGAGGTCGCAGGTGAATATCTGCGTAAAGGTTCACAGGTTTATATTGAAGGCCAGTTGCGCACCCGTAAATGGCAGGATCAGGGTGGCCAGGAACGTTACACGACTGAAATCGTGGTTAACGTTGGCGGCACCATGCAAATGCTGGGTGGTCGTCAGGGTGGCCAGGGTGGTGCACCAATGGGTGGCAACCAGGGTAACCAGGGCGGGCAGAGTGGCTGGGGTCAGCCGCAGCAGCCGCAAGGCAATAACGCTGCATTCAGTGGCGGCGCGCAGTCTCGTCCGCAACAGGCTCCGAGCGCACCAGCACCGTCTAACGAACCGCCAATGGATTTCGACGACGATATTCCGTTCTAAGTGCGCATTTTAAATTAAGCGTATTTATTCCGGGGCGCAGCGCTTCGGCAAGGCCGCAATGGTTAACATTGCGGCCTTTTTGTTGCGGTTCATCATTTATATTTCTCTGCTGCTTATCTGCTTATCTGCTTATCTGCTTATCTGCTTATCTGCTTATCTGCTTATCTGCTTATCTGTGTTCACTGTCGTTACAGGGGAAAACCCCCGGTCGTGTGTTGTATGCAGGGCTTTGCGCCGGGCCACTATGGCCTTACGGGCAGGCTCAGGGTTAAATCATTTTGTATCATGTTCCACACTACAGAAGCCGCGGGTGAGAGTGAGCGATTATGGCGGCGGGCTAATTGCAACTTCCGGTTTTCTGTTGGATACAGCGGGCGGCACACCAGTCCCAGTTTCTCAACGGCAGATGAGGCTATCTGCGGAATGATCGACACACCAATACCGGATTCAAGGATACGGAATATCGTGGCCACATGCCCCAGCTCCTGAACGACATGGGGAGTAACGCCATTGCGAATTAAGGCGTTATCAATTAACGAACGGCTACCAGAAGAGTCATCCAGTAATACCAGATCCTGGTTTTTTAAACGGCCCCATTCCACTTTCTTTTGGCGGGCGAGCTTATGTGTTGGTGGAAGGATCAGACAGAACGGTTCTTCCATGAAAGTCTCGGTGTGCAAATCTGAAGGCGTTGATGGCTCGACAATCACGCCAAAATCCACTTCACCATTTACCACTTTCTGAATGGTCTGCTTTTGGACCTGGTCATGGATCATCACGTTGATCTGCGGGTATTTATTGATCAGCTTTTTAATGCAGTGCGGCATGATCCCGGCAGAAATAGTTGGACTGGTGGCGACATGTACCAGCCCGCTGTGCTGTTCCCCCCGGCTCCATGCATTATTGAATGTGGCTTCCAGTTCTCCCATTAACCGGCGTAATTCCCCAGACAGATATTGCCCCTCCTGAGTAAGAAACACCTCGCGTGTTGTGCGATCAAATAATTTGATCCCGAGCTCATTTTCCAAATCTCTGATGCTGTGGCTCATTGCTGATTGCGTTAGCCCAACCATGTTACCTGCCCGGCTGAACCCCTGATGTTCTGCGACTGCCAGAAAGATACGTAGCTGGCGTAATGATATATTTGAAAGATTCATGAGTTTTGTTCATCAACTGATAAATAAAAAACGTTTCCCACATTCATTCACCTGGGTCTTAATTAGGTTCGAAGGCGGAGTGAAAAAACATTTACTAACTTAATTTGCTAACTTTAAAAAATCATTGAGGAAGCTCTCAAAAAGAGTGGGCATATTTAGTTGTGTTACGTAATAAAACGAATTCGTAACACTGGATTTACTCCAAAATCCTGTGTGATGAGTTATCAGCCCGCCTCTGTACCCTACAAATAAAAATGAAAGTGGCAATTGTCACAATACCAGAAAATATTTATTTCGATCTGGTTTAGAAAATAAATGCTGATTGCCCTGGAAGCATTAGCCAAAGGGGCGAACAGCCAAATTTATACGTTTTTAAATACACCGAGTAGAACATCGATTTCTGATAATTCCTTAAACAGGAGAGATTTAAAATGAGCGATATGGTAAGACAACAGGATCGCACAGATAAAGAAATCCTGGGCTTTAGCCGATGGTGGCTATTTGTTCTGGCTTTTCTCGCGATGTCTGTAATTAGTCCTTATGAATATGCCTGGTCAGTTATTGCACCGCATTTTGCAAAAATTTATGGCTGGGAACCAACCAAACTTTCATTAATGTTTAGTGCCTTTGTTATCTTCCAGGCATTTGGAACATTACCCGGTGGTATCTTAAGAGATAAGTTTGGTCCCAAGGTGGTATCAGTTGTTGCCGGGGTTATCTCCGGTTTGGGGATTCTGGCATGTGCCTTTGGCCAGTCGCTCTCGTATACCGCGATTTTTGTATTCTGGTGTATTGGGTGTTTCTTCTGCGGTTTTGTCTATAACGCAGCGGTAACCACCTGCAATAAGTGGTTCCCTGACCACAGAAATATCACCATAGGTATCATTTCCGCTGCGTTTTCCTGGGGGGCGATTCCATTCATTTTCCCCATCCGGGCTATCCCGGACAGCGCGCCAGACAGTGTATTTTTTAATGTTATCTACATGATGGCGGCTATCATTGGTGGGGTGATTATTATCACCGGGTTGTTCATGAAGGACCCGCCAAAAGGTTGGTCTCAGTTTTCAGCCGCCATATCTGCCAATAAGAAAATTAGAAAACGCCCGTGTGAGAAGCAATTTACCATGGGTGAAGCCATGCATACCTGGCAGTTCTGGATGCTGATTGCCTCATTTGTTCTCGTCTCTGCATCCGGGCTGACGTTTATCTCCAACAGTATTAAATTTGCTGCTGCATACCACTTTAGCCTGACTGCCGGCACTGTGGTGACAATTGGTATAGCTATTACCAGTGGGCTCAGCCGCGTTGTGGGGGGATGGATAGCAGATATTATCGGTGTCGATAAAACAATGTCCGTATTTTATATCTTGTGCGGGGTGTTTTCTCTGGTGGCATTGTATTTTGCTGAGTCAGGTGGTGCTACCGGTTATATCGTCAGCTGTATTGTATCCATCTTCTTCTGGGGAGCGTTGTACTCGTTATTTGCGTCAATTGTTGGATATTACTATGGCGAGGTGGCTTCTGGCGCAAATTACGGGATGCTTTATGCGACAGCTAAAGGAATGGGTGGTATTTATGGTGGGGTGTTGTCGGCTTATTTAATATCCACCTATGGCCACTCATTCACAATTATTGTCTCCTCTGTAATGGCTGTGCTCTCTGGTGTGATTTTAATTCCTTTATGGAAAAACCCACCAGTCTGGAAGGATACACCCGAATTATTTATTAATGACCCTTTGAAGCATTAATTAACTTTATCGAGATAGATAAAAAGAAGAGAGGTTTATATGTGTAGCATTATTGAGCTTGAAAAAGAAGTCGATTCTGAAACAAAACAGCCGGTATTAACGGATGGATTTCATCTCTTCCTTGATGCACTTAAATTGAATGGTATTGATACATTATTTGGTTTACCCGGGATTCCGATTACTGATCTTTTGCGTATGGCACAAGCAGAAGGCATGCGTGTCATTTCTTTCCGCCATGAGCAAAACGCCGGTAATGCCGCTGCAGCCGCTGGTTTTCTGACAGGGAAACCGGGTGTGTGTATGACAGTTTCCGCGCCGGGCTTCCTCAATGGCCTGACTGCGTTAGCTAACGCCACTACCAACTGCTTCCCAATGATTCTGATAAGTGGTTCCAGTGAACGTGAAATTGTTGACCTGCAACAGGGCGATTATGAAGAAATGGACCAGTTGGCGATTGCCCGGCCAATGTGTAAAGCCGCATTTCGTGTACTGCGTGCTCAGGATATCGGTATCGGGATCGCACGGGCGATTCGTGCCGCAGTCTCTGGTCGTCCTGGTGGGGTCTATTTGGATTTGCCTGCGAAACTGTTCTCGCAAACCATGCCTGAAGAAGAAGGGAATAAGTCCTTAATTAAAGTGGTTGATGCTGCGCCATCTCAGCGCCCGGCTGAAGAAGCGGTGGAGCGTGCCATTACGTTACTCAAAGGCGCCAAAAAGCCACTTATTCTGCTGGGTAAGGGGGCCGCTTATTCACGTGCAGACCAGGAAATTCGCGAGTTAGTCGAAAAAACAGGGATCCCCTATTTGCCAATGTCCATGGCGAAAGGGCTGCTCCCGGATACCCATGAACTCTCTGCTGCTGCCACGCGCTCCTATGTTTTGCAGGAAGCGGATGTTGTGGTGCTGGTTGGCGCGCGTCTGAACTGGCTGCTTTCCCACGGTAAAGGCAAAACCTGGGGCCAGGCAAACGGGCCGAAGAAATTTATCCAGATAGATATTTGCCCGGGGGAAATCGACAGCAACGTCGCCATTGATGCACCGCTGATTGGTGATGTGGGTTCCTGTGTGCGCGCTCTGTTGGCCCGTATTGGCAATGACTGGGCGAAGCCATCACAGGAATGGACGGGTCCCATTGCAGAACGCAAAGCCAAGAACCTTGGAAAAATGGCTGACAAGCTGGCTGAACGCCCATCGCCAATGAATTTCCACAGCGCACTCAGCGTGGTTAAAGACATTGTCCGGGATAACCCGGAAGCCATTGTCGTTAGCGAAGGTGCCAACACCCTCGATTTTGCCCGCAGCATTGTGGATATGTACCTGCCACGTAAACGCCTGGATGTAGGGACGTGGGGTGTGATGGGCATAGGTATGGGCTTCGCCGTTGCTGGTGCCGTGGTAACCGGTCATCGGGTCATTGCCATCGAAGGGGATTCTGCCTTCGGTTTCAGTGGGATGGAAGTTGAAACCATTTGCCGCTACCAACTGCCAGTATGCGTGGTGGTCTTCAACAACAACGGTATTTATAAGGGCACAGACAAGAATGCCTCTGGTGGCAAGGACACTGCACCCACTGTGTTCGTGAAAAATGCCCGCTACGAAATGATGATGCAGGCCTTCGGTGGCGTTGGTGTGCAAGTCACCACAACTGGCGAATTGCAGCAGGCAATGAGTGAGGCCCTGGCTTCAGGAAAACCCACATTAATTAATGTCGCCATTGATGAAACTGTTGGGACAGAGAGTGGGCGTATTACCAATCTGAATCCGGCTAAAGCCGTTAAGAAGTAAGCCATTCTCACCATAGTGATGTGTGGCTGTTAAAAAATATATGATGGAGATTAAATTATGAACAGTAACAACAATCTGCCTTTGGCCGGCGTTCGGATCATCGATTTCACCCATGTTCAGGCAGGCCCTGCCTGTACGCAAATGTTGGCCTGGTTTGGTGCTGACGTTATCAAAATTGAACGCCCTGGCTCTGGTGATATTACCCGTAATCAATTACGTGATATTCCCGATGCAGATGCCCTGTATTTCACCATGCTTAACAGCAATAAACGTTCTTTGACTCTGAATACAAAAACAGAAGAGGGCAAAGAAGTGCTGGTTAAGCTGATTAAAGAATGCGATGTCATGGTGGAAAACTTTGGTCCGGGTGCGCTGGACCGTATGGGGTTCACCTGGGAATATATTCAGGAACTGAACCCCCGCATGATTCTGGCATCAGTAAAAGGCTTTAGCGAAGGTCACCATTATGAACATTTGCGGGCCTATGAGAACGTAGCCCAGTGTGCAGGTGGGGCGGCTTCAACAACCGGCTGGTGGAAAGGGGAGAATGCCGGCCCGACAATTTCTGCCGCAGCTCTTGGCGACAGCAATACCGGGATGCATTTAGCCATCGGTATTCTTACCGCTTACATTGGCCGCCAGAAAACCGGGCGCGGGCAAAAAGTGGCCTGCGCCATGCAGGATGCCGTACTTAACTTGTGCCGTGTGAAAATGCGTGACCAGTTGCGCCTTGACAGAGTCGGTTACCTGGAAGAATACCCGCAATACCCTCACGAACCTTTCACCGATGTCGTGCCGCGCGGCGGGAATGCTGGTGGTGGTGGCCAGCCTGGCTGGATCCTGAAGTGTAAAGGATGGGAAACCGACCCAAATGCCTATATCTATTTCACCATACAAGATTTAGTCTGGACACCCATTTGCGAAGCCATTGAACGCCCGGAATGGAAAGAGAACCCGGCCTATACCACGCCGAAAGCGCGCCAGCCACATATCATGGATATTTTCGGTGCTATTGAAAGCTACATTCTGGCTACAGATAAAGACAAATATGCCGCGGTAGAATACTTCGGTAAGTTCGGCATCCCCTGTGCACCAGTAATGTCTATGAAAGAATTGCTGCACGATGAATCACTGCTGAAGAGTGGCTCGATTGTTGAAGTGCCGCATAAAGTGCGCGGAAGCTACTGGACAGTGGGTTGCCCTATCAAGTTCTCTGACCTGAAACCGACCATCACGGCTTCTCCGTTACTGGGGGAACATACCGATGAAGTTCTGAAAGAACTCGGTTATTCAACGGAACAAATCGCCGCTATCCACGCTGCGAAGGCAGTCTGATTGCTATGGCACTCTCTTTGCAACACTTCCTGTCTGTGATTGGTGATGCCGTTGTTATTGCTGATGCGAACGGCATCATCACCACCTGGAATTGTGCCGCTGAAGCAATGTTTGGTTATGCACAGAGTGAGGCCACAGGCGCCTCACTTGACATCATCATTCCTGAGAAATACCGCATGCGTCATGCTGCGGGCTTTGAGCAGACGATGAATACGGGAAAGAACCGCTACGGTACATCACTGTTACATGTACCCGCGATGAAACGTGATGGCAGCTCTATTTCTATTGCTTTCTCAATTGCATTAGTTTTGGGGGAAGCGGGCAAGCCTGAGTCGATAATCGCCATTATTCGTGATGAAACGCAGCGTTTCCAGGAAGAACGCGCTTTACGCAAACGGCTTGCTGAACTCGGGAATGGGGAATAACCCGGAATAATATTGATGGGTGAAAACCCTGGCTGAATACTTCAGTGCAGTTATTTCAACAAATTCATTATTGATGAATAAAGAAAAGGATGGCTGTGATGAAAAAGGCATTGGACGGAATTAAAATTATTGATTTTACACATGTGCAGTCCGGGCCGAGTTGTACCCAATTACTGGCCTGGATGGGGGCAGATGTTATTAAAGTTGAACGTGTTGATGAAGGAGACGCAACACGTAAACAGTTACGGGATATCCCCGATGTGGACAGCCTTTATTTTACTATGCTGAATCACAATAAACGCGCAATTACATTAAATACAAAATCTCCGGAAGGGAAAGAAATACTAGACAGTCTTATCGCCACTAGCGATGTATTAGTTGAGAACTTTGCACCAGGTGCACTGGACAGAATGGGAATGACCTGGGAGCATATTCATTCGGTAAACCCCAGAATGATACTGGCATCGGTAAAAGGGTTTGGTGCTGGCCGTTATGAAGAGTGTAAGTCTTATGAAAATGTCGCACAGTGTGCTGGTGGTGCGGCTTCAACAACCGGGTTTGATGACGGTGTACCGGTAGTTACCAGTGCGCAAATCGGGGATTCTGGTTCAGGTTTACATTTGGCTCTGGGGATTGTTTCTGCACTATTCCAGCGTGTGACCAGCGGGCGCGGCCAGAAAGTTTCTGTTGCTATGCAGGATGCAGTGCTTAATCTTTGCCGGGTAAAATTACGTGACCAGCAACGGCTGGAACGTACTGGTGTACTTGAAGAATACCCGCAATATACGCACAAACCTTTTGGTGTGGCCGTGCCGCGCGCGGGTAATGCTTCTGGTGGTGGGCAGCCTGGTGCGGTGCTGAAATGTAAAGGCTGGGAAACTGATCAGAATGCCTATATTTACTTTATTCTTCAGGCCGCAGTATGGCCTGCGGTGTGTAAAGTGATTGGTGAGGAAAGTTGGGCTGATGATGAAGCAATGAATACGCCTCAGGCAAGGTTGCCACAGTTGCAGTCAATTTTTCAGCGTATTGAGCAATGGACAACAGAGCACTCTAAATATGATGTGGTGGAAATATTAAAACATTATAATGTGCCTTGCGGGCCAGTTCTTTCAATGAAAGAGATAGCAGAAGATTACGATTTACAAGCCAGCGGAAGTATTGTTGAAGTCAATCATCCTGTACGTGGTAAGTATAAAACTGTGGGCATGCCGATAAAAATGTCCGACAGCCCGGTTGATATTACTTCTTCTCCATTGCGGGGGGAACATACTGCAGCGGTATTACATGACCTGGGTTATAGTGAGCCAGAAATTAATTTGTTGCGTGAAAAACATGTCATCTGAATGATTTTTACCAGAAGTCAGTTTTTACGGCTGCTGAGCCTGGAGTATTGATTATTATATTTTTTACGTTGAGTAGTCTTCCTCTCTTCTCATTATAATAAAATACCTCAGTGGTATAAGTACGTGGCTTTGATACTCCGTATGGTAACATTCGGAGTTTTTTTATGAAAAATTACAGACAGTAATATTTCTGCCATTATCGGATAAATAAAAGTGTGTAGAATTAAATGGATGTCTCTACTATCTCTAAATGTAGATAATTCACTTAAGGCAGGTGCATTTTTATCAGAGAGAAATATAAAATTCTTAGACACAAGAACTGATTCTTTTACCCACGCATACTTCCGGTTACTGACTGGAAAGGATGATGATTCTAAACCTTGAGTTAATTATATATCAACCATAGCTGCACTTAATGTTTCCAATCTTGCAGCTATACTCTCCTGGTCAACGAGATGCTCGTTGATTACATCACAGGTATTTGCTGTTGCAGTATTGCCCCTGTCGGCCGGTGTTTTCCTCATGTACTTAGACAGATGCAGGGATATGTTTGCGACCATACCAAAAGAAACAATGGATACTCAACGTTTCAATAACATAAAGCCAATCCGGAGAGTTGAAAGATGAAACAATTACCTAAAATTGCATTAGGAACATGGTCATGGGGCACTGGTTTTGCAGGTGGTGATACTGTTTTTGGCAATACCTTGTCCGATTTTCAGATGAAAGAAGTTTTTGACACGGCAATCCAGGCTGGGCTCAATTTATGGGACACCGCTGCCGTCTATGGTATGGGCAGTTCCGAAAATGCTCTTGGGAAATTGGTCCGCCAGTATGAACGCGATGAGCTGATTTTATCTACCAAATTTACCCCACAAATAGCAGATGAAAATGCGGCTCACCCTGTCAGTGCAATGCTGGAAGACAGCCTTAATCGCCTGGGTGTTGAAAACATCGACATTTACTGGATCCACAACCCGCATGATGTTGAAAAATGGACGCCTGGCCTAATACCATTACTGCAAAGTGGTAAGGTGAAACGTGTTGGGGTATCTAACCATAATCTGGAGCAAATTAAGCGCGCCAATGAAATTTTGGGTACAGCAGGCTTTTCAGTAAGTGCAGTGCAGAATCACTACAGCCTGCTTTATCGCTCTTCAGAAGATGCAGGCATTTTGGATTACTGCAAAGCCAACGGTATTACTTTCTTCGCTTACATGGTGCTGGAGCAGGGAGCCTTAAGTGGCCGTTATAACCCGCAAAATCCTATGCCGGAAGGTAGTGGTCGTGCTGAGACATATAATAAAGTGCTGCCACAGCTGCAAGCCCTGACCGATGCAATGAAATCCATAGGAGAAGCAAAGGGAGCAAGCGTTGCACAGGTTGCCATTGCATGGGCTATTAGCAAGGGTACTTTGCCAATTATTGGTGCCACTAAAGTTCATCATGTCAGTGATGCCGCTAAAGCCGCAGAGTTGTACCTCAGTGATGAAGAAATTGCTTTGATTGAGAAATTGTCTGTTGAAGCAGGCGTGGATACTCGTGGTTCCTGGGAAAAACCCATGGAGTAAGATTCACCGAATGATCATTAGCCTGCCCGGCTTTTATGCCGGGCAGGCTAAAAGCTCACACCCTGCATATATACTAAATATAACGTTTTGAACGCCCGGTCCTGCTCTTTTTCTCAAGTATGACGGTATTGTGGCCATGCGTCAGCAAAATCTTACCCCTTCAGCATTCCAGACATAATTATTTAATTTCCTCACTATTAAAACAGAACCAATCAGCAGGGCAGAGTCATGGAAGGTAGAAAAAATATTCTGCGTTGTACTTGTTAGTAATTACTTATTAATTGGTCATATCAAATGGAGAGAATATGCAACCGAAGGCCAAATATTTTTTACCGGATAAAACTGAATCAACAGAAATAAAATCCAGCAGTACTTGATGTACTTGAATTGGGTGCCGGAGTTCTGCCCTCAATTACAGCACCTGGAACAGCTCGCCCTGGCTAAAATCAGATGGATGTTGCTGTTGTGTAGCATAAATACTTATATGGATTATTAACATCAGGTTGTGAATTCTTCAACCTGCTCATGCATTTTTATCCATTAAATCATCAGCGATAATCAACAAATATAATCCATTGTATATCCGGCTGATTACAGGAGATGTCCATGCTTAGCCCTGAAAATATTATTAACGAGCTTACCTCCTGGATCGACAACAACCTCGATAAGCCATTAAAAATACGGGATGTTGCCAGCCGTTCCGGCTATTCGCACTGGCATATACAGAGGATCTTTTCCCAGGTAATGAATACCAGTGTTGGCAATTATATCCGGGAAAAAAAACTTGAAAAGGCAGCTCATGACCTGATTCAGGGCCGTGAAAGTATTTCCTGGATTTCATTTAAATATGGATTTGACTCACAACAATCTTTCACACGTGTGTTCAGAAATAAATACATGGTGCCTCCGGCCAGGTACAGAAGGGACAACAGCCCGGCAAGGAGCACTCATTCAGTTCGTTAAAAGACTCTGAATTCATGCCTTGCTGGTGCACTCATGCCGCATTGCATCTGTACAGGCCGTGCCATCGCGTTGGGTGACTGAGAGTTTAGCGAGTACCATCGGTTACCTGTTTGCCCGATATAATGAGAGTTGTTCAGCCGAACAATTGAGGGTCTCATCCTGTTTGAATGCCGCGAGCAGATAATCAACGGTCGCCCTTACCCTCGGGGCAATCAGTGCCCGGTGGGGGTACTGAATGACCATCTCATAATTCCCTGGATCATGTTTACCAAATAGTACCAGTTTCAGGCGCCCGTCCTTGAGGTAACGCAGGGCATGATGCATTCCAACCTGAGCAATACCTAATCCCAGAATAGCGGCCTGGACTTGTGCTTCAGGTGCTGAAATTGTGACAACCGCATGTACAGGCTCCATGGTTGTCAGGCTACCATCTGGTGCCCGAAATCCCCATGGCGAAACTTTTCCCCCCAGGAAACGCCGTGCTATAAGGTTGTGTCTTGACAGTTCCTCGGGAGTATCAGGTATACCATGCCGCTCAAGGTATTCTGGTGACGCAACCAGCACCATACTCAGGTGACAGACCGGGCGTGATACAAGTGATGAATCAACAATTCGCCCACCCCGAATGGCAAGATCATAGCCATCACGAACCAGGTCAATGACCCTGTCATCGAAATCGACCTCGATAGTCAGAGCCGGATAACGGGTCCGCAATCCGGGCAAGACCGGTAACAGTTGGTCCCGGCCAAAGGCTGCACTTGTCGAGATCCTGACGTGCCCACTGGTTTCCATTTTTCTGGCAACAACGGTATCCACAGCATTATCCAGAGCTTCTATCGCAACTCTTGCCTGCTGAAGAAATACGGTTCCTTCTTCTGTCAGGCTCAGTTTCCGTGTCGTTCTGTTCATCAGACGGACGCCCAGGGCCTGTTCCAGACTGGCCACATTCTTACTGACCGCCGCAGAACTGATACCAAGTGAACGGGCTGCTGACGCAAAGCTCCCTGCATCGCAGGCTTCAACAAATGAGAGAATTGCCCGCACGCGCTGTGAAAGTTCCATAAATTGACCCCTTATTCGTGCCAGAACCGGCACATTTTCCTGACGGCATTGTTAACCAAATAACAAAATCGGTTCAACTCCCGCAACGGTCACGTAGAGATATTGTGACAATAATTGGGCTTCAGCAAGAACAACATTAACAGGAATGATATGAAGTATTCATAACTTTACGTTGTCAATGAATCAACCACTACCCTTCTTAAAGTGCGACTGAATATTTTGCATACTACATCCCATGGAGCGCTTATTCCTGATGAATCCCCGAAAGGATTTTCCTGGAATGAAAATAATCTGCCTCCTCTCATTCTGACAAACTACATACTCTGAGGAAATTCCAATGAAATCATTGAAACTGTTATTTACCGCCATGAGCCTGACCTTTTTTGTGCAGTCATCATTTGCTGCTACTGAAGTACATACAGCGACTGGCCATGAAAAAATGGGCGTGGTGTCCACGGCTGGCGATATGACTGTCAACAGCGCGGTGACGACACTTTCCCGCAAAGCCGATGAAGCCGGAGCCTCATCATTTCGCGTACTGTCTGTTGGCGGTAAAAATAAACTGTATGGCGTGGCAGAGATATACAAATAATCTGGCTGTGTTATTGCCACATCCATTATTAATTACCGGTACGTCTGTTATCTCCATACTGGGGGATAGCATATAAGTCATATTTTATAATCAACTTTATGTTACTTATCCTTCAACCTGAAGCATAGTTAAAGTTATCAATGCAAGTGTGCATACTCTTTTGTCGTAACAATGATAAAAAGATACCACTGTAATGGAGTAACCCGTGCAGGACTTTGAATTTTATAACCCAACGCGGATAATTTTTGGCCAGAATCGTATTCCTGATATGAATACGATGATCCCACATGATGCGCGTGTTTTGGTTCTGCATGGGGGAAAAAGTGCTGAGTATAACGGAACTCTTAAGGAAGTAAGGCTGGCGCTGGGAAAACGCTATTTTCTGGAGTTTGGTGGTATTGGACCAAATCCTTTATGGGAAACACTGGAACGCACTGTAGACCTGGTGAGAAAGGAACGGGTTAATTTTTTGCTTGCAGTGGGCGGTGGATCGGTCATTGATGGTACAAAATTTGTTGCTGCGGCTGCTAATTTTGCAGGACATACCTGGGATATTTTGGAAAATAATGGACGGTCCATCATTTCCCCTGTGCCGTTTGGTGTTGTCCTGACACTACCTGCGACAGGTTCTGAAATGAACTGTGTGTCAGTGATCACCCGGCAGTCAACAAAAACGAAAAAATGGTTCACGGCACCAGCGTTGTTTCCCCGTTTTTCGATACTGGACCCGACAAAAACGTACAGTCTGCCAGCCAGACAACTGGCTAACGGAATTGTGGACTCCTTTGTCCATATAACCGGGCAATATCTGACTTACCCCGTAGATGCACGGGTTCAGGACCGATTTGCAGAAGGGATCCTTCAGACACTGATTGAAATTGGCCCCAAAGTGGTTCATGAACCGGCAGAGTATAACTCGCGGGCAAATATGATGTGGGCAGCATCCATGGCGCATAACGGATTAATTGGTGCCGGGGTACCGAAGGACTGGTCAACACACTGTATTGGCCATGAGTTAACGGCCCTGTATCAGATTGATCATGCAAGGACGCTGGCAATTATTCTGCCTGCAACGCTGGAAATGTATCGTGCCGGAAAGCGTGACAAGTTGCTCCAGTATGCAGAACGCGTCTGGGGAGTGAAGGAAGGTGACTGCGACTCCCGGATTGATACCGCAATAGCGAATACCCGGGAATTTTTTGAATGTCTGGGAATGAAAACCCACCTTTCAGATTATGCACTGGGTAAAGAGGCTGTGGCTGCAGTAACAGAGCGGTTAAGGATTCATGGTATGACACAATTAGGTGAACACCTGAATATAACGCCTGATGACAGCCATAAAATACTTGAGTGCAGTCTCTGAATATCAACATAATTTAATGTGAGGTTCTAATGGAAAATAAAGCGTATTTCATTTTTGATGTGAAAATAAATAATCCTGACGCACTGAAGCCTTATCAGGAGAAGGTTGCAGAAACTTTCAAAAAATATGGTGGTGTATTACGGGTTCTGGGTGGAAAAATGGATACGGTGGAAGGGTACGCCCCTAATGGTATTCTTGTTATGCTGGAATTCGATAATATGGAAAAAGCACATGAATGGCATAGCTCACCAGAATATCAGTCAATTATTCAATACCGTCATGCAGCAGCTGATACCACCGCATGGCTGGTTGAGTCTGTTTCATACATGTAATTAATTACATCCAGGCCAAATAGTTATGAAAACATTAGTTATTGTCTCTCACCCTTACGTATCACAGTCGCGGGTTATTCAGGCTCTGCAAAGTACAGCTGAGGAATTATCCAATACCGTAGTTCGAAATCTTGAGTTTCTCTATGGTAACCCTGTTCAGGGGTTTGACATTCAGGCAGAACAGTCAGCGTGTGAGGAAGCTGATCGTATTGTGTTTATGTACCCAACACACTGGTTCAATTTAACACCGGCACTGAAGACCTGGCTGAATGAAGTCTGGACCTATGGGTGGGCATTTGGCCCGGGCGGGAATGCACTGAAGGGGAAAGAATTGTTAGTTGTGACCTCGGCAGGAGCCAGTGAGTACACATACTCCCATGCAGGTCTGGTCGACAGCACGATGGATGAAGTCCTGACGCCTGTCAGAGCAAGTGCACTTTACGTTGGAATGACATTCGCTTCTCCTCTGGCCTTCTATGAAGTGGCCGGTGCTGACCAGAGCAAACTCCAGTCATTTCAGTCAGCACTTGCAGCACGCCTGCAATCCTGAATATTGGATAAAAAGTAGAAATATTAACTATCACCTAATGGTGAAACTAACCGGTTAGACAATGTCGAATATGGTACTGAACAGCGAAATGGTACATGGCTTGAGAAGGTAAGCGACGGCAGTACCATTCACAGTAAATTTATTAAATGGATATTCACCTGCTACTAAATACCCCTGTTAAGGAATTTATAATGAAGAAAACAATATCCTGTTGCATGTCAATTATTGTGATATTCAGTCAGCTTATATTTTCATCTTCAGTATTGGCTACAGAAAAAAAAGACAGCAGTAAACCTGCCTACTATGTTGCTGAGTTTCAGTTAACTGACCCCGAAGGAATAAAACCTTATAGCGCAAAGGTTGAATCTACATTTTTACCGTATTCAGGGCGGTTTATTGTCCGTGGCGGAAATATGGATGTGAAAGAGGGTTTTGGGGCTCAGGGGCGGTTAATTATCATTAAGTTTGACTCTTTGTCACAAGCGCGAGCATGGTATAACTCACCGGAATACCAGTCAATAATCCCCATCAGGCACCGTTCCGGAAATACAAGAACATATATTGTGGAAGGAATGGAGCCGTAAAATTCATGAAGTAAATTGCAATTTGAGTAACTGTATAAGCTATATGATGTAATTAACACTAAACAGCCTGTGCTGTTAATGCAGTGCATTGATGATATCAATAGTCTTAATAATATAAGTAACAAATAAACGTAGAGTAAGAGGTGTGGAAATAATGAGTAAACTTACAGGTAAAACAGCATTAGTGACTGGTGGCGGTTCAGGAATTGGGCGTGAAATTGCCAGGCGTCTGGCCAGTGAAGGTGCAGAGGTTGTAATTATAGGTCGCAGCGAGGCCCCTCTTATTGAAACTGCCATCGGGCATGATAATATCAGCCATTATGTTGCAGATGTTGTTGATTCACAGAGTATTAGTGAGTTAATGGTTCACATTAAAAATAAGTTCAACAAACTTGATATTGTGGTAAACAATGCAGGAGTGGCACCTAACACACCGTTCGAATCATTAACTATGGATCAGTATGACTTCATTTTTAATGTTAACGTCAGAGGCCTGATTGATGTGACGCGGCAGGCTCTACCGCTGTTAAAACTATCTAAAGGTGTGGTCATTAATATTTCATCCGGTGTGGCGCATCGCCCAACACCGTATATCTCTGTTTATTCTGCCAGTAAAGCTGCTGTCTCCGCACTGACAAAAGCGTTGGCGAAAGAATTTGCTCCATTTGGCGTACGAGTGAATGCTGTAAGTGCTGGTGCTACGGAAACGCCTCTTTATGATAAAACGGGCTTACAAAGTGAAGAAGAAAAACAGAATTTCATGGATGCTGTGAATCAGTCAATTCCATTGGGACGATTTGCCCGCCCTGAGGAAATTGCTGGTGCTGTCGCATTTTTAGCATCGGATGATGCCAGCTATGCGACTGGCTCGGATGTGATTATGGATGGTGGTTACTCAGCATAATAAGTATGAGGGATGAATTTGTGAAAAATAAATTTATCCCTTATTTCTTTGACGAAAACTTTAATTAAACAACCTACTGTTGTTATGAGTGTGAAATGGTTTGACCTTCTGTGGGTTTGTTTTGTAACGCGATATTGGCTGAGCATGAAGATACAACATTTCATTCAGGTTGTGATTAATCGATAGTATTTTTCTGGTAACGTTACTTATTAAAAATAACTGTCGCGAAAAGGTAAGTAATGTGAACGTCTTTGACGTTTGTACCTTCAGTGTATAGTGGTATTGGATACACAGATATTCCTGCATTTGCTCATTCACATCGGTGAGATGTTCTGCACTACAGCTCCAGTAACTGGTCCGATGGGGAGCACCCATATGGATTGATTCACAGCAAAACCATTGTAACCGATTTCAAAAATTCCAGAAAACCATGCCGTTTAGTTATGTCAATGTAACTTAACTAAAACTTCGTGTTTACATCTGCTATTTATAACTATTTGATTTTTATTTATTTTAATGTTTTTTATTTTTACATAATGAAATTAAAGTTAAAACATGTGAGATAACAGACATTATTCATTAGTGGTAGCGATTACACTCCCTGCTATCAAACAGCTTTTGGGTGAAGGATAGGAGTGGCAGATGGCTAACATCGAGAACGGCTTAGGCACCCTGGACTACATGGTTTTCGCCGTTTACGTTGCGATAATCATTGGGGTCGGGATCTGGGTTTCCAGAGACAAGAAAGGAAGTAAAAAGAGCACGGAAGACTATTTCCTGGCAGGTAAATCACTGCCGTGGTGGGCGGTTGGGGCATCATTGATTGCCGCAAATATCTCCGCAGAACAGTTCATTGGTATGTCAGGTTCTGGCTATTCTATTGGCCTGGCTATCGCGTCCTACGAATGGATGTCAGCAATCACGCTGATCATTGTGGGTAAATACTTCCTGCCGGTCTTTATTGAGAAAGGCATTTATACCATTCCTGAGTTTGTTGAAAAGCGTTACAACAAAAACCTGAAGACGATTCTGGCTATCTTCTGGATTGCGTTGTACATCTTCGTCAACCTGACTTCCGTGCTCTATCTGGGTGGCCTGGCACTGGAAACTATCCTTGGGATCCCAATGATTTATTCCATCATTGGTCTGGCGGTGTTTGCGCTGGTGTATTCCCTCTATGGTGGTCTTTCTGCCGTGGTATGGACCGATGTTATTCAGGTGTTCTTCCTGGTACTCGGTGGCCTGATGACAACCTGGATGGCCGTATCCTTTATTGGCGGTGATGGCGGCTTCCTGTCCGGCTTCGGCAAAATGTTTGATGCCGCACCTGAACACTTCCAGATGATCCTCGACCAGAGCAACCCGCAATATATGAACTTGCCGGGCATTGCTGTGTTGATTGGTGGTCTGTGGGTTGCCAACCTGTATTACTGGGGCTTCAACCAGTACATTATCCAGCGTACTCTGGCGGCGAAATCTGTTCCGGAAGCACAGAAAGGTATTCTGTTTGCTGCCTTCCTGAAACTGATTGTTCCGTTCCTGGTGGTTATTCCGGGTATCGCGGCTTATGTCATTACCCAGTCTCCGGAACTGATGGCGCAAATGGGTTCTGTTGCGGCACATAACCTGCCAAGTGTTGCACATGCCGATAAAGCTTACCCGTGGCTGACTCAGTTCCTGCCTGCTGGTATTAAAGGCATTGTGTTTGCGGCGCTGGCTGCGGCAATTGTGTCTTCCCTGGCATCCATGCTGAACTCCACCGCGACCATTTTCACCATGGATATCTATAAAGCGCACATTGCACCGAATACCGGTGACCATAAACTGGTTAACGTGGGGCGTATTTCTGCGGTTGTGGCGCTGGTTATTGCCTGCTTTGTTGCACCTATGCTGGGTGGCATCGGCCAGGCGTTCCAGTATATTCAGGAATATACTGGTCTGGTGAGCCCGGGTATCCTGGCGGTCTTCTTGCTGGGCCTGTTCTGGAAAAAAACCACCAGTAAAGGCGCTATCATTGGGGTTGTGGCATCCATTCCGTTTGCACTGTTCCTGAAGTTCATGCCGCTGAACATGCCGTTCATGGACCAGATGCTGTATACCCTGCTGTTTACTATCGTGGTGATTGCCTTCACCAGCCTGAGCACATCAGAGCAGGATGATGACAGCGGTGCAATTCATGTCACTGCCGCCACTTTTAAAACAGAGCGTAGTTTTAACGTAGCGGCTTATGCCATTGTTGTGATACTGGCGGTGCTGTACGCGCTGTTCTGGTAAAACACGGCAGGTTTTTATTGAGTGACACCCTCTGGTTCTGTACGAACATGAGGTGTGTCGCCAGCCTCAGGCCTTCAGTAGAAGGCCTCAGATTGATGAAAAAGAAGGAAAAAGCGTGGTTTTTCCTTCTTTTTAGTTAGCAGCCGAAAATCAATAAATTGATTTTGCTGGTTTTTTATTGAGTGACACCCTCTGGTTCTGCACGAACATGAGGTGTGTCGTCAGCCTCGGGCCTTCAGTAGAAGGCCTTTGTTGTTTATGGCGGAGGTGTTGATGAATGATGAATTACTGCCAAATATCATAAACTTTCTGCAATCGCTGAAGCCTTTTGAATCATTGCCTGTATCAGTGCTGGATAGTATTTCCCGCCATATGGAAATTCTCTGGCTGGCTCAGGATGAAGTGCTGCAGTATCCGCCAGATAACCAGGAGTATCTCTATTTTATTCGCTCTGGTGTGGTTGAGCAGCGCCATAAAGATGGCAGCCTGCGTGCCAAACTGGGCAGCGATGATCTGTTCGGTTTCAGCCTGCATGCCAGCCCGGAACAGCAGGTGGCCGACTACAGCGTGCGGGCGCTGGAAAGCTCGCTTATCTACCGGATTGTTTACGCGCGCCTGATTGATGCCCTGGCCGGTTACCCGCATATCATTTCGCAACTGGCGCGCAGTGCCTGGGCCCGCATGGCGTCAGCGGTTGAAGTACAGTGGTCAGATACCGATAAAGGCTTGTTTTTTAAACCTGTCACCGAAGTTGCCAGCCGGAATATGGCACTGGTTAAACCGGGCGATACCATCCAGCAGGTTGCGCATCAGATGCGTAATGTCGTGCGTACCACCTGTGCTTTTGTCGTCGATGACGCGGGCCGCCTGGTAGGTATGATGACGGACAAAGACATGACACGCCGGGTGGTGGCACAAGGGGTTGATATTCAACGGCCGGTAGCGGATGTGATGACCGCTTCTTTGCACACCGTGCAGGATGACCAGCGGGTATTGCGCGCCACACTGCTGATGATGCAATACAACATCCAGAATATCCCTGTGCTCAATGCCCGCCAGCAACCGGTGGGGCTGGTTACACCCCAGCAACTGATTCAGAAAAACAGCGTCCAGGCGATATTTTTAATCGACCAAATCAGCCGGGCAGATTCCGTTGCTGCATTGCAGGCATTGTTGCCAGTGCGGGAAGCCATTTTTGCGGCACTGGTAGATGGCAACGTGGCACCCGATATCATTGGTGATGTCATGACCATGATTTACGATGCCTTTACCCGCCGTCTGATAGCCATGGCGATTCACTATTTTGGTGAGCCGCCCTGCGCCTGGAGCTGGGTGGTTGCGGGGTCCCATGCCCGTAATGAAGTGCATATGTCTTCAGACCAGGATAATGCATTGATTCTGGAAGACAGCGCAACTGAACGTGACCTGCGCTACTTTAACCACTTTGCCATGTATATATGCAAAGGGCTGGCAGAGTGCGGCTATACCCTGTGCAGTGGCCGGTTTATGGCGGCTACTTCTAAATGGTGCCAGCGCGAAAGGGTCTGGTGCCATTATTACCGCAAGTGGGCAACTAACCCGGAATATGAATACCTGCTCAATCTGAATGTGTTTGTTGAGCTGCGCTGCCTTGACGGGGACCCGGCGCTGTTTGCCAGGGTGGACGATTACCGCCATCAGCAAGTGAGCAATAACCCACGGCTTATGGTTTCTCTGTTGCGTAATGCACTGCGTATTCGCCCGCCTTTGGGCATCTTCCATAATCTGGTACTGGAAAAAAATGGCGATAACCAGAAGGTACTGAATATTAAAGATGCGTCGATTCACTGCCTGGTGGATTTGGTACGCATTTACAGTTTGCAGCAGGGGTTACGGCAACTGAATACCGGGGAGCGTATTCAGGCACTGATTGATGCCGGGGTTCTGAACCATGCCTCCGGGGAGAATATGTCGGGCACCTGGCATTATGTAAATCAGTTACGTTATGTTCACCAGCGTGAAGCCCTGAAGCGTGGCGATACCCCGGATAACATCCTGCAACCTGCGCGCTTTGGCAGTTTTGAACGCCAGCACCTGAAAGACGCTTTCCGGATTATCAGCGGTTTTCAGGACGCCGCGAAAATGCACTTCGGGCTGTAAGATGCGCTGGCCCTTCCTGCGTCGCTCTGCCTGGCAACGGCTTGCACAGCTTTATGCACAACAGGCCGGTTTACCCTGGCCTGGGGCTCTGGCGACCGTGTTTTCCCGGCCACTGGCTGGTGAAAATGCACCTCTGTTCGGGCAAACCATTCTCGCTCTGGATTTTGAAACCAGTGGCCTGAACCCGGACCAGGACAATATTGTCAGTATCGGGTTTGTGGCATTACAGGCGGGTATAATCCGCCTTGCCTCTGCGGGGCATATGCTGGTGCAGTCAGCCGTTCCGGAGCAGGGAGACGCAATTCGGTTACACCATATTCTGCCCCAGATGCAGCGCCAGGGGTTACCACTGGCAGAAGCACTGGAAAGCGTATGGCAGGCGCTGGATGGGCAGGTGGTATTAGGGCATGGCACCGTGGTTGAACAGGCATTTATTGCGCGTTTTTTCAGGCTGGCAGGGTTGCCAGCCCCCGCTCTGATTTGGCTGGATACGCTTAACATCGAAAAATCATTACCCCGGCCCTGGGGAATGGAGCAAGAGCCGCGTGGTTACTGGCAACTGGCTGAAGTCCGCCGCCGTTACGGGCTGCCCGATTACCCGGCACACCATGCGCTGGTGGATGCAGTGGCTTGTGCTGAACTCTTGTTGGTGCAAATCGACAGGCTGTACCGCCACACTGCTGCCAGTGCCACGGTTGGCGAGCTGTACCAGTATTCGCAGCCATGATGCTTTTTGCGACACAGGCTATTTGCCACATATACCAAGGGGAAGGCGACGGGTTGCTTGTGCACACAACCTCTGGTTGCTTACCGTTGCAGTTTAATCGCCTGGATTAATGCTGCCACACCTTGCTCTACTTTGGCGCGTGGGCACCCAAGGTTGAGGCGCAAGTAACCCAGGCCAGCTTCCCCGTACACCTCACCAGACATAATGGCTACGTGAAACTGTTCGATTAATGCCTGGTTAAGCTCTGCCATATTGAGCTTCAACGGCCTCAGGTTCAGCCACGCCAGATAAGTTGCATCGGGCAACTGGTAGCTTATTTCAGGGAATGCGCTGTGCAGTGTTTCCTGTAAATACACATGATTCGCCCGAACGTAATTATTCAGTGCATCAAGCCATGTTGCGCCTTCGTGGTAAGCCGCCATGGTTGCCAGAACAGCCAAAATAGCGGGTGATGAAAGGCCATCCACGTCTTTGAGTTTGTGCAGGTACTGCTCTCTGGCCTGTGGGCAGGGAATCAACGCCCAGGCACCGTTCAGTGCCGGGATATTGAACGACTTGGATGCGGAAGTTACCAGTGCCCAGTGCTCAGATGGCCCAAACCCGACATACGGCGTATGAGGTTTAAAACAGAGATCCATATGGATCTCATCGGAGATAACCCTGACATGGTGCTGTGCACAAAGATCTGCGAGTTTTTGTAGATCGTGCCTGCTCCATACCCGCCCGGTTGGGTTGTGCGGGCTGCATAATAAGAACAGTGTGTTCCTGGCATCAGCCAGCTTGCGCTCTAAATCGCCCCAGTCGATTTCAAACCGGCCCTGCCTGTTAACCAGCGGGCTATGAATACACTCTCTTCCCTGGCCGGTAATCATTTTGTCGAACGCATCGTAAGCGGGTGTATGAAAAACAACACCCTGACCAGGTTCAGTCCACTGCTCAATCAGTTTAGAAACTATGTAGATAACGGATGGCCCGTAAACCACATGTTGCTTATCAATGGCGCAGCCAAAACGGGACTGGCACCAGTGGCTGATGGCAGACTTAAAATCATCATGGTTCCAGCGGCTGTAGCCAAAAACCGGGTGTGCAAGCCGCTGCTTAAGGGCGGCCAGCACGGGCTCTGGTACGGCAAAGTCCATATCTGAAATGGTAAAAGGCAGCAGGCCGGGCTGCCCAAACCTGTCCTGGACATAATCCCACTGTGTGCAGTAAGTACCAGTGCGGTCAATCGGTGTATCAAAGTCAGTGTTCTGTGTCATGCGTATCACCCCGGATTACGCACCTTCGGCACTGGAAAGAAATGTGCCGAAAGTGAGCATTAATGCAAACCGTTCTTAGCTTGCGGAAATAATGGCCTGCATTTCGTTTTTCACCAGGTGAACTTGTGTGCCAATTACCACCTGTAAACTGTGTTTGTCTAATTTCACCACGCCCAGGGTACCCAGCGCCTTCAGTTTGGCGTCGTCCACTAAGCTCATATCGTTAACGGACAGGCGCAGGCGCGTTATGCAGTTATCCAGTGAAGTAATATTTTCTTTCCCGCCCAGAGCTGCGAGGACTGCCGCACCTTTACCAGATTCATTGACAAATACTGCCTGCAGCTTTTCATCAACCGCTGTGTTATCCACTTCCCGGCCTGGCGTTTTCAGGTTGAACCGGGTAATAGCGAACTTAAACACGCCGTAGTAAACCGCGAACCAAATACCTGCCACCAAAGGCACTAAATACCATTTGGTTGCCGTGCCCTGCAGCACGCCAAATACCAGGAAGTCGATCAGATTACCGTCGGTATTGCCAATAGTGACATCCAGCATCCCCATCAGCATAAAGCCAATGCCCGTCAGGATGGCGTGAATCAAATACAGAACCGGCGCAACAAACAGGAACAGGAACTCGAGTGGTTCGGTAATGCCACCAATAACGCAGGCTACGACGCCAGAAATAAGCAACGCTTTGATTTTTGACCGGTTTTCCGGGCGGGCGCAATGGTACATCGCCAGAGCCGCACCAGGTAAGCCGCCCAGGAAAGCAGGCATTTTCCCCTGAGATAAAAACGCGGTAACTTCTGGTGTGAAAGCCGTGGTCGTGGGGCAGGAAAGTTCAGAATAGAAGATGTTCAGTGCGCCAGAGACGGTTTGCCCGCAGACATCCATCGTGCCGCCCGCTTCGGTGAAACGAATCAGTGCCACCAAAATATGGTGAAGCCCAACAGGAAGCAGCAAACGCTCGCCGGTGCCAAACAGCATTGGGCCAAAGACCCCGGCCTTTTCAATAACATGGCCTATGCTGTTAATTCCCGCGGCAAAGTAAGGCCAGACATAGGGAATAAATACGCCCACCACACCCAGAACAATGGCTGAAATGATTGGCACAAAGCGCGCACCGCCGAAGAAGGCCAGCGCATCCGGCATTTTGAATGTGTAGTAACGCTGGTGGAGCCTGGCAACAATTACGCCCACAATAACCGCGCCAAGAATACCGGTATCAATAGACTCAATGCCGATAATATTCTTTACGCCATAAGCTGTGCGCGCGGCTGGGTCATCCAGCACGCCCGCAACTGTTAAGAAAAAATTGATGGCGAGATTGAATGCTGCGTAGCCAACAAACCCGGCAAACCCTGCGACGCCTTTCTCTTCGCGGGCTAAACCCAGCGGAATGGCAACGGCAAACATCACTGGCAAAAAGATAAAGGCGACCAGACCAATCTTGGTCATCCACATGAACAAGTATTGCAACCAGTTATTATCCAGCAAAGGGATTGCTGCCTTAACCGCCGAACTCGAAAACGAACTACCGACCCCGAGTAAGATGCCGGAAAATGCCAGCAGTGCCACGGGTAGCATGAAGGTCTTGCCCAGGCTTTGCAGGAACTCCCAAATGGTCGATTTGTTAGCATTCGACATATCACGTCTCCAGAGTTTGAGAACTTTTAGCGCACAAGCCATCAACTGATTATGTGCAGGGGATTTTTGTCTTTATCCGCACAATATACAGAGGTAAAATTTTGATAAAACGTTTTATCAAAATATCTGTGATCGTGTTAAACAAGTTTGGCTTCCCCAAACTGCGAGCTTTTAAAATCAGGCTTCCAGGGTTAAAGTTTTCTGATAAAACGTTTTTCTCATCCTGAAAGTGAATCTATGTCTGCAAAAAAGGTGACCATCACAGAAGTGGCTAAACATGCCGGTGTATCGGTTTCTACGGTGTCGATGGTGTTGGGCAACAAAGGGCGGATTTCTACTGACACGATAGAAAAAGTGAATGGTGCCGTCGAAGAGCTGGGTTACATACGTAACCGGGCTGCAGCTAACCTGCGTTCCGGGGCAGGCGAAATCATTGGATTAATACTGAAAGACATCAGTGATCCTTACTACGCTGAAGTGGCTTCTGGTATCAGTGAGGAGATAGAACAGCAGGGTTTTATGCTGTTTCTGGCTCAGAGTGGAGACAGCCAGGAAAAATTCGAAAAATGTCTGTTAACCATGGCGCGGCAGGGCGTTGGTGGCATAGCGTTTTGCCCTATCGACGAAAGCCAGCCATTCAATCTTGAGAATCTGCAAGAACATGGTTTACCACTGGTCTGCATTGCTCGTGCGCCAGTGTATAAACAGGTTGATTATGTTGGGCCGGATAATATGTCTGCGGCGAAACTCGCGACTGAACATCTTATCCGCCAGGGGCACCGCAGAATTGCTTACATTGGCGGGGCAAGCCACTCTTTGTGCCGGGCTGAACGTATTGGTGGGTACTGCTCAACACTCTTGCAGTTTGGTTTACCATTCAGGCCTGAATGGGTGGTGGAATGCGGGAAAAGCCAGTCATCTGCTGCTCAGGCGGTGGAGCAATTACTGTTAGCGCAGCCACAAGTGACCGCGATGCTGTGCCACCATTCGTCAACTGCACTGGGTGCGGTTTATGGTGTACACCGGGCGGGGCGGTCAATCGGCAAGGACCAGTTTATTGGCCAGCAAGTTTCTGTTATTGGCTTTGACGACGTCGAAGAAGCGGAACTAACCGAACCTCCCCTTACGTTTGTCAATTTCAATGCGCGTGAAATGGGCCGCCAGGCCGCCAGGCGGTTAATCAGCCAGCTTGGGCAGCGTAGCAGTGAAACATACAGCCTGATCCTGCCGCCAAAACTTATCATTCGCGAATCGGCGTAGCCTGCATAAAAACGCAGCAAGAACACCTGGAATTAATAGCAGCTGGCTGATTGACGCCTTCACCTGGAAAACACAAGATAGCGCTTTGGTTAATTGTGCATCAGGGAGAGGTTATGACGTTGGTTGAGCGCCACCTCGAAAAAGTCAGGTTACATTTGGATGAAGAAAACCAGGAGCAGTGGGCTGTGCTGTGCGGTGCAACAGAACAGGCACTTGCGCAACTGGTAAAACGTTACCCACAATGCCCACCTGAATTACAGCAACTGTTAAGTAAAGTTGATGGTACATACTGGAAAAAGTATGGCGGGCAAATGGTCAATTTGCTGTTACTGGCATCCGATGTAGGCGAGGACTTTGGTTACTATCTGCTTTCTTGTGAACAAATGCAGGAAGAACAGCGTTTTGGGGATTCAATTAATGATATTTATGGCGAGTGGCTCGGGCAGGCGGATGTCATTGATGTAGACAGCCGGATTGATACCTCTGTCGCGATGAGTGAACGGTTGTGTTTTGCTCATTGCCTTAATAATGGTGGAACTTCTCGCCTGTATATCGATTTCCACCCGGCAACCGGTGGTACTTGTGGCCAGGTGGTACGCTTTCTGCACGACCCGGACAGTTATATTGTCCTGGCAGATAGCTTTGAGGCGTATATCGCCGGGGTGCTGGAAAGTAATTACGCGTTTGTCAGCGAATATTAACTCACCAGAAAGTGAAATAAAAAGTAGCACCCCGGGGCAACAGAACACGGATGTTTGCTCTTTAGCGGTTTGGTTATGCTATCAGAATAAAATGGCGTGTTTTGCTGTAACGTATTGTTTATTCGCTTTATCCGCTATTGCAGAAGGCACTTCAGCTAACTGCTGAACTTAGCTAACCATAACCGGCCATTCCGGGGGCGTATGGCTCATAATATCAACCATTACATCTTTGAAATGTACCCAGAAAATACTTAAATCAACCAGCGATAAGCCCAGTAATGTTGTTGCAAACCAGCAAGATGCTGCCAGACCACAACTGGTGCTTACAAATGCCAGCGCGTAACGTTCGTTACGGCGAAAACGAATATTAAGGGTACTTGCCATAAACATCAGCACAGCGCTGAACAGTGGCCAGCGCATCAGCATTACGCTCGTTGTTAGAGTAGCCATGAAAACAATCCTCAGTATTTCTTTGGCTTTCTGTGGCTGGTTTTGATGACGTCGGCCTTGAGAAAGCGCAGTGACATTGCAGGTGATGAAGCAATCTTTAACTCATTTTTGTGAACTATATCACACTTGTTGTTTTATTCACCAGTTGACGATGATAATTTTTTAAAAAAACGTACAGATGTTTTATGTGATTATTTTATAAAGGGAAAATACTGGCATGGTTTGTGGTCGCTGGAAAATTTGCCTGGAATAATCCTGGGTGTTGCTAATTATATAAATAAAATCAGTCGATTATAAATATCACTATGTTGCCTGCACCGCCTGATGTTATTTACAGCAGAACCTGGCTGACTTATTATGGCGTAAGTGATTATTAACTGCGCTTGTATGCCAGTGTACTGATTACTAATACTTTTTCATGACTTATTACACTGTGTTATATCACGGTGGGGTTTTTCAGACCCTGTGTCACCTTTGGTATTGATTGTTATTGTTATATTTTTTGGCGCATCACACTGTATACAGATCTATTTTTAGTCTGCATTTATAACGCAATGCGATAGCGTTGTTCAGTTAATTTTATTCGAATTCATATAGTTATGTGAAGAATTCTAAATGAAAAATGATAATGCTGAGCACCATATACAGACACCTGATTCAATATTGAATGCCCTGGCCGGGGTGCTTCCGGTTATTCTTGAAAGCGCCTCTCTCGAACAGGTTATTGATGCTTTTACTCATGCACTTGGTGCGAGCCTGGGGTGGGTCGCTCTTATTGAGCAAGAAGCACAAAGTCTTAATGTCCTGGTGAGTGGTTGTTGTCCTTGCCAGGAGCAGGATGTTTACCAGATGCTTGCGGACCAACGCCTGCAGGCGTGCGGGTGGAACACTGTGGTTTGGGAAAGTGGGGTCGGTAAGCATTTCTTTTCCCGGTCTGAGAGTAACTTGTGTGCCCTTGAATCTGCTGTATTAGGTAAACTTCGACACCAAAATGGTGATGTCGCTGGTTATTTTTTTCTCGCTTTCCCCCACCAATCTTACTCGCAAAAAGTACTCCGTAATCTTGCAGCTATTATTTCCGGAGCAATAAAAGAATATCTAATTAAGCATTCTGTTAATTCGCTTCTGCTAAACGAGACACAAAAGATAGTTTCACAATACACCACCCTTTTTTCGAATGCGCCAATATTAATAAATTCATTTAGTGCAGATAATCGCTGCATATTATGGAACGGGGAATGCCAGCGATTATTTGGCTGGAGCCGGGATGAATTAAATCGCTTTCCGGATCCACTGGCACTTTTTTATCCCGACTTGACAGTTCGTGAACGCGTTCGGGCCTCGGTAACCACGGTGCCAGGGGATAAAATGCAGGAATGGTACCCAATTGATAAAAACGGGCGCGTATTAACCACCTTGTGGTCAAATATTTTATTGCCGGATCATTCTATTTTGAATATTGGTGTGGATATTACTGCACGTAAACGTGAAGAGCAGCGTCTGGCGCGTAAAGCCATTACTGATGAGCTCACTCAGTGCCTCAACCGGGCGGGCATTCTTGCGCAACTCAATGAGATTCTGCTGCGCAACAGCCACCTTGTGATTCAGAATGGCATGTCGGTGGTTATGTTTGATCTGGATTATTTTAAAAGCATTAATGACCGCTGGGGGCATTCAGTCGGTGATATTGCCCTGTCGTTTTTTGGCCGGGAATTGCAGGCTCATCCTCTACCTGGCATGGTTACCGGTCGCCTTGGCGGAGAAGAGTTTTTGGCGATTTTCCCGGCAGCTGATAGCCAGCAGGCATGGCGTTTTATTGAGCAATTTCGCCAGCGCCTTGCCAACAGCCAGGTGGTTCCCGGCTACCATGATCTGCGTATTTCTTTCAGTGCGGGTATTCTTTCTTTACGTTCTGGCGAAGTCATGCCTGCCAGTGAAGTATTAAAACAAGTGGATGAAGCGCTGTATGGTGCGAAACGCAATGGTCGCGGTATGTCTGTTATCGTTGGGGGTTCACCGCAGTGGATAGCGAAAACATCGATAAATTAAGATTTATCTTAATTGTGTGATGTAAATATGCTGTTTTTTAACTGATTTATGCGATGTTCCAGCTGTTATTTACCTTATGTCCCGCTTTTGCTATGCGTAGCGTTCCATGACCAAGGTTTTTCCGTCGTTAGCGTATTTCTCAGCCAATATTTGTAATTGATTATCAAAACACCAAATCACTTTATTTATAGCGTTAATTTATGACGAATGGCGACTGTTTCTCTGAAATTTAAGAAAATTAAAGGTATTCCCTATTGCTAATTTTTAGGGATTCATGCAACGTAAACGTCTATTTTTACTGATTCTCATTACCAGGTGCTATAACCGCGCTTATGAGGCATCTATGACTCTCCAGCCGTGGAAGAAAACGTTGCGAATAATCGGCGTTTTGCTGATAGTCATGCTACCAATTGTCTTTGCAATCTGGTTCGCGAGAATCCGTGCTGAAAATGATACGCAACAGCACTTGCAGGCATTTGCCTCTATGGTTCTCGAAAAAAGTGAAAGCGTGATTAGCCATGTGAACGATGTTCGCGAAGATGCCAGCCGTTTTCGCGGGATCCCTTGTTCGCCTGCACATCAGGTGAGTATGCTTACCAGCCTGCGAACCTCCATGGATGTGGAGGAGCTGATTTACGCGCATAACGATGACCTGCTCTGTTCGACGTTCTTACGCCCGTCGCTCCCTTTTTACCTGGGGGCTCCGGATTATTCGCGTGAAGGTGATGTCGCTATCTATTATTTTCGCGATACCCCATTTTTCTCCGGCCACAAAATGGTTTACATGCGCAAAGGGAATTATGTTGCGGTGGTGAACCCTCTGGCGTTTGGTAACGTTATAACCAACGACAAATCAATGCAGTGGGGGATTTTCGATACCCGCACAATGCACTTTTTCTCTTTGGGCCCAGGTGTTGATGCACAGGATTTGTCCGGGTTAATTCGGCATGGCAATTCGATGTTTCGCGCCAACCAGCGTTTTTACAGCATAAGCAATGCCAAACGCCCCATAGCTGTCATTGTATCAACCTCAGATGACCTGTTTTACAGTTTCTGGTCTCATCAAATGACTGTGACTGTGCCGTTGGGGGTAATCTTGAGTTTGCTTATCTTTATGGGATGGTCACGGGCGCAGCGGGAGCTTAATTCTCCCCGTCGTTTGTTGATGAATGCCATGAAGAAAAAACAGTTCCACCTGCATTATCAACCAATTGTCGATATTAAGCTTGGCCGGTGTGTTGGCGCGGAAGCGCTACTGCGCTGGCATGGTTATTCAGGCCCGCTGATGAGCCCGGCAGTGTTTATACCTGTGGCGGAGCGGGAAGGGCTGATGTCTCACCTGACTGAATATGTCATTGATTACGTCTTTGACGACCTGGGTGAGTACCTGGCAAAAACTCCGGATATTTATATTTCCATCAATCTGTCTGCCACGGATTTTCATTCCCCGTATTTGATTGACTGGATTTCTGATAAAGCACATCAGTTCGGTGTGAAAACCGGGCAAATCAAGATTGAAGTGACTGAGCGTGGTTTTATTGATGTCGCGAAAACGACGCCGGTTATCCAGGCCTTTCGGGCCGCAGGTTTTGAAGTGGCAATTGATGACTTTGGTACCGGCTATTCTAACCTGCAAAACCTCTATTCACTGAACGTGGATATTCTCAAAATTGATAAGTCTTTCATTGATACGCTGGTTGGGCCGAATACCAGCCATTTGATTGCGGAGCATATCATTGAAATGGCGCACAGCCTGCAACTCAAAACGATTGCGGAAGGTGTTGAGAACATGGAACAGGTTGCCTGGTTACTTAAGCGGGGTGTGCAATACTGCCAGGGCTGGTATTTTGCCCGGGCAATGCCTTCCGATGAGTTTGAAGCCTGGCTTGCCCGAAAAACCGTGTTCCCCGGCAAGCCGCACTGGGTCTTTTAATGCTACCTGTCAGGCCTGTAACCGGTAGTCAGTTGGCGTTCTGTCAAACTGGCGGCGGAAAATGCGTGAAAAGGTCTGTTGCGATACATAGCCATAGTCCATGGCGATGTCGAAAATAGGGCGTTCAGTTGTGCGTAACGCCTCTGCAGCCATATTCAGCCTGCGCTGGCGGATATAATCCCCCAGCGTTTGGTGCATGACTCCCCGAAACATCCGCTGTAAATACCACTTCGAATAGCCCGATTTCTGCGCCACAACATCAATGTTTAAAGGCTGATCAATATGTTCATCAATCCACTCAACCAGCGTCTGGATAATATCCTGATGTGACATAAGACTCCCTCGCGTTGCTCTCAATTAGAAAGTTTCATCTGGGGCGAGTATAATTCCTCAAGTTAACTTGAGGTAAAGCGAATTATGCAAAATAAATCTCCCCGTATAAAAGCGCTCCTCACGCCCGGTGATGTTGCCAGGCGTAGTGGCGTGGCAGTTTCTGCGCTGCATTTTTATGAAAGCAAAGGCCTGATTAAAAGTACGAGAAACAGTGGTAATCAGCGGCGTTACACGCGTGATGTGTTGCGTTATGTAGCAATAATTAAGATTGCGCAACGTATTGGTATTCCGCTGTCAACCATTGGTGAAGCCTTTAGTGTTTTGCCTGAAGGGCACCGGCTGACTCCTGCCGAATGGAAACAGCTTTCCTCGGGCTGGCGGGAAGAACTGGATCACCGTATCAAAACCCTGGAAGCCCTGAGGGATGAACTGGATGGTTGTATTGGTTGTGGCTGCCTGTCGCGCAGTGATTGTCCGTTGCGCAACCCAGGCGATAAACTGGGTGAGCAGGGCAGTGGTGCCCGCCTGCTGGAAGATAAGTAGCATTAAAACTGCTATAGCCCTGCCTGAACGACGAAAGCGCCATTTCTGGCGCTTGAGGTTGCTGACGGCAAAGGAAAAAGCGTGGTTTTTCCTTTGCCGTAGTAAAAGGCTGAAAATCAGTAAACCGATTTTCCTTAAATTTTCTCTTTAACCTGCAGGGCACCCACAGGGATTCACTGCTGTTTCACAACGACGAAAGCGCCATTGCTGGCGCTTTCGTTTTGCCGGTTGTCTTTCGCTCTATCCCGCATTGGGCAGGAGGGTTTCCCCCGACATCGGAGCCCCTTTACAGCCTTTGCTTTCAGGTACCGGTGCACCCCGACATAAGTAAGTATAGTGCGCTGTATGAAAAACACACAATTTTTTGTTGTGTATTTATTTCCTAAATATTTTCACCAGGTTGCCGACATCTTTTTATAGCCTTCAGTTTGAAGTTGCCAGTAAAACATGGCGTTTTGCTCATGGCTTTCCGGCAAATTTGCTTATTTTGGATATAGTTAAAACAGGGTGTTCTTATTAGGGGATAAGTATGAAACTGCATCACCTCACTAACTCACGTTCTCACCGGATCTTGTGGATGCTGGAGGAGTTAGGGTTGCCTTACGAGCTGGTGCGTTACCAACGGGAAAGTACATTATTGGCACCGGATGCACTGAAGCGTGTTCATCCGCTGGGGAGTTCCCCTGTCCTGGAGGATAACGGCCTGGTACTGGCAGAGTCTGGCGCTATTCTGGAATATCTTCAGGAAACCTACGATGTGCAAAATCAGTTTAAACCCTCGGCTGCTCAGTCCCGCGCTGATTACCGATTTTGGTTGCATTATGCAGAAAGCTCACTGATGCCGCTGATGGTAATGAAAACGGTATTTGGTAACCTCGACAGGCCTCCTGTGCCCGAAATGTTCCGCAAGATTGGAGCGATGTTTGGCGAGGCGGTACAAAAGACCTGGCTTAACCGGCGCATTGATACGCATGTCAACTTCGTGGAGCAACATCTGGAAGCCCATGAGTGGTTTGCCGGCGATGCTATCAGCTGCGCTGATTTTCAAATGAGCTTCCCGGTGATTGCCATGCTTGCCCGGCGCGCGCCTGAAGATCTTCCTCATACCCGCCGCTGGCTTTCTGCTGTGGAATCCCGCGCAGCCTGGCAAAAAGCCATCGAGGTTGGCGGGCCTCTGACCCTCAGCACCTGATGGCACCCCAGTGCTTTGCCGCTAAAGCAGGTTTAATGCTGCAATATTGTTGCAGCATTGCGCATGGACGATAACGATTGCGCATCGGCTGGTTAATCTCTGGTCAACAGAACGTTTTTTTTCGCGAAAAGCCGCACAGTAAAGTTGAAAATGGCTGTGAGAAGGCTTGATAATCGCAGGCCTCAAAAAACAGTCAGTGTTTTCGCTTGCGAAGTTAAACGTTTGCTTTTGTGGTGCCTCGCTGTATCTCACATCAGTTGCGGGAAGTTTACGTTTACCGGGTTGTCTCTTCGCAGTAAAACCAGCCAAGAAATCTCAGAGGATTTTCAGTATGTCTACACCTTCTCCGCGTGCCGGCGGCTCTCTCGACGCCTGGTTCAAAATTTCAGCACGTGGCAGCACCGTGCGCCAGGAAGTCATCGCTGGCCTGACAACCTTCCTCGCCATGGTTTACTCCGTCATTGTAGTGCCTGGCATGCTCGGTAAAGCAGGGTTCCCACCCACTGCCGTATTTGTAGCAACGTGCCTGGTTGCGGGTTTTGGCTCTCTCCTTATGGGGCTGTGGGCTAACCTGCCACTGGCCATTGGTTGCGCTATTTCGTTAACTGCTTTTACGGCATTCAGCCTGGTGCTGGGGCAACACATCAGTATTCCTGTTGCGTTGGGCGCGGTATTCCTGATGGGGGTTTTGTTCAGTGTTATTTCTGCAACGGGTATTCGTAGCTGGATTTTACGTAACCTGCCCGCGGGTGTTGCGCAAGGTACCGGGATTGGGATTGGCCTGTTCCTGTTATTAATTGCTGCCAATGGGGTTGGTCTGGTTATCAAAAACCCGCTGGATGGTTTACCCGTTGCATTGGGTGATTTCGCCAGTTTTCCTGTGATTATGTCACTGATTGGCCTGGCCGTGATAATTGGCCTGGAAAAGCTGAAAGTACCAGGCGGGATTCTGATAACTATCGTTGGGGTTTCTGTGGTTGGGCTGATTTTTGACCCATCAGTTCACTTCCACGGTTTCTTTCAAATGCCTTCCCTGAACGATGAAAATGGGCATTCACTGATTGGCAGCCTGGACATTATGGGGGCGCTGAACCCGGTTGTTTTACCCAGTGTGCTGGCTCTGGTTATGACGGCGGTATTCGACGCCACCGGTACGATTCGTGCTGTGGCAGGCCAGGCTAATCTGCTGGATAAAGACGGGCAGATTATTGATGGTGGTAAAGCGCTGACCAGTGACTCAGTGAGCAGTGTGTTCTCCGGCCTTGTGGGAGCGGCGCCGGCGGCGGTGTATATTGAGTCTGCTGCAGGTACGGCTGCTGGCGGTAAAACCGGCCTGACAGCTGTAGTGATTGGTTTGTTGTTCCTGCTGATTATGTTCCTGTCTCCGCTGTCTTACCTGGTGCCTGCTTATGCTACTGCGCCTGCACTGATGTATGTGGGGTTGCTGATGCTGAGTAATGTGTCGCGCCTTGATTTTGATGATTTTGTCGATGCGATGGCGGGCCTTATCACTGCGGTGTTTATTGTTCTGACTTGCAATATTGTCACCGGGATTATGCTGGGTTTTGCTGCGCTGGTGATTGGCCGTATTGTGTCTGGTGAATGGCGTAAGCTGAATGTGGGGACGCTGGTGATTGCTGTTGCGCTGGTGGCGTTTTATGCCGGGGGATGGGCGATTTAAGGGGCTCGCCCCTTTGTTATCCTGGTTTTGTTGCTTTGTACTGATGCCAGTGCGGTGAAAGTTCCGTTCACTTACAGTGTAGTTGTTTCCGTTCACTTCCAGTGGCGTGGTTAATGTGGCTTCACAGCCAGTGAACGGGCTAAAGGGGGCTCGCCCCCTTTGCAATCCCCGTTTTCGCGGGCGACCGGTGCTGCGCACTGCGTTCACCTCCGGGCAGTCAGCCTGCGGCCGGCTCGACTCGGCATCCATGCCTCGGTTCGCCTTATTCCGCCATCCGGGCGGAATAACCTTGTCTTCCTTTCTGCGGTTCACCGGTCTTACGCGACTCAACCCTCGCTGTGAATAGCGGGGCTTTTTGTGTGGTTTGGTGTGGCTGGCACGGCGCGCAATTTGCTCAATACTGGCATAGTGGGCAGCGCAACTGCTGCAATTTTGTTCCCGGTCAGGGAAAACTTACACAATATGTGTTGTTTTTACGTGTATGCGTTGATTTATAACGTCTGCGCGTGTAAAAAATGAGGTTTTTATAACTATAGAATTGATAAGAATTATCATTTGTCTTATCGTTGGCGGGCATATATGCCTGCGCTCGTATTTATTTTGCCTGGTAGTCTCGCTGTGAGCCCTTGTTTACAGCAAGGCAGCATACAAACACTTACGGACGTACCCTGGACAGTGCCTGTATCGGTCTCAACATTCTGTATTGTTGTAGCTGGCGTGTAGCCAGTATGAATAGTTGTTGCCTGTGCGGGTGTTTAACCTGAGAGCCTGGTGGCGCGAGCTGGCAGGCGTTTAATGATGAGCATGACGCCGTAAAGGTTTAGATGTAATGAGTGTAACCTCCGAATCAATGTCACAGTCAACGTCGCAATC
>NZ_JJMI01000057.1:0-74885 GCF_000705335.1 Mangrovibacter sp. MFB070
GCAGGCAGCCCCGGCCCGCCAGGCACGCCTCAACGATTTAGAGGCCACACCCCACACCCGCCTGTATGCTCACAGCAAAAAACATCAAAAAGATATACCGGGCACAGGACTTACAGCCACTCAGCACAACACAAACAACCCGCTACTTGCAGCGAGGCCTGCTCGCGTAAGACCGGTGAACCGGAGAAAGGAAGACAAGGTTATTCCGCCCGGACGGCGGAATAAGGCGAACCGAGGCATGGATGCCGAGTCGAGCCGGCCGCAGGCTGACTGCCCGGAGGTGAACGCAGTGCGCAGCACCGGTCGCCAGCGAAAACGGGGATTGCAAAGGGGGCGAGCCCCCTTAGCCCGTTCACAGGCTGTGAAATCACATTAACCACATCACTGGAAGTGAACGGAAACAACTACACATGACACTATGTAAAGTGAACAGAAACAACCACACCCGGTGAGCGTACTACACTGCACCGGTCGCCCGCGAAAACGGGGATTGCAAAGGGGGCGAGCCCCCTTAGCCCGTTCACAGGCTGTGTAGCCACATTAACCACACCACTGGAAGTGAACGGAAACAGCTGGCATCACTGTAAGTGAACAAACCCCGCCCCACGGGCAAAAAACACTACTCACTCTCTAACACCATCTCCGCATTCGCCACATCATCCCGGCGCGACTTCGTCGACAGAAAATAGAGATAACCCGCAACCATAAAGGCAATAAACAACCCACCAATTTCCGGGTTAAACCACAACATCGCCACCAGGCAAATCACGGAACAAACCAGCGCAATTGCCGGAATAACCGGGTAACCCGGCGCACGGTAACTGCGCTCCAGCTCCGGTGCGCTGCGGCGCAGGCGGAACAGGCTCAGCATGCTCATGATATACATCACAATGGCACCGAACACGGCCATGGTTATCATGGCGGCGGTCAGGCTCATGCCCTGCAGGTTCACGCCATCACAGAAAATCGCGATGATACCAATCACACCACCGGCCAGAATTGCACGGTGTGGTGTCTGGAAGCGGGAAAGTTTTGCAAGGCCGTGAGGCAGGTAACCGGCACGGGCCAGCGCAAAGAACTGGCGAGAATAGCCAAGAATAATCCCGTGGAAACTGGCAATCAGGCCGAACAGGCCAATCCACACCAGCATATGCATCCAGCTGGAGTGCTCGCCAACAATCATTTTCATTGCCTGTGGCAGCGGGTCGTTAATGTCGGACAGTTTACGCCAGTCGCCTGCGCCACCTGCCAGCAACATCACACCAATTGCCAGTACCACCAGAGTAAGAATACCGGTGATATAGGCGCGTGGAATGGTGCGTTTCGGGTCTTTCGCTTCTTCTGCGGCCATGGCAGCCCCTTCAATCGCCAGGAAGAACCAGATAGCGAAAGGAATGGCGGCAAACATACCGGAAACAGAACTCAGTGAGAAACCATCGCTGCCTGCCCAGCCATGGGCAACAAAATTGCTCATGGTAAAGCCGGGGGAAACCACGCCCATAAACACCAGCAGTTCGATAACCGCCAGAATGGTGACCACCAGTTCGAACATGGCAGCCAGTTTTACGCCCAGAATATTCAGCCCCATAAAGACGATATACGCGCCTACCGCCGCATATTTCGGGTCCAACCCGGGGAACTGCACATTCAGGTAAGCACCTATCGCCATGGCAATAGCAGGTGGTGCAAAGACAAACTCAATCAGGGTTGCCATACCTGCAATCAGGCCGCCAGTATCGCCAAAGGCTTTACGGCTGTAGGCAAACGGGCCACCGGCCTGCGGAATGGCGGTGGTCAGCTCGGTAAAGCTGAAAATAAAACAGGTGTACATTGCAGCAATAAACAATGTGGTAATCAAAAACCCCAGTGTGCCTGCCACTCCCCAACCATAGCTCCAGCCAAAATACTCTCCGGATATGACCAGACCCACGGCAATACCCCACAAGTGCAGGGCGCCCAGTGTGGGCTTAAGTTTTGTCGTCATATTTGTATCCCCGTCAGTTATCGTCGTTGTGTGAACGCGTTATTTTGTGAACGTCTTATTTTGCGAATGTTGGTGCGTTTGCTCTCTGATAATGCCGCCAGTGCGGTGGGGAAAACTTGACATCAGCGCGTCGATTCTTGCGCGCTGATGTCAAGTTGACGGAGAAAAGCGGCGTGAATAGTGGTCTGGGTCAATTTTTGCGGCTGTAGTGTCAAGCGCGACAAGGGGAAATAACTTCATGCTGAATGCACCCTGAACCAGACGGACAATATTCATGAGTGCAAAACAGTATGACACCCTGGACAACACAACTCTGACACTACTGGCGCAGCAGGCACTGCGCCGTTACCCGGCACCATTGCAGGGCGAAATCCGCCTGTTATGCCGTTCTGAAAACGCCACCTTTGTAGTGACTGCCGGGGGGAAACGCTATGCCCTGCGCCTGCACCGTGGCGATTACCATGAAAAAGTGGATATCGAAAGCGAGCTATTGTGGCTGGATGCCCTGCGCGAAGCCGGTATTCCGGTGCCAGAGGCGCTGGTTGACTGTGAAGGTGTGCGGGTACAAACATTGCCGCTGGCAGGCGGGCAGGTGCGCCATGCTGTTTTGTTTCACTGGATTGACGGTGACATGCCAGACACCGGCGTGGATCCCAGGGCTTTTCGCCAGTTGGGGGAAATTACCGCACGGTTGCACCAGCACAGCAGGCAGTGGCGCAAACCGGAAGGTTTTCGGCGTATTTTGTGGGACCACCCGTCAATGGTTAGCGCAGAAGGGCACTGGGGCGACTGGCGTGATGCACAAGGGCTTACCCACCACAACCATGACGTGGTGGATGCAGCTCTGGCGCGTATTCGCCATCAACTCAATGAATATGGCCAGGATCAGGCGCGATTTGGGCTGATCCATGCCGATCTGCGTCTCACCAATTTATTGCTCTGGCAGGGTGAAACCCGGGTGATTGACTTTGATGATTGCGGTATGGGCTGGTATCTCCATGACCTGGCTGCCGCTATCAGTTTTGTGGAGCACCACCCGCGGGCTGAAGCCTGGGTGGAGAACTGGCTGGCGGGTTATGAGCAAGTGGCGCATCTTTCTGACGCAGACATAGCGGTGGTTCCCGCATTATTGATGCAGCGCCGTATACAGCTTACTGCCTGGGTGGCTTCTCACGCACAAACGGAGATGGCCCAAAGCCTGGGAAATGAATGGGTTGGGCATACAGTGCGTTTGTGCCACCGTTTTATGGAAGAAGAGTCTCTGTTGCCTGTTGGGGCATAACGTTTGCTGCAGTGGCCCTTGTGATGCACCGTGATGACCGGGTGCACTACGAGTGGGCAGCCAGGCTCCCGGGAGCGCACCAGCAGGGTGTTCTGGCTGCTAACTGATTGATTCTGTTTAACCCCATAAGTGGTACGAATATTGCTCTCACTTATCCCATTCATTAACAGGTAAAGGTGAAGCAATGATGACAACGCCTTCGCTGCATTCGGCGCTCTCCGGCTCGCTTAACAGCGCAGCAGGGGGAAATATGGGGGTTCTGTCTGCCGCCGCCTCCGGTCTGGGTGATTTTATTAGCCAGTACGGTGGTGATGCAGACCGGGTGTTTGGTATCAGTGGCGTCGACCCCGAATTGCTTGCCAGCCCAACACTCAGCCTCGGGTTGGTTAATTATTGCCGGGTAATGGAAGAAGCTGCGCATAACTCAGGTTTTGATAATTTCGGTTTACACTACGGACGGCAGTTTAAACCGCAGTCATTAGGCCTGATTGGCTATATCGGTTTGTGTTCCGGCACGCTGGAACAGGCGCTGCATAACGTGGCAAACGCGTTTCCGTATCACCAGCACGACACCTTAGTGCGCATGGTAGATAAAGGCGATTGCTGGCGGCTGGATTACCAGGTGCGCCATGGCGCAATTCTTGCCCGTCGGCAGGATGCCGAGCTGACGTTAGGCATGTTTATGAACCTGATTCGCCATGCTATGGGCCCACACTGGGCACCACGGGAAGTGCATTTTGAGCACCCGCGCCCGGAACAGTGGCACGAACACTGTAAACTGTTCGATGCGCCAGTGTATTTTGAGCAGCCTTTTAACTCGCTGATTATCCCTAAACGTGAGCTTTCCCGGGCCATGCCAGACAGCGACCCAATGCTATTGCTGGTGATGCAGGATGCTATTCGCCGCCTGAACAGCCGGGTGCCCAACCAGGGCATCGTTGACCAGACGCGCACGCAAGTGCACCTGCAACTGGCTATGGGTGAACCGGCACTTGACGATGTCGCGGAAAAAATGGGCCTGTCTTGTGGTTCACTGCAACGCCGGTTACGTGAGCAGGGCGTGAGTTTTACCACGCTGGTGGATAAAGTTCGCTGTGAAATGGCGACGCACTATTTACAACAGAACCAGTTACCGGTGTCGGAGATGGCATTGCTACTGGGGTATTCAGAAGTGAGCGCGTTTTCCCGCGCGTTCCGTCGCTGGTTTGGGGTAAGCCCACGCCAGTGGCGTAAAGGTGAGCAGGTTCTGACTTACCGGGAATGATAAAGCAGCCGGGAAGAGTGGGTTCTCATCCGTCGGTGTGGCTTTTATCTGGGGAAGTGTACTAAAAGAAAAACAGTGGCATTAATGTAAGCGTGCCTGTTGAGACGCGATAAAAAAAATGCGTCCGGGGCTGTTCGTCACAAGGACACCCCCGGACGCATCAATTCACTTATTCACTTTGGTTGAGATGGCGGTGCCGCCCGGAGCCATGTTTTACAATGGTGGCAGCATTATCGTGAATGACCAGTTTGCGGTGGTTCGACAACCAATGATCCTGCCCTAATAACTGACGTGCCTGACGATTCGTCTTCATGCATTCTCCTTACGTTGTATAAAGATGTTAAGGATACTTCGTGTTATCAGAGCGCCTGGCCGAAACCAGGCGCGGCCTTACTGTTATGCGACGCTTACACCTGGTGTTCAAGTGCTTTACTGTTGCTGTTTGTGATCGCAATCCGCTGTGGTTTCTCTTCTTCCGGAATTTCCTGTAGCAGGCTGATAGTGAGTAACCCTTCGTTCAGCGCAGCGCCGGTGACGGTGACACTGTCTGGCAGGCTGAAGCTGGAACGGAAGCTGGCGCGGCTGATTCCGCGGTGAATCCAGCTCTCTTCGCTAGCGCCTTTTTCTTCTTCATGCTTACCGGAAATAGTGAGCTGCCCACCGGTGGTTTCAATTTGCAGTTCGTGTTCTTTCCAGCCTGGTACACTCAGAATTAAGTCGTAGCGGTTATCGCCAGTACGTTTGATATCGTAGGAAGGTGCGCCACTAAGTGGTGCATCGCCAGTCAGCTGGCTGAACAACCGGTCAATTCGGTTGAAGCGGTCAGGGAACAGTGAATCTGAAAACAATGGGAATAAAGACAAAGCATTACGTGCCATGATTAACCTCCTGAACATAGTCAATATTCAAAAAGCAGTTCATGTTTTGTGGTGGGAGCTGTGCCCCCTCCGCAATGAAATATAGGGTGGCTGGTGTTTTTTTCAACCCCAAAAAAGTGAAATTTTTTTGTCGCCAGCCCCGGCCTTGCTGGCCGGGGAGGTGAGCACAATTATTGTTTGGCAGATAGCGCGTGAATCACAAAAGGTACGGAGTCACGTAAGGACGGGTTAACCGTTCCACTGTGGTCCAGCCCCGGGTATTCACGGATTTCAACATCTGTTCCGGCGGCTTTCACCGCACTGGCAAAGTGCTGCTGCATGGCGGTGGGTACATTGATGTCATTGCCGCCAATGCCAATAAATACCGGGTGGTTAATATGCAGGGTTGGGTAACGCAGTGTGGGTGTTTGCTCAACTAGAACCGACTGAATCGCGGGTTTCAGGCTGTTGGCCGCATTGAGTTTTTCAGCCATAACAGCCTGGGTGAGTGGTGTGATGCACAGCTTACTGGCCTCATTGAGTAACGGCAGGGCTTTTTGCTGAAAATCATTTTCCGGTTTTAGCGCCGGGTTGTGATCGGCGGCGGAAAGGTAAATATAAAACGCATATGGAATCTTCGGATCACCGCCATCCCCGGTTGATTCACCGGTGAAGAGTTTATCGGCAGAAAGTGTGTCATCAAAAAAAGGTGTGCCGGTTAACACGGTGGCGCGTACATGCAGTTCTGGCGCGTAGTCAGGCTGCCAGCCCGCGGTGGAAAAGGCCGCATGCGCCCCCTGAGACTGCCCAACCAGCACCAGTTTGTTAGCCAGCGGAAAGTTTTTCAGTGCCGCCCGCACGCTGTCCAGCACACTCCAGGCTTCTGCCCGGGCGTTCAGGTAATGGTGTAACCCGGAAGAGCCCAGCCCGGCATAATCGGGTGCAACAACTGCAAACCCCAGCGATAACCAGGTATTCAGGTACTGGCTGTCTCTGGCAGTACGCGGGTTCAGTGATGGCGCACAATCCCGGCCCACACCCACGGTTCCGTGTGTCCAGACCACTACCGGCCAGCCACCGTCCGGCATTTTGCCATGGGGAATAAACAGTGCGGCGGTGTCTTCGCGCGGGGTTTTCCCGTCCACGCCACTGACTGAGTGGTAGGTTATCAGGTATTGCTCGGCGGCTTCCTGTAAGCCGTGGTCGGCAGGCAGTGCGACTTTATTCACCAGCTCACCAGCAGTGGTATCGGGTGCGGCGGCATAAGCCAGTGAAAAGGTGAAAGGTAATAATGCAGGCAGCGCCCAGCGCGCCAGTGAGTGAGGTATCAACATAGCGTGTTCCCTGTTTGTGGCTACAAGACCGCCACCTGGCAGTCAGTTTTCAGGGGGTAAGTGTAGCGAAATTAACCTGCTTATGCCGTTTTTCTGCCTGGAATATTGCTTATTCCTGGTGGGTTCTCACTAGCTTGTGGTGGTGGGTGTGCTAAATGGGGGCAACCAGGCTTTGTGTATCGACATCTGAAATAATATGTGTGACATCATCCAGCATACCGATTTTGACTTCGCTGGAGCGGTTGAATTTGCTTTTATCTACCAATAATAAAGACTGCCCGGCGCGTTTAAGCAGAACAGATTTAAACTCCGCATTATAGATATTGGAATCCCAGAGTTGCCCCTGTTGGTCCACGCCTTCACAGGAAAAAATAAACAAATCGATCTCCAGTGATTTTAACTGATGTATCAGGCCATTATTTAAGTAACAGCCGTATTTTCGCTGTAGTTGCCCCCCGGAGATAATCAGGTTGATTTGTTCGTGTTTTCCCAGTTCGTGGCAAATAGGGTGGCTGTTGGTAAATACGGTGAGTTCAATATCGGGTAACTGGCGAGCCAGGTACCAACAGGTTGAGCTGGCATCCAGTGCGATAACCATGCCTGCATCTATCCATTCCATGGCTTCACGGGCAATATCCGCTTTATGGGCATAATGACTTTTCAACCGGATATGAAAAGGGTCCCCGCTGTCATGGTTTTCCCGGCGAATGGAGCGGGCGCGCCCATGGCTGCGTTGTATTTTCCCCTGAGCCTGGAGTTCGCCTAGATCGCGCCGAATGGTTTCCTGGCTGACATGCAATTTGCTGGCGAGCGCGCCGGTCGTCAAACTTTGGTACTGCATCAGTAATTCCACAATAGCCTGGTGGCGCGCTGGTTTCATGTTGGTCTCCGGTCTGTTCAGGAAGCACGGCTCTACAGAGGGGTTACCCCTTTTTTTAACAAGATATTGCCATATTTGGCGCATTCTCCTGTGATAACAATGGCAAAAGCGTTTTTCGCCCGTTCATAAAAAGCAAAACGTTCAATACGAATTATCTCCGGGCAGGGAAGTTGTGCTGATAACGCCTTGCGGTAACGAACTTCTACTTCCGGGTCCAGCGTATCGCCTTCTACGGCAGCCATCATAATTAACGGCGGTGCGTAGCTGTCCAGCTCGAATAACGGAATAATGGCACGCAGTAAATCACTGACCATTAACCCGTCTGCGCGGATCACCTGTGGGCCAATGCTGTGAGCCGGAAAGTGGGCATCTGAAAAGATAATTTCATCCCCGTGCCCCATTTCAGCAAGGACCTTCAGCAGTTCGGGGGAAATCAGTGGTGATATTGTTTTTAACATTGTGTTCTCCTTGTGGGGTTACTGCACGGTGGCAGATGCCACACTGCCAGAGGCCATAGCCTGCGGGGTTTCCGGGTAAAAGTAGCGGTAATGGAAAGTGACTTGTGCTCTGGCCTGCCCGGCGCTGCTGAATTCACCTGCGCCATACCAGGCAAACATGGCTGCGCCGCAAACGGTGGTTTCTGCTTCGTCGAGCACTTTGACCGGAATGCCCAGCGTATCGGCTTTGATCTGGTTCCACAGCGTATTCCTGCTACCGCCGCCTACCATCAACAATTCCTGGGTGTGGAAGCCACCAATACGTTCGAGTATCTGTAGATTGTTTTTCAGGGACAGGCTCAGGGATTCCAGTGCCGCCCGGTAAAAATGCCCGCGAGTTGTATTGAGTGAAACACCCTGCCATCCGGCCTGCCCGCCTGCCAGCAAATCACACATCATCTGTACGCCATCACAGCCGGGGGCGATTCTGCGCGCTTCATCGACTATCTGTGACCACGGTGTATCTGCCTGCCAAAATAATTTGCGGATCCATTCCAGCGTACCCGATGCCAGCCACTGCATGCCGGGATTGAACAAACCGGGAATACTGTCTGATTCACAGGTTGTGCCACTGTGGCGGGTGAGCCGGGCGGTATCAAGGTGTGGTGTGCGTGCCATCAGGATTTCCCAGGTGCCGGAAGAGAGCACCGGTTCATCCTGCGCAGCCCCCGCGCCGAATAGCGCGAACTGCGTATCATGCCCGGCAGAAATGACGGGTATATGCGCCGGTAAGCCAAGTTGTGTAGCGGCTTCGGGCAGCAGTGTGCCCACCAGGGCTCCGGCATCAACCAGTGGCGGAAACAGGTTTTCTTTCACGCCAATCGCCTGAAGAATGTCACGGCTGAACGTCCGGGTGCGGATATCCAGCAACTGGCTGGTACCCGCCATGGTCATATCGGTTGTCAGCTTCCCGGTTAGCCGGTGGTTAATCAGTGAAGAAATAAACAGCCAGGCATGGGCCTGTTCCAGTTTCTCCGGGTGATTCTCTTTAAGCCACACCAGTTTATGAATGGTATTAAAGCCAAATTCCCCCACACCACTGATTGCCTGGCGGCGCACCAGCGGCATTAACTGGTCGGTGTGAGCAACCATGCTGGCTGTGCGCGGGCATTTCCAGCTAATAATGGGATACAGCATATTGCCCTGTTTATCGACCAGTGCGCCATCCACGCCAAAGGTTGTCACTGTGACAGCCCGAAGGGTGCAATTTGCCAGCGTGGTGCCAAGTTGTTGGCAGCACAGGGCAAAATTTGCAAGGATGGCGTCCAGAGACCATAAGTGCCAGGTTGGGTTTTCCGGGGAAGGAATGCTGGTGTTTTCCGTCGTCGCCCGGCCAACAATGTGGCCTTGCTTATTAACGGCAATCGCCCGGATATTGGTTGCACCGCAATCCAGCACCAGAATGATGTCTTGTTTCATACTCACTCCAGACAAGTGCCTGGCCCTGCCGCAGGGGCGGCAGGGCGGGCAGGTTCACGTGTATACAATTAACGTTTATACAGCGGCCCATAGTTCTGGCAGGCGCGGTAATCCTGGCCTTCACTATCCATACCGTGTGCAGACCAGCTGGACGGGCGATAAATACTTTCTGGTTCAACGTTGTGCATGCACACAGGAATGCGCAGCATGGACGCCAGGGTGATAAAGTCTGCGCCAACATGGCCGATGGTGAGCACGCCATGGTTCGCGCCCCAGTTCGCCATTACCGAGTAAACATCTGTGAAGGGGCCATTGCCGGTCAGGCGTGGAGCAAACCAGGTGGTTGGCCAACTGGAATCTGTGCGTTTGTTCAGGGCATCGTGAACTGCCTCAGGGAGTTCGACACTCCAGCCTTCGGCAATTTGCAGCACCGGGCCCAGGCCTTTAATGATATTGACGCGGGTCATGGTGAACGGAATGCCGCCTTCAGTCAGGAAGCAGGAAGAGAAGCCACCGCCACGGAAATACTCATGGATGGCAGGGCACCACTGTGTGGCGGCAAGGCAGGCATCAGCTTCCTGCTGGCTGATTTCCCAGTGAGGTTTAATGGTGGGTTTACCTGCGCTGTCTTGTTGTTTACCAGTGCCATCCAGAGCGGCAGAGCCTGAGTTAATCAGGTGAATAATCCCACTGGCTGCATGGCCGGTGAGCGCCTGGCCGGTTACCCGTTGCACCGCTTCTGGTGACCAGTAAGTGCGCACATCAGCAAAGATTTGCGCTGTGCCGGTCAGCTGGTGGCCAAGCAACATTGCCACACCATTGAGGCTGTCGTTTTCTGTGGCAATAACACAAGGCTCGCGAACACCGTTCCAGTCAAACGAACTGTTCAGCAAGGATTCTGCGGTATCGCCGTTAGTGTATTGATCTGTCCAGTGGCGCTGCCCCTGGAAGCCTGCGGCAATCGCGTTATAACCTAAAGATTCCTCAACCCGGCCTTTTTCAGCCAGTTTAGGGTTGCCGTGCATCATGTCGCGGATGCACATTGCCATCAGCAAACCTTCTTTAAGTACCGCATGGTGTTGTTCTGCATTGCGCTGGTACTGTTTGGCGTTTTTATCTTCGCCATAGCGGAAGTTTTTATCTGCCCATGCCAGCGCCATTTCCAGTTCATCTTCATCATAAATTTTCTGGTCAATGCGACGGCGCAGTTCAGTCATATCCACAGCCTGTACTTTCATACCAAGCCAGGATTCGAAGAAGTTATGGTCGACAATTGAACCGGCAATACCCATCGACACACCGCCCAAAGAGAGGTAGCTCTTACCTTTCAGCGTTGCCACCGCCAGGCCTGCCCGGGCAAAACGCAGGAGTTTAGCCTCCACATCTGCCGGGATTGTGGTGTCATCTGCATCCTGTACGTCATGGCCATAAATAGAAAATGCCGGGATCCCTTTTTGACTGTGTGCGGCGAGCGCGGCAGCTAAATAAACGGCACCAGGACGCTCGGTTCCGTTAAAACCCCAAATGGCTTTGGGCCGGGTGGGGTCCATGTCGATGGTTTCACTGCCATAGCACCAGCAAGGTGTTACGGTAATAGTCAGCCCAACATTGAGCTGGCTGAATTTTTCTTCGCAGGCTGCGGCTTCCGCCATACCGGCAATGCAGGTGTCGGCAATAACACACTCCACATTCGCACCGCTGGCGTGGCGTAAATGCTCACTTAACAGCGCGGCGGTAGACTTCGCCATATTCATTGTTTGTTCTTCCAGTGATTCACGCACACCCATACGGCGGCCATCAATCACCGGGCGGATACCAATCTTAGGTAAGTTATTCTTTTTCATTGAAAACTCCTTAACGTAATCAGGAATACAGCGTATTAGTTTGTTTGTTCCCCGGAACGGAAACGGGCGAAAATAAAGATCACAGCGAAGCAAAGAGCCGGAACCAACTCTGCACTGGGGATATTCCCTGCCGCATCACTCACGAAGCCCATAATGGGTGTCACGATGCCGCCGCCAATAATGGTCATTACAATGAAAGAGGAACCATATTTGGTGTCGGAACCCAACTGGCGGATACCCAGTGAGAAAATGGTGGGGTACTGAATGGACATAAAGGCGCTGCACAGTGTGAGTGCCAGTAACCCAACATGCCCACCGGTAAAGGCGGAAATCAGGCACAGTGCCATGGAAATGAAGGCATAGGTTGCCAGCACTTTTCCGGGTGCGAAGCGGCGAATTAACCAGGTGCCAGAGAAACGCCCAATGAAAAAGCACACCATAGTGCCGGTCAGGTAATTGGCGGCAAAACCAGGTGTCATACCGGGGATTTCTTCAATGGCGTAGCGAATCAGGTAACTCCAGCAGGCTGTTTGTGCACCGACATAACAGAACTGTGCCAGCACTGCCCACCGCCAGTGGCGGATATGCACCAGGCGCCGTAACGATGACAGGAATGAGCTCTGAGAAGCGCTCTCGCTGTCTTGCTGTTCACTTTGAATGGCCGGGAAACGGGTCAGCATAATGAACAGGGCGACCAGCAAAACAATAGCGACAATAATCATGTACGGTGTCTGAACTGCCAATACCAGGCTGTGTTTATAGGTCGCCAGTTGTTCTGTGGACATCCCGTCCAGTACTGATTGTGGCTGGTGAGGCACATGCGACAGAATTAAACTCTGGCCAAACACGACGGCAATAATGGCACCGAAAGAGTTAAACGTTTGGGCGAGATTAAGGCGAAAATGCCCGCCTTCTTCTGGCCCTAATACAGTTACAAACGGATTAGCAGCAGTTTCCAGACAACCCAGCCCGGCGGCAATAATAAATAACCCAAGCAGAAACAGTGTATAGTTCATCGCTTCTGCTGCAGGCCAGAATAAAGCAGCACCAATGGCATACAGAAATAAACCTGTAATAATGCCTGCTTTATAACTGAGCTTTTTCATCAATATCCCGGCAGGAATGGGAATGACAAAGTAGCCAAAATAAAATGAAGACTGAATCAACCCTGCCTGGAAATTATTGAGGGTAAATGCCTGCTGAAATTGTGGTAAAAGAATATCATTAAGATTATTTGCCACTGCCCAGAGAAAAAATAATGAGCATAACAACGCAAACGGAATGATGTAACTTTTACTCTTTTCTCCGGCGGCTACCCGGTAGCTTTGAGATTGCAGAGAAATATTGCCCATAGCGTCCTCGTTAGTTCTGATATGTTCAACAACCAAGGCGAGCGCTGTCTGGTGGCCTGCCAGAAAGCGCAAGAGTAAGCCCGGCTCGCCCCTAACAGGGTGTGTCTGTCTTCATGTGGCGGCTGAACTCTGGAGACCATTCTCGAATAAAAAAACTGGCTGAATATGAAGCTGGTCACAAATAAGGTCTTTTCCATTATATTGTGTGAGTTGTATCACTATTAATGCCGATCTTTCTTCTGTTTTTAATTTCCATATAAAAATGCGCGATGACCGATTTTTGATCTTTTTATTCAAACGGTCATTTCCTCTCATAAATGACCGTTTGAATAAAAAATAATTAAAACCAACATTTTTTATTTGTGTTTTTCTCAGGAAACTTTGTTTATTGATGATAAGGCTTGATGGCGGTCACAAAATAAACTTGAGACATTTTATAAAAAAATAATGAATCTGAAGATACAGGCAGGTTTTTCAAAAAGTCGCGAGTAAAACGTGGGATGCGTTATTTCTCAGCATCAGAAAATTAAGAGAGGTAGATAATGGAAAGAACAGTGTTGTCCAGGCAGATTATTGATACCTGTCTGGAAATGACGCGCCTCGGTCTCAACCAGGGAACCGCAGGTAATGTCAGTGTTCGCTTTCAGAACGGTATGTTGATAACCCCGACCGGCATTCCGTATGAGAAGCTAACCACAGACCAGATTGTCTTCATTGATGAGCAGGGGCATCACGAAGAGGGGAAATTACCCTCCAGTGAATGGCGCTTCCACTTGTCGGCCTACCATACGCGGCCTGATGTTAACGCAGTGGTGCATAACCATGCGGTGTATTGCACCGCCGTCTCCATTCTGAACCGGCCGATTCCTGCTATTCATTACATGATTGCCGCCGCAGGCGGAAATACCATTCCCTGCGCGCCCTACGCGACTTTTGGCACCAAAGCATTGTCCGAGTTTGTGTGTGTGGCACTGAAGAACCGCAAAGCCTGTCTGCTTCAGCATCACGGTTTAATTGCCTGTGAGGTGAATTTGGAAAAAGCGCTGTGGCTGGCCCACGAAGTGGAGGTACTGGCGCAGTTATACCTGACCACGCTGGCGATTCAGGATCCTGTTCCCATTCTTAGCGATGAAGAAATTGCCATTGTGCTGGAAAAATTCAAAACCTACGGCCTGAGAATAGAAGAGTAGCGTACCGCTTATAGGGGGGACTATGTCATGGCAAACCGAATGATTCTGAATGAAACCGCCTGGTTTGGTCGTGGGGCTGTCGCCTCGCTGGCGGGAGAAATAAAACGCCGGGGCTTCACCCGGGCATTGATAGTGACAGATAACCCGCTTATCCAGTGTGGCGTTGTAGGCAAAGTCACCGGGCAACTGGACCAGGCTCATTTACCCTGGACACTCTACGCCGACGTTGTGCCAAACCCGACTATCGAGGTGGTGCAGGCCGGTGTTGATGCCTTTATTCGTAGCGGTGCTGATTACCTGATAGCCATTGGCGGTGGTTCACCGCAGGATACGGCGAAAGCAATCGGTATTATTATCAATAATCCTGAACACCAGGATGTGCGCAGCCTGGAAGGGTTGTCTCCCACTCAGCGCCCCAGCGTGCCAGTGATTGCCATTCCCACCACAGCGGGAACCGCGGCGGAAGTGACCATCAATTATGTGATTACCGACCGCGAACGCCAGCGGAAATTTGTCTGTGTGGACCCGCATGATATTCCCGCCGTCGCGCTGGTGGACGCCGATTTAATGGACGGCATGCCTGCGGCATTAAAAGCATCAACGGGTGTGGATGCGCTGACCCATGCTATAGAAGGCTATATCACTAAAGGTGCCTGGGCATTAACGGATGCCCTGCATATTAAAGCCATTGAAATGATTGCCGGTGCTTTACGTGGTTCAGTGGCAGGTGATCCGGCTGCTGGCGAAGCGATGGCGTTAGGCCAGTATGTGGCAGGGATGGGGTTTTCCAATGTTGGGCTGGGGCTGGTACATGGTATGGCGCACCCTTTAGGGGCGTTTTATAACACTCCACATGGTGTCGCTAATGCCATTCTGTTGCCTCATATCATGCAATACAACGCGGATTACACCGGTGAGAAATACCGTGATATCGCCAGAGCGATGGGTGAAACGGTGGAGGGTTGCACGCTGGCAGAGGTGCGCAAGAAGGCGATACAGGCTGTTTTATCGCTGAACCATGATGTGGGGATCCCGGAACACCTGCGCGATGTTGGTGTGAAAAAAGAAGACATTGACCACCTGGCTCAGGCCGCATTGGACGATGTGTGCACCGGAGGAAATCCGCGGGCAGCCACTCTGAATGAGATTCGCGCGTTGTATCATCAGGCATGGTGATGGTTTTTTGCGTGGTGTTTACCGCGTTTATGATCGCAAGAGGTAGAGAAAAAGGGAAAATTTTTTCCCTTTTTGCTTTAAATTTCAGAAGACTGGCTGGTGCCGGCAATGTTATTTACCTGGTGGCGATTATTGCCCGTAGTAGGCATTTTTCCCGTGTTTGCGTAAATAGTGTTTATCCAGCAGGGTTTGCTGCATATCCGGTAATTGTGGGGCGAGCTGGCGCGAGAACAACCCCATATATGCGCACTCTTCCAGTACCACTGCATTATGAACGGCATCTGCGGCATCTTTTCCCCAGGCGAATGGGCCATGGGAATGCACCAGCACAGCCGGAACCTGCAGGGGATCAAGGTCGCGCTGTTCAAACGTTTCGATAATCACATTGCCGGTTTGCAGTTCGTAATCCTGTTCGATTTCAGCATCATGCATCAGCCGGGTGCAGGGTACTGCGCCGTAGAAATAGTCTGCCTGTGTGGTGCCCCAGGCGGGTAAATCCAGGCCTGCCTGTGACCAGATTGTCGCATGGCGGGAATGGGTATGCACAATGCCGCCAATGCCCGGAAAACGGCGGTACAACGCCAGGTGGGTGGCAGTATCAGAAGAGGGTTTCTTTTTCCCTTCCACCACTGCGCCGGTTTCCAGATCAACCACCACCATGTCATCGGCTGTCATCACGTCATACTCTACGCCTGAGGGTTTGATAATCACCACGCCCTGCTCGCGGCAGACAGCGCTGACATTTCCCCAGGTAAATGTGACCAGCTGGTGTTCAGGAAGCGCCAGGTTGGCGGCCAGCACTTCATTTTTTAACTGCTCTAACATGGAAATCCTCCTTCCTGCATACGTTGTTCAATCCACTGGCGAGCCTGAATAATTTCCAGCACCGGCTCCTGGGCTTTCTCTGTCCACATCTCAATTAAAAAGGCGCCGCGATAATTCAGCTCTGCAAGGGTTTTGAAGATGCCGACAAAATCGACACAGCCCTGGCCAAAGGGCACATCACGAAATTGCCCCGGGCTGTCTGCGGTGACAGCCAGCGTGTCTTTCAGGTGAATGGCGGCAATGCGGTTAATCCCCAGACGGAGTTCACTGGCAACGTCATTCCCCCAGGCGCTGAGGTTGCCGACATCCGGGTAAACACTGAACCAGGGGGATGCAAGTAAGTCGTCCCACTTTTTCCATTTGGTAATGGAGTTCATGAACTCGGTGTCCATGATTTCCACAGCCAGCATCACCTGTGCCGCCGCTGCCTGCTCAACAGCCCAGGCCATGCCTTCAGTGAAATAACGCAGCGTGGTTTCATCGGGAGTTTCGTAATAAACGTCATACCCGGCTAACTGGATGGTGCGGATCCCCAGGTCGCGTGCCAGCCTGATAGCCTGGGTCATAATGGTTCTGGCGCGTTGGCGAATGGCTTCATCTTTGCTGCCAAAAGGGAAACGGCGGTGTGCGGACAGGCACATCGACGGTATAGATACACCGGTTTCCAGCATGGACTCCACCAGGGAGGCTCGCTGGCTGGCAGACCACTCCAGGCGGGATAAGCGCTCATCGGTTTCATCGACTGACATCTCGACAAAATCAAAGCCACAGCTTTTCGCCAGCACTAACCTTTCCGGCCAGGTGAGGTTTTTGGGTAAGGCTTTTTCATAAATACCGAGTGGATGCTGGCGCATTATTTGCTCCCCCAGATGGCCTGAATTTGTTGGTGGAAGGCACTGGCAACGGCTGGCGGGTTGGGGTTATCAACCAGTGCACGCCCGGCAATAAATGCGCGCACCGCGATATCACGGAACAGGTGCAGGTCGTCAGGGGTGATGCCGCCGGTAATAGACAGTTCCAGGCCAATATCCGAGAGGGCTTTCATGCGGTTAAGATCCGCCTCGCTCCAGGTTTGCCCGCTGGCCTGAGCATCCCGGCCCCGGTGGTAAATCGCCTGGCGAATGCCGGCTTTATACCAGGCGCGGGCATCATCGAAAGTCCAGTTGCCAAATAGCTCAATCTGGATATCGCCCTGATGCTGTTTGGCAACGGATAATGCTTTTTCCACTGTTGCCAGGGGGGCGGCACAAATCACAGTCATCCAGTTGGCACCCGCCGTCATCGCCTGTTGGGCCAGCGTTTCTCCGGCATCGGCCACTTTCCAGTCGGCTACCACGATTTTTTCCGGGCAACGAGCCCGTAATTCGCGCACTGCGTGCAACCCTTCAGACAGGCATAAAATGGTGCCAGCCTCAATAATGTCCACATGGTGATGCAGCTTTTCCACATCCTGGAGTGCAGATGCCAGGCTGGTGTGGTCCAGGGCCAGTTGTAACAAGGGTTTCATGCGATAGATTCCTTAGCACGTTGAGATGCGGCGCAGCGAGCGTGAAACTGCTGTATGGCATCAATCAGATATTGGTAATGCTGGTATTTATGTTGATAGCGCGCGTGAGCATCCTGGTCGGGGGTCAGGCGGTGAATAGGGTGATTCAGGTGCTGGCAGGCAACCTGAAATGAGGGATACACGCCACTACCCACCAGGGCGGCGAGTGCGGCGCCAAGGCAGCCGGTTTCTTCCACCTGGGGTAATTCCACGGTTAATCCGCTGATGTCGGCAAACATCTGCATCCAGACGGCAGAATGTGCCGGGCCACCGGTTATGCGTAAGGTGCGGGCTTCGGTAAAACGGGTTTGCATACGGTTCAGGTGAGTCATATGGCTGAAAACTACACCTTCATAGACGGCCTGCAGCAGGTGAGCCCGCTGGTGAATCGCCTGTAACCCATAGAACCCGGCAGTCATTTCCAGCCCGGCATTGCTCCCATACAGAAATGGCAGAAAGTAGACATCTGAACCGGCCTTCGGCAGGCTGGCGACTGCGTTATTAATCTCGTCAAAAGAGAGTGAGCCCCACTGGCTCGTGAGCCATTCGAGATTGCCGGATGATGTGGGGCTGGCTTCATGGACAATATAGAGTCCCGGGTCGGCGTAGCGGCCATAGACATAACGGTGAGCTTCGTGGGGATGAATCCCGGATGTCACACCGCTGGTAACGGCCCAGGTACCCATAACGGCATTGAGTGTGTGTTCATCCTGTAATCCGGCACAGAGTGCGGTGGAAACCACATCAAACAGCCCCCCCACTACAGGCGTACCTGCAGCGAGACCGGTCAGGGAGGCGGCATGAGCGGTGATTTCCCCGCATATTTCTGCTGGGCCAACAATTGGCGGTAGAGCGGGCATGATTTCTTCAATACCCAGCATTTGCGCCAGTTTGGGGTCATATTCACCCCGCGCCATGTGGTACAGGTTCGATTCGGAGATATTGGTTTCTTCTGCGCTTTTTACGCCTGTCAGGCACCAGCGCAGATAATCGTGGCCCATCATCACGCAGCCAATGTTCTGGTAGCGTTGCGGCTCATGGTCCTTGATCCAGCGCAGTAATGATGCCGGGTGGCCGGTCCATAACGTCTGGCGAGTTTCAGGATAGAGCCGTTCAGGCATACCTTCCTGTTGCCACTGGCGTACTTGCGCCATAGCCCGACGGTCTGAGGAGAGAATGGCATTGCCGAGAGGCTTATTCTGTTTATCGAGCAGAAACAGCCCTTTACCCTGAGCAGAAATACCAATCGCCTGAATTCGGGAGCCGTTTACCTCTGCCCGGGTCAGTAACTGACGAATGGTACTGGCGCACTGCTCCCATAACGCGTGCATATCGCGCTCAGCGTATCCAGGTTGTGGGTTGAGGGTGGTCAGTACGCCACGCTGGATATAGTGCTCTTTGCCAGCGCGGTCATATAACCCGGCCTTCAGATAGGTGCCACCGCAATCAATACCCAGCCATAAAGGCTCGCTGTGTTCTCTCATCATCGGTACTCGTTTATGCGCGCCGAAGCGCGCAGGTGTCTCAAATAGTGGATTTATTAGCCACACCCTGGTGTGTCGGGTGAACTTCATCGTTGTCGCATCTGGCAGGCAGGATCAGCGCCAGAATGGCAGACAGCAGTAGTGATGCGGCCAGGCAATACACCCCGGCATCTTTGCTGTAGAGGGTTATCAACACGCCAACTGCATAAGGGCCACAGAAGCCACCGAGGTTCCCCAGGGCATTAATTACGCCACGCGCACCACCGGCCATTTCGGCGTTGAACAGGCGGGCCGGAATGGTCCAGAACACACCCGCGGCGGATTGCAGGAAGAAACCGCAACCAATCAATGCCAGGTACGACAGCCAGACATGCTGTTGCAACGTGACAGACAGAAACATGCACAGGGAAAAACCAAGCAGCGGCAGGAAGACGAATAACTTGCGTTTGCCTGTGCGGTCAGACAAAGAGGAGAACAGGAACATACCCGCCATGGCGGCAACAAAAGGCAGAACTGCCAGTAAACCTACTTCACCCATGCTACTGTGAGTCAGGCCTTTGAGAATGCTGGGTAACCACAGTGTGTAACCGTAGATCCCGGTCTGGTAGAAGAAGTTAAGGGCAATTAATTGCCAGATAGTTTTGTCTGCCAGTACCAGTTTCAGTGAGGCATTGCGCACCTGTTTGCCAGCAATTGCTGCCTGTTCCTCTTTCAGTGTCCGGATTAACCACTGCTTTTCGGCCTCGGATATCCAGCGGGCTTCTTCAGGCCGGTCACTTACGGTGAGGGACCACAGAATAAGCACGGCAACAGAGAACAAACCTTCAACAATGAACAGCCAGCGCCAGTCCAGAACGGTAATAAGCCAGCCTGAAAGCGGAGCGGTAATGATGCCTGCAATAGGAACGAACATGATGACGATAGCGTTAGCACGCCCGCGCTCTGCGTCCGGGAACCAGTTACTGACCATCGTCAGCACTACCGGCAGCATCCCGCCTTCAGCAACCCCCAGCAGGAACCGCAAGGCAAGTAACTGGTACTGATTGGTAATCAACCCGGTAAGAATGGATAAAATAGCCCAGGCAACCAGAGACCAGCCAATAAAGCGCTTGCCGCTACCATGCACTGCTATTTTTCCACCAGGCACCTGCAGAAATAAATAACCGATAAAGAAAATACCACCGGCAAGACCTGCCATACTGGCCGAAATACCTAATTCACTGTCCATTCCGCCTGGCATGGCAAAGGCAATATTTACCCGGTCCATATAAGAAATAATACAGGCGATTAATATGGGGGGAATAATTCTCAGCCAGCGCTGGCGGGGAATATGTTGAGATTGTAGGGTACGGGTTGAAGTCATAATATTATTCTCTTAGTCGTCGTGAGATAACACGCTACGGCCTGATTTTATTCAGGCCGATGAGGGATTCTGTTGTTATTATGTTTTTGCCAGGTTTAAAGCACGGATCCCGTCGTGTAATATCGCGACACGGTGTGAAACATCCGCGCTGGCATTTATTTCTAAGAGTTTGATACCTAAAAAAGACAGGCTGTTGCCTGGCACGGCGTGTAACCATTTGCGCGCCTGCTCAACGGTCATCAGGCTTTCATGGCAACCTGCTTCACTGCCAGGGAAAGGCGCAAATGGCGCATGCAGGTCTCCCCATTCGCCATAAGGGCCGGATTCAGTGGTGCCCGAAAACATCAGCCCGGCCAGTTTGTGCTGGCTCAGTACTTGTTGCAGGTGGCGTAACGGCTCTTCAGTATCACGGCGCTCAATCACGGAACGCGCCCAGTTCAGAGCAACACGAATATTGCGCCCGCGTACTGTATCCAGCACATTTTCCAGTGGTAAAAATCCTTTACCGGGTTGGACGCCGTTCATGGCATCACAATGTTCCAGCACCAGGTCACAAGACCAGTCCCAGCGAGTCAGTTCATCCAGCGAGGCGTTAAAGGCTGCGGTGGAGTGCTCAACAGAAGCCGTAGCCAGAGGCGCCGCGTGGATTTCCAGGGCAATAACCCGTTTTTTTGCTGCGCTGTCGTTAATACGGTTAATCTTCTGATACAGGTGACGATACCAGTTCAGGCAAGCCTGGCGCTGGGTTTCATCGGCAGATGCCAGCCCAAATCCGGGCTGGCTGGCGCGCTGTTGCATGGTACCCATAATAGCGGTAACCACAATTTCCCAGTCGCCAGGAATATGGTTCAGCAGCCAGTCATCGCCAAAGGGATGTAATTCCTCAAGGCATGGCTGTTCCAGACCACGAATATCTGTGCTGTCTGCCAGTTGACGCCAAAAGCTGGCTTCGTCATTTTCATTTTTATAGTGAAACGAAGGTGCGCAAGGGTACGCACCGATAATATAACCCGTGTGTTGGCTATTCATTGTAGTGGTTCCTTATTATTTGCTGTTTTTCAGCAAATAAATAACAAGGCTAGTTTATTGTGGAAATATCCACCTTCACGACAACTTTTCTGATATTGCAAACGTCCTGGTTAATACAGGCCGGGCGATGCACATCCTGAGGGAAAAAGATGGCGTAATTACCCGGAGTCATATGAATAAAAGATTCATTCTCTGCCGACTGGTAAAAAATAATATCCCGCTCGGCAAGTAAAGACTGGCTTACCGGGTTGTTACCCGTTTCGGGCGCGATACCGATTTGTTCATCGCCACTGACCAAAAACTGAATATCAATATACCGGCGATGTACCTCTGGCAGGTTCTCCATGACAGGTTTCGTCGTGAGATCCAGGATCTGCATGTACAGTTTTTTGCCGTCCACTTCCACTACACCGGTATCCATACGGGAAAAGTCAGTTTCCCGCAGCAGTGCCAGTGCCTGTTCCAGTGGCGGCGGCAGCGGGCAAGGGTTCGGGTTGTTGATATGGCCGAAAATCATAGTATTTCCCCTACAGAGCCTGAATTTTTTCCCATACGCTGTCGTCAACAGTGATACCGTTGCGGCGATTTTCTTCGAGCAGGCGAGTAAATTCATGGCCTGGCAAACGAATGGCTACATTCGGGTCCGCACGTTCAGCCGTGGTGACGTAATCCATAATACGTTGCAGTTTTTCATCACGGGTTTTGCCGTCGATAAGCCTGTCTACTTCAATGGCGATAAAAATCTGCGACACGCCATATTCATCACTGTTTTCTTCCGTGACCTGAGCGACAGAACCACCGTTAGAAAGCAGGGTGGCAATCATGTCCAGCACAATAGACAAGCCTGAACCTTTCCAGTAACCCATTGGCAGAATGCGGCGATTTTTTTCCACGGTGCCCGGGTCTTTCGTGAGATTACCGTCGTCATCAAACCCGCCATCTACCGGTAACTGGCGGCCAGCCAGGCGGTTCACTTCCAGCATGCCGTAAGAGAACATCGACATGGACATATCCACCATCGTAATTGGGTTGCCCGGTATTGCCACAATCAGTGGGTTGGTGCCAATGCGGCACTCTTTAGCACCCCAGGGCGGCATGACGGCGATGGAGTTCGTCCAGCAAATACCAATGTAGCCTTTTTCTGCTGCCTGCCAGCCATAGCTGCCACCACGCATCCAGTGGTTGGCATTACGCAATGCAACCAGCCCAATACCGTGGTCTGAAGCCAGTTCAGTGGCGCGGTCCATCATTTTTTGTGCCGTCAGGTTGCCAATGGCGCGGTGTGCGTCCCACTGCTCTATGGCCCCCAGTGAAAGTACGCGTTCAGGTACTGCATCCGGAATGATGTCGCCTGCATCGAGTTGCTGAATAAAGCGAGGAAAGCGGTTTACGCCGTGGGAGTACACCCCTGATTCGGTTGTGCGGGCGAACATTTCTGCACAGGCATCCGCTGTTTGTGGATTGATCCCCCGGTTTACCAGCACCCGGTTAAATGCAGCTTTTAACTGCTCAAACGTCACTTTCATTCCTGATCTCCTTCGATTTGTGGGAATGGCGTGAATGAATTTTTAGCTGTAAATTTCATATTGTGGAATCTGATTTCAAATATAACGATCAGAAAATGAGATGTCAAAGCATGAATGAAAACTAAAAATGAAGTAAATTCAGTGTGTTAATAATTTATTGCCCAGATCGTGAACTGAAACACACTTTGCGCTACGATCAGGAAACGATAAAAGCAGGATGAGAGACATGAGTGAAAAAAGAGCGAATGCGGCCCTGGATAAAGAGCGGCCCGCAGGCAGCCAGAGTTTGTTTCGTGGCTTGCAATTAATTGAAATTTTGAGCAATTACCCAAATGGTTGCCCACTGGCCCACCTCTCGGAATTGGCACAACTGAACAAGAGCACAGTGCACCGCCTGCTGCAGGGGTTACAGTCTTGCGGCTATGTGACGACTGCGCCCGCTGCCGGGAGCTACCGGCTGACCACTAAATTTATTTCTGTGGGGCAAAAAGCGCTGTCATCACTGAACATTATTCATGTTGCCGCTCCCCACCTGGAAACGCTCAACCTGGAAACCGGTGAGACCGTGAACTTCTCAACACGGGAAGATGACCACTCAATTTTGATTTATAAGCTGGAACCCACAACCGGTATGTTGCGTACCCGGGCGTATATTGGTCAGCAGCAACCGCTGTATTGCTCGGCAATGGGGAAAATTTACCTCGCCTTTGGGCAGGAAGATTACGTGCAAAAATACTGGGAAATACACCAGCCACAAATTCAGTCGCTGACTCGCAATACGATTACCCGCCTGGGGGATATGTACCAGGAGCTGGCGTCCATTCGCGATAAAAACATGGCCATGGACCGCGAAGAAAACGAACTGGGTGTGTCTTGTATTGCTGTCCCTGTTTTTGATATTCACCAACGGGTGCCATACGCGATTTCTATTTCGTTATCCACCTCCAGGTTAAAACAAATTGGTGAGAAGAACTTGTTGAAACCACTGCAAAAAACAGCACTGGCTATTTCTCAGGAGCTGGGGTTTAACGTCCAGATATAGTGGCTTTGCCAGGCGGTCTCTTTTCCTGCGGTAACACACTGGCGCAGTATGTCTTTTTGCATACTGCGCTTGCCCGGCTATTGCTGATATTTTGGTACTGATTACTACCTGAATAACCTTCCTTTTCGCACTATTTAATAAGTGCGCCCCTCGTCACATTTTAGATAAATAAAAATAACCAATTGAAAATATTGATTATTTATTTATTCACCTTCCGTGATATTTCATGTTTACTTTTTATCGTGAATTTGAAATTTGATTTCGCATATTGAAACACTGGTGCGTTTTTTTTCGATGCAGCTGTGAAAAAAAACTTTGTTAGCGGGTCACCCACGAAAAGGCATCGCTATGAATCAAATTCGGGCCCAGCAACCTACGCTGGAAATGCAGCATATTGTGAAACGTTTTGGCGGCAACCCCGCAGTCAATGATGTCAGCCTTCATGTTATGCCTGGTGAAGTCCTTGCGCTGCTTGGTGAAAATGGTGCAGGGAAATCAACGTTAATCAAAGTGCTGGCGGGGGTGTATTCCCGTGATAGTGGCGACATTCTGTTTAAAGGCCAGCCTATCTCTTCGGCAGCAGCAATTAAGAGTGCCACACAACAACCTATTGCATTTATCCACCAGGACCTCGGGCTGGTGGAATGGATGACGGTTGCTGAAAACATGGCGCTGGTCATGGGGTTTCCGCGCAAGCTGGGGCTGATTCGCTGGCGTGAAATTGAACGCCGCGCTCGCCAGGCACTCCAGGATGTGGGGATTGATATTGACCCACAGGCGAGGGTCTTTGAGTTATCGCGTACTGAAAAATCCTTGCTGGCGATTGCGCGTGCTGTCGCTGTTAACGCGGAATTACTGGTGCTGGATGAACCCACCGCGTCATTACCTGCCAATGATGTTCGCCATCTGTTCAGTGTTATTGCCCGTTTACGGGAAAAGAATGTCGGGATGATTTATGTCACACACCGCCTTGATGAAGTCATTGAGATTGCCGACCGGGTGTGTGTGATGCGCGACGGGTGCTATGTCGCCGGAGGGATGACGGCAGATTATACCGTGCGTGGCCTGGTGGAATTAATTGTGGGCGAGCAAACGGCACAAGAACAGCGTGAACCCTTACCGGAAGGGCGTTCCCCGGTGCTGGCACTGGAAAATGTGCAGGTTGGGGATACCGGCCCGGTGAGTTTCTCATTACAGCCAGGGGAGATGCTGGCCCTGGCCGGGCTGCGCGGGGCAGGCCAGGAAGAAATTGGCCGGCTGTTGTTTGGGCTGCGTCAGCGAGAAGGTGGGGAAATCCATTTCTGTGAACAGCCTTATGCTGCCAGAAACCCGCGGGAGGCAATGGCGCGCGGTGTCTCTTTAGTGGCCGGAGACCGGACAGGCGAAAGCCTGGTGATGTCGATGTCGGTGCGGGAAAACCTGTTTATGAACCCCTGCGCCAGTGGGCATCGGGTGCTGTCCCGGTATGGCGGGCGTGAAGAAATCGGCGAAAGCTGGTGGAAAGTGCAGTTGTTCGATGTCCGCCCGAAGGACGTCAACATTGATATCAGTGCGTTATCTGGCGGTAACCAGCAGAAAGTGGTGATGGCGCGCTGGATGCATCTGGCGACGCCGTTGCTGATTCTGGAAGACCCAACGGCGGGCGTGGATGTTGGCGCCCGGGCGGAGATTTATCACCTGTTGAATAAATCGTTGGGTGAGGGCGTGGCGGTACTGGTTATCTCAAATGATTTCGAGGAGATAGCTCATATCTGCAACCGGGCGCTGGTGTTTAACCGCGGTCGTGTTGTGGGCGAACTGCGCAATCAGGATGTGACGTTTGCGAATTTATTGGCACTGGCTTCTGCCAGTTCTGAAGTCACTAAAGGGCAAGAAGATTATGTCGAATAAAACATCGGTAAAATCCACCGCGTTGGAGCAGCGCGTCAGTTTATCCCGTGACGGCGTCAGCCCCTGGATGATGCAGGTTGTCACGCGCTATGGCTTGTTATTATTGTGCGTGGTGCTGACTCTGGTGTTCTCCCTGACGACACCTTCGTTTGCGTCCATGCTGACGCTGCAGGCTATTCTTGCCAGCAAATCCAAAATCGCCTTACTGGCACTGGCTGCCACCATCCCGATGATTGTGGGCAAAATCGACCTGAATGTTGGGTTTGGCATTGTGTTGTGGCACATCCTCGCAATTACGTTGCAGGTGCAGTACGGGTTGTCCTGGGAAATGGCCATTGTGATAGTGCTGATTATCTCAGCGTTGTATGGCCTGCTGAACGGTATCCTGGTGGCTCTGGCCGATATCGACAGCTTTGTCGCCACACTGGGTTCAGGCACGGTGCTGTATGCGGTCGCCCTGTGGCACTCCGGTGGGCGGCAAATAGTGGGCGATCTGCCGGATGCTTTTATTGCTATCGACCACGCTGAAATTTTTGGGATCCCGGTTGCGGCGTTTTATGTCCTGGTTGTGGCGGTGTGCCTGTGGTTGTTAACCGAACACACGCCAATGGGCCGTTGCATGTATGCGGTGGGCGGGAATCCTGCAGCGGCGCGGCTTAATGGCATCCCGGTGAATCTGTATGTGATGGGCTCGTTTATTGCTTCCAGTGTCCTGACCGGGTTTTGCGGGGTACTGATTGCCTCAGAACAAGGGGTCGGGCAGGCCAGCGTGGGTATGGATTACCTGCTACCAGCACTGGTGGGCGCATTTTTAGGTAGCACAACCATTCGCCCGGGCCGGGTGAATGTGTGGGGCACTGTGGTTGGGATTTGTATTTTGGCGATTGGTATTGCCGGGATCCAACAATTTGGCGGGGCATTCTGGGTTGAACCTCTGTTCAACGGTGCCACGCTGTTGCTCTCCATTACGCTTGCCGGTTACGCACAGCGTCGCCGTATGGCGAATCAAAAAGCCGTTCAACGGCGACAAACGACAGGTAGTGCGCAGCCAGCGCAACTGTCCACACCTTCCGACGCTAATCATGTCGTTAAATCATAACAGGGGTATTTTTCATGAAATATCGTTTGCTTGCATTGGGTTTGAGCCTTGCTTTATTCAGCCAGGCGCCAGCTTTTGCGGATGATTTTATGTCTCAGGTGAAAGCGGCAGTTGCCAGCGCAACCGCACCCGTGACGCAGTGGGACGGGCCAACAACCGGGCCGGCATTGCAAAAAGATAAGAAGATTATTTTTATTGCCTCTGATATGAAAAATGGCGGTGTGCAGGGGGTGCAGCAGGGGCTGAGTGAGGCCGCTAAAGCGGCAGGCTGGCATCTGGAAACACTGGATGGCGCCGGGTCGGTAAAGGACCAGTTATCTGCGCTTAACCAGGCTATCGCCCAGAAACCCGATGGCATAGTGATTGGGGGCTGGAACCCTAATGTCGCGAAAATCCCTCTCGACCGTGCGGCGAAACTGGGCATTGTGTTAATGGGCTGGCATGCCATTCCACAACCTGGTCCGGTGGAGAAATACCACCTGTTTTATAACGTGACCTCAGATTCAAATGCCGTCGCCCGGATTGCTGCCGATTATGCAATTGCGCGTTCTGATGGCAAAGCACAGGTAATTATCCTGACCGATTCGCTGTACCAAATCGCGCTGGATAAAGCCAATGTAATGAAAGAGGAAATCGGTAAATGTGCTTCCTGCAAAGTGCTGGAATTTATTGATACACCACTGTCTGACACCTCCAGCCGTATGCCTTCAATGACATTCAGCCTGTTGCAAAAATATGGTGACAATTACCAGTACACCCTGGCAATTAACGACCTCTATTTTGATTTTATGGCACCCGCGTTGAGAACGGCGAACAAAGGTGGGAAAAACGCGCCCTTTAACATTTCCGCCGGTGATGGCTCCATTACGGCGTATCAGCGCATCCGTACCAGTAACAGCCAGCTTGCCACGGTTCCTGAGCCGTTGAAACTGCATGGCTGGCAAGTGCTGGATGAGTTTAACCGTGCTTTTGCCGGGCAGAAACCCTCTGGCTATGTCACGCCGGCACACCTCGTGACGAAAGAGAACATTGATAAAGATGGCGGGCAAAACAATATGTATGACCCACAGAATGACTACCAGGGCCATTACAAAGCAATTTGGGGAGTCAAATAAGCGAGGCGGGTATGCAGGTAACATGGCTTGGGGATCTGGAACGGTTATGCTCGCCCGCGCAATGGGCAGAGGGCCCTGTCTGGCTTGAACAAGAGCAGGCCGTGGTATTCAGTGATGTAAAAGGCAACCGTATGTTTCGTTGGTCTTCCGGGCAGGGTGTGGCGCTCTGGCGGGCATCTGCGAATTATGCCAATGGCAATGCGGTAGATACTGAAGGCCGGGTGGTGACTTGTGAGCATGGTCGTCGTGGCATCAGCCGCACGGAACGGAACGGCGATGTGACACTGCTGGTGGACAAACTGGAAGGAAAACGCCTGAATTCCCCCAATGATGTCGCCGTGCGCTCCGATGGTACGATTTGGTTTACCGACCCACCTTATGGCATCGTCGGTGACGATGAAGGCTATAAGTCGGAAAGCCAGGTGATTGGGTGTTATGTCTACTGTTTCGACCCGCGTGATAACAGCCTGACTATTGCAACCAGTGATACCCAGCGCCCTAATGGCATTGCGTTTTCACCCGACGAGAGTCTGCTTTATATCGCCGATATGTCGGTTGTGGATTTCCCTGAGCAGGGCCGCCGGGAACTCCGGGTATATGAGGTTGCGGGCAAGAAGCTGGAAAATGGGCGCCACCTTGCTGAAGTGGCGCCTGGTTTCCCGGATGGTTTTTGTGTGGACCGCTATGGGCATATTTTCTGTAGTTGTGCCGATGGCGTGATTGTTTTTTCAGCGCAGGGTGAACAAATAGGTAAAATTCAGGTACCTGAGCGGGTGTCCAACTGCGTCCTGGGTGGGCCTGAGCAGGGAGTCTTGTTTATTACGGCCACAACATCGCTCTACAGCCTGCGGTTGCGTTATTTATAGCGGTTTGGCGCAATAATCCGGTATCACACTTACACTTCCGGCAGCACGGGGGCAAATGCCCCGTGCTGCCGTCAAACACAGTATCCCGCGCTGCCTTCCTTTTTATTTATCCAGTGGTTATTTATTTGGCCGGACTGAACCAGTCTATTTTTTATTAGTAAAACCAATGAAACCACAATCACTGATCACTCTCGTCAATAAGTGATCAATAATCACCCGAATTACAGCGGGTGATGTTTATAACTTGTGAATAAACAAGGCTTTTTTTACCAATTTAAGAAAAACCGTATGGATAAAATAGAATTTATTATCTATGTTGAATAGACAGGCACTTAAGAAAATGAAATATCGGCCGATAACCCTTTTATCAATTTGGGTGGCTGATGGCATGGATTAGCAGGAACACCCTGTTCCAGGCTCGAAGGATACTGAATAGTGAAATCTGACCGTTTGTCACAACGTTCCCGACAGGGATTACCTGCAGTTCCCGTTCCACCTGTAGTGGACGCTATTGCTGCGCGCCTTGCCTGGGTTACGCGGGGTGATGAACACCTGGTAGCCGGGTTATTGTCCCAGCCTTATTTACATGGGCAAGTGATTCAAAGCGACCACGAGCAACTCCTGGTGCAATTCCCGTTCTTTTCTGCCGTTCACACCGGGATGTCCACCGATGACTACACCCTGGCTCTGGTGAATTTGTGGCTGGCAATTGAAGCACAGTACACCATGGGGAATGTGCTGCCGGAAGATGTGCTTAACGGACTAAAGGAAACAATGACAATCACGCACCAACGTGATTGTCAGAGAAAATATAGCGATATTTCGGTATCTATGGAGTAATAACCGGCTCACCCGGTTATGCAGTGGTCACGCGGGAATACTGTCGGCCTGTAAATACTTCTCCATATGTTTCGCAATAATGTTGCGCAGCATTTCATATTTCTTACGCATCGGGTCGCTACGGTGAAATACCAGCACCATTTTGCGGGTGGGTTCTGGTGCCACGCAGCGTATATACTTCACTTCATCGCGGGTTTCTTCCTGGGTAGAGAGTAATGGGAAGAAGGCAATCCCCTTGTTAAACGCCACACTACGGCGCAGTGTCTCAAGGTGCATGGCGATAAAGCGGTTATCTGGTTCCAGCTCAAACTGATAGCAATAGCGCAAGATTTGGCTGTGCAGGCAGTTGCCGTCATCCAGCATCAGTATTTTGTTATTTTTGAGATGGTCCATGTTGATTTCATCGAACCGGGCATAAGGGTGCTTGTGGCTGACACCTAACACCAGTGGTTCTTCAAACAACGGTAATTCAACATACTTACTGGTTTCTTTGCTGGCCATGACAATTGCACATTCAATGGCGTCAGATTCCAGCATCGCCAGCAAGTGCTGGGTTTGCGCTTCATGAATTTCCATCTCTACTTCCGGGAAGTTTTCCCGGCATAAGGTATTCATATGGGAAAAAATGTACGGCGCAAGGGTTGGAATGATGCCGATATCCAGCGTTTGTGACAGGCTGTGCTGGCTGCTGCTTGCCATGTTTTTCAGCGCTTCAATTTCCCGGAGAATCACCTGCGTTTGTTCAACAAGGCGCAGCCCGGTTTGAGTGAAACGAATTTTACGAGTGGTGCGTTCCAGCAGCTGTAACCCCAGTTCATTTTCCAGTTTACGTAACTGGGCGCTGAGTGTTGGTTGACTCACGTTACAGGCTTCGGCTGCACGCTGAAAATGGCGGTATTTGGCCAGTGCAACAAGGTACTCTAAATTACGAATGTTCATTTTTTTTCCCGGGTTGCAAATGCTGCCGTTGTACGGGCAGATTTATATAATTTGTTTGGTTGTGATGCCTTGTTATTATTCTTAACACGGTCATTTCTCCCCCATGAATTGCATGAGAACTAATACTTTTTTATTATTTTCCTGCTAAAACCTGTCATTTTCTTATGAACAAAAAGTGCTGATTAATTTTTGTTCACAATAATGGCAGGTGCTGTTATTAATTTCATAAAAATTCACCACGGTACTTTTTGTGTAATAACGTGTGTGTTCAGGTCTGTTAAACCATGCATCAGACCAATCTTAAGTGAGCAGCTGAACAAACAAGCCAGCCAGTGCGCACTTCAGGCTCTCATTTTTCATTCCCGGAATCAGTAACACATTCTGTTGCAATGTCTTTTTCCATCCCATGGTCTCATAACATGGGAGTTTGCGGTCTTTGAATCCTGCCAAACTCCCCTGTGCTGAAACTCTGAAACGGTGGTAACCGGTCAGTCCTTCCCTACAGCCGGTAACGTATTTGTTATAAAGAGCATCCTGCCAGCATTCGGTAACCCATAATGAGGGTTGCGGCCTGGACGTACATACTTTACACCCAGGCGAAAACTATCGTATTGGCAAAATAATGTGACCAGGAACAATATTTAGCGCAGTGGTTAATAACAGTACTGCGTTTATTTTGACCTTAATCAAATTCACATTTTATGAAAGTGAGTGGTTCACAAAAATTTTGAACATGACTATTTATCATCCTTTTAAAGATGCTGCAAATAAAGAGAGCATATGAAGTGCAGATAAATAGTAACCTTCGCCCGGGCGCAGTGATTTATCCATTTGGTGATAATCACCCATGGTTAAGTCTCGCACTGCCAGTATTCCGCCGGACATATCGTAATTTGCCTGGCTGTTGCCAGAAACGTCTACCCAGGCCGGGGTTGCATTCCGGGTATAGCTGGACCAAAAGTGGCGGAAATTTTCTGTCGCGCCAGATTTAACATCACCCAGGCTAAGGTATAACGGAATACGAATGGCATCATAGCTAAAGCGGGCAGGCCAGTTTTTGGCGGGTGAGACGTCACCGTTGTCTTTAACAAACACCCAGTCGCTCGGGAGCTGGGTTTTCCCAAAACGCGCTTTGTCCAGAAGTGCCAGGCTGGACTTCTTCAGCTTCAGCCACACCGGGTTATGGCTGGCTTTCCAGAAGCTTTCCCATGCCGGGAAAATAAAGTAAGACGGGTTAACAACATAGCCATCGTCATGCACAAAACCTTCCAGCCCCGGTAACAGCAATGTCTGGTTATCTTCATCAATAATCAGGCAGTTGATAAGCGCTTCCTGAATATGTGATGAGGCGTCGGTCCAGCTCTGCTCATGCCATTTTTCGCCAGCGAGCAGCAGTGCCCAGGCTATCAGTGTATCGCCATCACTGGCGTTGTTGGTATCGGTCACTTTGTTCACGGTTGGGTCATAGCGCCAGGCGAATAACCACAATGACGGGCGTAATAATGTGTGTTCAGTCCAGCCCCAAATGCTCTCAAAGGCAGGGCGGTCGTTATTCATGACGGCCAGTAGCATGCCGTATCCCTGGCCTTCAGAATGGCTGATGTTGCCATTTTCACGGTCGACAATGCGCCCGTCCTGATTCAGGTAATTGTGTTTAAACACCGCCCAGTTGTTTTCCTGAGCGGGCGCGGCGAAAGAGCTCATGGTCAGCGAGAGCAGTAATAGCCATGGCGAGAACCAGGTCGCTTTTAACATGATAGAGAATGTTCCTTTAGAAAACGCATATTGCTTTGTGGAACGCCGCCCGGCAAAGGGCAGCGTATTCAGCGTACAGGGACACAACAAACTGTTTCGCCGCCTGGGGTTACAGGACGGCTTCAGCCAGTGCCTCAGTAGCAGGTTTACGTGCCAGGCTGACATCGTTTTGCAGCCACTGGCGGAAAGCCTCACCCGTTGCCTGATGGCGCAGGCCGTATTCAACAAAGGCCTTCATATAGCCAATTTTGTCGCCGCAATCGTGAGATTTACCCACCAGGCTGTAAGCTTCGACGGTGGATTCTTTCAGTAACATATCAATGGCATCGGTAAGCTGGATTTCGCCACCCGCGCCAACCGGGGTTTTGTGCAATAACGGCCAAATCGCTTTAGACAGGACATAACGACCAACAACCGCCATATCGGACGGCGCCTCTTCTGTGGCCGGTTTTTCCACCATGCCCTGAATGCGGCCAAAAGCACCTGCGCTCAGGTTTTTCCCACCGCAATCGATCACTCCGTAACGGGAAACATCTTCATGTCTCACGCGCTCAATCATTAACTGGCTGGCGCCCGTTGTTGTGAAGCGCTGGATCATCGCGGCAAGGTTGTCCTGCGCCAGGTTGCAGTGGCTGTCGTCAATCAGGACATCTGGCAGTACAACAACAAAATCGTCATCACCCACCAGTGGCTGGGCACACAGTACGGCATGGCCCAGGCCTTTCGCCTGGCCCTGGCGTACATGCATGATGTTCATGCCAGCCGGGCAAATGGTACGCACTTCTTCCAGTAACTGATTTTTTACGCGTTGTACCAACAGTGATTCGAGTTCAAAAGAAGTATCAAAGTGGTTTTCAATCGCGTTTTTGGATGAGTGCGTGACCAGGATGATTTCCCGGATGCCACTGGCATAACACTCCTGCACGATGTACTGGATAAGGGGCTTATCCACGATGGGCAGCATTTCTTTAGGGATGGCTTTGGTTGCAGGCAGCATACGCGTACCAAGACCTGCAACAGGAATCACAGCCTTTAACATTCTCGTTTCCTCTGTGTGAGCGCAGCAATACACGTCGTAATTCAGATTGGTAGCAACCTGAATTACGGGTGTACACAATTTAACTATTTATTTTTATTAACTGTTTCGTTGTTAACGATTGACATCAGACCGAGCCGACAATGCTGTGCGGATCCGCCGTTGAGACAATTTGGTAATTAATAAAGTCGTCCCCACCCAGTGCTTTTACTTTATACAGGGCGGTATCTGCGGCCTTTAATACGGAAGCAAAGTTGGTTCCGTGTCTGGGCCAGGTGGCGACGCCAATGCTGACAGACAGCGCCACCTGGTGGCGAATAGTCTGTAAGTACATCGGCAGACGGGTTTGCTCGATAATACGTTGCAGTAATAACCCGGCATCGTGTTCATCAATTCCGTCAATAAAGGTCAGTGCGAACTCATCACCGCCCAGCCGGCCAAGCAGTGTGGTGTCGCTGATGCACTGTTTCACCCGGCTGATAAAGTGGCGTAAAACTTCATCACCTGCGGCATGGCCCAGTTCATCGTTGATGGTTTTAAAATTATCTAAATCGAGAATGGCGACTACGGTTTCGGCGCCGCTGGCCTGGGCTGCTCGAAATTTTTTCCGGCTGCGGATGTAATACCCCTGGCGATTCAACGTCTTGGTTAATGCATCGTTGTGCGCCCGGTAATGCAACCGTTCACGAATGGTGACATGGTGCGTGATATCAAAACACACCAGGATAAAAGCAAAGACATCGCCACGTTCATCGCAACGTGGTAGTAACGTGACATCAAGCCAGAGTGGCTCGTTATTTTTCTTGCGCAGGAAGACTTCCCCCTGCCATTTCTCACCTGTCAGCCGGGAGACTTTCAGGCCAACCAGCAACGAAGAGGTATAGTGTTCTTCGCCTGGCTGGAAAAGTGGCGCGTCTACCACGTCATCACTGTCATACCCTGTCAGCGCGTAGTAGCCGGGGTTGGCATAGCTCACTTTTCCCTGGGCATCGAGCACCAGGGAGATAAAGGCATCCTCTTCCATATAACTGACACTACCGAGTTCAAGTTTCCTTCCTGAAACAATCAGTTCATTCAACATTATGGTCACCTGAAAATTGATATATGGCGGAATGCCTTTTCCCCACGAAAAATAACGGGCTGGTTGCAGCCTGCCCGTTGATGTTGTGGGGAGAGAGCACTTATTCCGTCATTGCGTAGCGAAAAATTAAAACATCTTCAGTGGTGTTTTCTTTCCAGCGCACCGGCACGCTATTGCCTGCACCCTGGGAAACCAGCCACTGTGAGTACGCACCTTCCAGTACATAAGCACTGGCACGGCGCCATTGCGCTTCATCGCGGGATTCCGGAGCATGTGGCCAGGCACAATGAATCAAAATCAGTTCGCGCTGTGCTGGCGCCATTTTTACAAAGCCCCAGTTGAACAGTTCCAGCACATGGTTAATGTGTTGTTCCAGTTCATTCACCGTGTTTGACGGGTCAATGGGATACCATTGCGCCAGCATGCCGCCGATACGGCGCAGCGTGTCCGGGTCTTTGTCCTGCTGGCTGTTGGTGAATTCGTTAAAGAACAGATACACCAGGTCGTGCCAGCCAGCCTGATAGTTACGTTGTAAATAGGTATCCTGATTGCTAAACATGTTTATATCCCACCGATTAATTGTCTTGATCGACATAATATTTAAAATAAATCAGGGCCTTACCTTCGTTATAACTGCCAAAGGTGTCATACCCCAGGTTTGCGCCCAGTGCGACGTTGTCATTCAGGCGATAGCGGGCGTCCACACCAAGGGTGTAGCCGATACCGTTTTTCGCAGTTGCTTTGTAAACGCTGTCCACATCGTCATCTGAACTGGCATAGCTTTCGAGTGTTGACTGCAGGCTACTGTGGCCCGGGTAGTAATCACTCTGATCCTGTTTATAAGACTGGTAGCCGACAGCGCCACTCAGTGTCATGTCCCAGTCACCCCAGTGGCGGCTGAAGGTCACAGGTAATGTCAGCGACATATAATCCTGCGGGCTGAAGTAACCGCCCTGGCCGGTGGTGTAGTAACTGAGGTTGCGCTGGAAATCCATGTAGTTAACGTTCACGCCCATACGCAATTCGCTTTCTGGCGTTTGATACAGGCGAATGTAGCTGCCCGCCATCGCGTTAACAGAATGGTTCGTGGGGACGTTGGTGCCCAGGTAAGTATCAAAGCCGAGTTTGGTGTACAGCCCGACCAGGTCATTATCCCAGGCATACTGCGCGGAGACGCCGTTACGGGTAATTGCACCCCATTTTTCGCCGGTCGTTTTATCTTTGGCGCCCACGTAAGACAGCAGGCTGTCTGTGACTGCGCGGCGTTCAGCTTTCAGGTCGAGCGAGCTGTGGTCAGTCAGTTGCGGTTTCCACTCCACACCACCAACCAGGCGTGTCATCTGGCCGCCAGTAGGCGTGCTGCCGACATCCAGTTTGTAGCTGTCGCCGCTCAGGGATAAGTGGGTTTCCACCCCGTTGGCCTGCTGGCTGCCCTGGCTGTCTGCATTGGTAGACGTGGTGCTGGTGGAGGTTGCCGCCGCCAGTTTCGCTGCATGGCTGATAGCGCCATAACCAAAGCGGTTAGCAGACTCCCCTGACATTTCACCGGCATTCAGCGTGACTGGTGCTACATCCAGGCTCAGGCGGGCATTGCTGTCGCCCAGCGTGCCGGAAACGGTCATCGGGGCTTTGACTTCAGTCAGTTCACCCAGCCCGGCCTCACCGCTACGGGAACGCATTGAAACGGCCCCACCGGTCCAGGTCGCGGTTTTTTCTTGCAGATTACGCATCATACTGTCGATGTCGTTCAGTGCAGTCAGTTGGGTTTGCTGTGTGGGTGACGGTATTGACAGCACACTGTTGATGGCATCGTCGCCATTGCTGACGTCATCAGACTGTATACGCCAGCGTGCCGTGCGTAATAACGACATCGCCTGCTGGTTTTCACCTTGCGCGGCTGCAACATGGGCGGCAAGCAGCAGATAGTCGGTATTCTGGTTCGGTTCCAGTTGAGAGAAATACTGTTTCGCTTTGTCGCTGTCGTTACGCGCCAGTGACAGCCAGACTTCGCCGGTGAGCGCCTGCCTGTCCTGCGGTGATTTACGCAACACATACTGGTAGATTTCATCGGCTTTATCAGTCATGTGGTCTGCCTGATAAATCCGTGCAACTGTCAGCAGTAAGTCAGTGTTGGTTGGGTTATTGCGCAGGGCTGGCATCACCAGATCCCAGGCGGCGCGGATTTTATTGTGCGCCCGCAGGGTATCTGCCTGAGTTATCAGGTTGGCCAGGCGGATACGGTCTATTTCTTCCTGGCTGGAAGCATTTTGCAATGCCGGGGCGTTAAGCACGCTTTCCGCTTGCGCAAACAGCCCGGCCTGGTTGAGAACGCGGATCTGGCTGGCGTAATCAGCCAGTGAACCGTGTAACCCTTGTGCCTGGCTGTTGCGAACCAGTGCCAGTGCACCGGCGTTGTCGCCAGCCTGCATTAATAATTCGGCAAGGCGGCCAGCATCCACCGGGGTTTGAGGCGGCGTTCTGGAGAGCATACGCAGGCTGTTAAGTGCCGCAGCGCGGTTGCCCTGTTTAATATAGTTCTGGGCAATATCCAGTTGGCGGTTCAGCAGAATGCGGCTGTTAAGCGCCCGCATATCATCACTGAAACTGGTGCCAGGTACTTGTGACATCAGGCTTTGGGCTTTGGACCAGTTGTCATCTTCAACAAAATAGACCGCCGACGCATACAGGGCATCGTTATGCTGGGTTGCTGTCAGGCCGCTTTGTTGTGGCAGGGCAGACATAATTATTGCCGCACGTTGCTTTTCACCACTTTGGCGTAATAAGCGGGCGTAATCGAGCTTGAGCCAGGCATTTTGTGGGTATTTCGCTACCGCTGCCTGCAAAATTTGCATCGCCTGGGACGTGTTTCCCCCTTTGATGGCTGCTGCGGCAGCTTTGCGCTGCTCGTCGCCGTTATCACCCCAACTGGCATAACGGGTACGCAGGCTGGCGGGCAGGGTACGCAGAATTTGCGCGGCTTCAGTTTCTTTATGCTCTTGTTTGAGGATCCAGAACAGGCTGGTGCGCGCGGTGGTGTTCTGCGGGCGTTCTGCCAGTAACTGGCGGTAAACCTGCTCGGAGTCAGACAGTTTTCCCTGGCGGCGGTAAATATCCGCACGCTGCATGTCGGCGGCCTGGCGCTGGTCGGCGGATGTACCCCGGGCATTGTCCAGTTGGCTTAATGCTTCAGCATACTGCCCTTTTTGGGTCATTGAGCGGGCCAAATTCAGCGCGCCATAAAAATGGGCGTTGTCTGCGTCTTTGGTCCACTGGGCGTCATTGGTGTTGCCGGTGTCTTGTGCTGAAGCCTGGCGCAGCAATGTTTCTGCCTGGGTAAAATCCCCATGGCGTAACGCAACATAGCCCAGCCCCGCCAGCGCGTTACTGTCTTTGGGCTGTGTCTTGAGCACTTCATCGAATTTTGTTTTTGCTGTGCTCAGGTCACCGCCGTTCAGCGCATCAAATGCTGCTTTGGTTGCCCCGCCATCCACACTTTTACGGTAGTGGTCCATGGGGGCGGTGTCATCCGGATGGCGGCTGGCATAAGCGGTGTACACAGGCAAATCCGTTGCTTTCGGATTCAACCAGAGCAACGCCTGTTGCAAGGCTTTATCGGCAATTTTGTTGTCCGGCGCCAGACCAGAGAGCATGGCAATACCTTCGCGCCGCCCGCTTTCCTGCCAGGTCAGGGCTGAACCCAGTGCCAGTTGTGTTGCTGCATCTCCGGGCAACATATGTGCCCGGCGGCGCAGGCCATCAACACCCTGTTGCCATGTGTCACCGTCGCCTGCCAGCGTCTGGTAATACTCCAGCGCCAGTTCGTCTGGCGGCGGGTTGCCGTGTAACAGAGTACGGTATGTGGCAATCGCTTCTTTGATATGCCCGCTGCGCGCCAGATCCCGGGCGGTATTCAACTGCCCACGGGAAATGGTTTGCATTGAGTTCGCACCATCCAGTGACGCCAGATGCGGGTCATCCGGGGAGATGTCACTGATTTTCTTGCGCCAGATAGCGGCCTGTTGCGTATTGCCGCTTTGCATCTGGTACAACGCCATCAGGTACATGGCATCAATGTTGTGGTTATCCACCGCCAGCACTTTCTGCAGTGCTTCCATTGCCATGTCATCATGGGCTTTGCTGTGCCAGTAACTGGCCTGAGACAGCAGCTTTTTCACCGCGTCATCGTTGGCTGAACCGGGTTTATCGCCCGCAGCATTGCCTGACGCCGTATTATCTGACGCGGTATTGCCAGGTTGTGTATTGCTGGCCGCGCCCGCAGGGTAACTGGCACCGACCAGACACAACAGGGCAAAGGCGTGTGTCAGTTGTTTCTTATTCATGTTTCGATGTTCCGTGCAGGCGTTGGTGAGCGTGTCGTTTCAGCCACTGGTACAGCAAGGTGCTGGACAGTAACGCAATCAGGCAGACAATCAGAGCCAGGTAAAAAATGTGCTGGCTGGCATACCACAGCACGCGCATCCACACAGGCAAATCGCCAGTGATGAACTGCTTGCCAACACGCCAGGTCTTGACATCGCCTGCACCTGTCACGGCGGTAAAATCGCCGGATGCTACAGACTGGAATCCTTGCCGGGTCATATCCACCGGGAGTTGTTGCAACCCTTGTGAGCTGGTTGCGGTTGCCAGTACGACCACACGTTTTGCGTTCCACGGTGAGCGCAGGCTGATAAACCCACGCCAGGCACTGTTGTCGGCCAGAAAACTGGCGGCATCGGTGTAAGTTCTGCCCCAGTCACCGGTCAGCAGCGAAATCAGGCGGCTGGCGGCATTGGGCGTATCCACTTCCAGCGTATTTTCGTTCAGCGAGAACAGACTACCCTGCAGCAACGGTGTGATTAAGTTGCTGTTTTTCAGGCTGCTGATTGCCAGGATATCGCTGTCAGCCAGGCGTTGCTGGCCTGCGTCCTGCTGAGGAATACCGGTATAAATTTGCACAAAACTGGCGGCAACACCGGTGTCACGACCAGACTGCGCCATCATATCCATTAGCAGAGTGACATCTTCTGAACTGGGGTGAGGCGGCAGCAGAACCGCCGTCTGTGCCAGGTCTGCATGGCGTGTGAACGGGAACATTGCGCTGGTGAACCAGGCCAGGTTCGGTAATTGCCCAAAGTGCCACGCATGAGTGAAGTCCAGCGTGGAGTCGCCATCTACCCGGCTCTGGATACTGTCATCCGCCATGGCGCTGCAGGGGGCGTTTTTCCGCACGCCAGTACCAAACCAGAAGCCCAGTTGGTTATTCCCAAATACAGTACCCGGGTCGATATTGACGGTGGCGTTTTGTTGGCGGCTGGATAAGCCCAGCATATCCATCACTGGCGTGAAAATACCGCCACGGCTGGCTGGCAGGCGTTTAAGAAACTCGCCATTGATGCTGACATTCAGGAACGAATGCTGGTCGTCAATCCAGGTTTTCTGGGCGAAGCTGTAATTCAGGTGCAGCGGTATCGTGGTGCCATCCCACATAAATAAGTCTGGCGCAGCACGGAATGCCAGTTGGTTAGCTCCGTGCCAAATCCCGTGGGCAACCAGTGCGCCGCTGTTTGTTTCCAGGGAACTGAGTTTTACCGGGTGTTGGGTATTCACCCAGCGCGGCGCATCGTAAGCCTGGCGTTGGGCAAGTGTGATAGCCGGCACCTGCAGGGTGTCGGTGTCGGGTAACCCGGGCTGGGTTAAGCGCCATGCAGCCTGGCGCAGCTCGGCTTCATTACGGCCACTGACCACCAACAGTTTGTATGCCGGGTTGAGCGGGTTATCGATAACCTGCAATGCCGGGCCGCCGCCGTCGGCAATAACAACCGGGCCAATATGGTCGCCAGGTTTGCCAAACAGAATTCCGTTGCCTGGGGGCAGCTCATTGTATTTGGCCGCAAACTGGGTGCCCTTCTCGCTGTTCATTACCCCAAACTGCGAAGCGACAATCGCCGATGCTGTTAACATAGAGGCATCCGGGTTCTCCGGAAATGCGACGTTTAACGAGGCACTTTGCATCTGCTTAACATCAAGGAAGGGGCGCGGGAAGGTGCTCAGATTTTTACGCACATCCAGCCACAAGCCCTGGTAGTTCAGCGCGGAAGACGGCATCAGGGTAACCCGGTAATTCGCTGGCAGTTCGCGCTGGCAGCTCCAGGTGTCGTTAATGATATCGTCCCCGGTTTTCAGCTGAAAACTGAGGTTGTTATGAGAGGCAATCATGGATGACGGGATATCCAGGTTCCAGAAGCCTTTACTTTGCTGGAGTTGATCCAGCGGTATGGCGCCCAGAGGCTGGCCATTCAGCATTAATTGCAGGTTTTCGCCCGGTACATTGACCGCACTCAGTTGCAGGTTAAGGTTGAGGTGCGCATCAGTAATCACCAGGTCACCCGGCAGGGTAAACGATAACCCGTTCTGCAACTGTTGGCCGGAAATTATCAGGCCAGTTGAGGCTCCCATATCTTTAAAGCTGATGGTGTTGGCAACATTTTGGTTGCTGTTGTTTGCCGCGGTAATACTGGCAACATCCGCCGCGGGAGCATTGCCCTGCACACTGACTGGCAGGGGCAAATCCGGCAGGGCATCTGTTTCATTCTGCAGTGCAGCGAAACTGGTCTGGCTTACGGCGCATAACAGGCAGGTTGCCAGAAGCGGGCGTTTAAATCGCATCGTTAACCTCTGCCTGTTTTTTAGGAACTTCCGCCATCCGGGCATTAAACCCGTTAGCCTGTTTTTTACGGCCAAAGAACAATTCCCATACACATCGCAAAATGCTCAGGAAAGAGGCGAGCGGGCGGTCTGGCGCATGAGGTGGTTTAAACCAGGCGTCTGCGCGGGATAACACAACACGTACCAGTTTGCGGCGTTCATTCAGGGAGAAGCTATCGAACTCCATGCGCAATTCACCCACACCTGTGCCAGTTGTGCGCAGTGGAATATGCGCCACTTCGCCACCCAGGCCGATTTCCAGCATGACTGCGCTTTTGTGGGCAAGGTCGTGGCCTTTAACCAGGGCTACACGAGCACCACCCATGGAAACATCAAGCGTGTGTGTATCCATGGTTGAACCATCGGAGAAGCGCACCCGGGTGGGGAGTTTGGCGGTGATCCGGATGGTTTTACGTACCTGTTTTGTCTCTTTGGCTACAGCAATAGAAGCCAGCAGAGTGATGGTACTGAAGGTGCCCCAAATAATGTTGAACAAGATAACCCAGGCGTCGATGCCAGCGTAGAAACCCATGTAGTAACGCACGCCAACCCAAATCATGCTGCCAACCATCAACAACGCAGTGATGATAAGCGGGCGTACAGTGGTGGCATCGAAATAGTCTTTATCCAGCAGGTCGCCTTTGTCGGTAACGTTAAATTTCCCCAGTTTGGGTGCAATCATGGTTACCAGTGTGGGCAGTATCAGGTGGAACGCCATGACGGTTTCATAGATTTCCCCCCAGAATGCGTAACGATAGCGACCGGTGATTTTAGAGTTCACATAGGTGGATAAAATCAGGTGCGGCAACGCATAGGAGAAGATAAGCGTGGCAGAAGAAGAAATAATATTCAGGTTAAACAGCATGAACACCAGTGGCGCGGTCAGGAAGATGACTCGCGGCAGGCCATACTGAAAGTGCAGCATTGCGTTCAGGTAGCACAGGCGCTGAGTGAATTTCAGCCCACGGCCCAGCATTGGGTTATCTACCCGGAAGATCTGGGTCATGCCACGCGCCCAGCGGATACGCTGGTTAACATGCAGTGCCAGGCGTTCGGTAGCCAGACCGGCTGCCAGCGGAATATCCAGGAAGGCAGTATTCCAGCCACGGCGTTGCAGCTTCAGTGCGGTGTGGGCATCTTCTGTAACGGTTTCAACCGCAAACCCACCCACTTCATTTAATGCATCACGGCGAATTACCGCACAGGAACCACAAAAGAAGGTAGCGTTCCAGTTGTCGTTGCCTTGTTGTACCGGGCCATAAAACAGTGCGCCTTCATGAGGAACACGTTTGGCCGGTGTCAGGTTACGTTCAAAAGGATCCGGCGAGTAGAAATAGTGCGGCGTTTGAATCAGCGCCAGTTTCTCATCCTGGAAGAAGGCACCAACGGTGGCTTGCAGGAAGACACGGGTTGCCACGTGGTCGCAGTCAAACACGCAAATCAGTTCACCGCGGGTGAGTGTCATCGCATGGTTAAGGTTGCCTGCTTTGGCATGGCTGTGCTCGCTACGAATAATGTAGCCAACCCCCGCCTCTGCGGCGAAGTCACGGAATTCGTCACGTTGGCCATCATCCAGAATATAGACGCTGACTTTGTCTTTCGGGTATTCAATGCATTGTGCTGCCAGAACGGTATCACGTACTACATCCAGGCTTTCATTATAGGTGGGTACATAGATATCAACGGTAGGCCAGGTGCTCTGGTCTGCAGGCATTGGTGCAATAGGGCGTTTTAAAGGCCAGGACATCTGGATATAACCCAGCACCAAAATTGTCCAGGAGTAAATTTCTGCAGCAAATAATAATGAACCCAGCACCATTTCAACGCTGGAATCAAAATGTAACGTTGTTGTTGCACGCCACCAAATATAGCGAGTTGACATTAATAAAGAAAACACCAGCATGGTTAAAACGGCTTTTTTGTTTTTAAATCTGCCAATAATAAATACTGCCGCAACCACAGCCATGCCGAAGATGTACTGTTTATTGCTATTCATTGGTGTAAAAATAACCAATAGCGATAATGCCAGTAACAATAATGTAAGAATAAATCTCAGTATTTTTCGCATATTTCTTATCTTGAACAGGAAAATGAGCAGGATTTTCCAGCCAGTGCCTGTAAACCGGCGACCCCAAAAAATATTACCTGCCAGTTAAATTCTGGCGATGAAATCAGACAAACATGCAAATCAATAGCCGGTATGTATGATACTGGCCTGGTTATATTCTGGCTGTTAAGCCGATATTGCTAAATATGAGATGTTCTGTTATTTGCCAATGACGGCGAATAAGATATCCAGACGTACCGGGTTTTCTTCACGTGCGCTGGTTGCCGGGCGGGTCATTTGGGCAACGCTTTCCATAATACCAGAAGCAAGGGAGCTGCCCCGGCTGGTGTGCACGGGTGTTACAGGTGCGGCCTGGAGTTCGGCCAGTTTATGTTTTGCTTTGCTGACAGGCGCTGCATTATTCAAATTAGTACTCTCCAGGCGGTTGATAGATTTAACATTATCAGGCGCTGTGCTATGAGTGACCGGAGTGGATTCATGAGTTACGGTTACATCGTCTTCTGTGTCATCGGTCTGGGCATCATCCATTTGCTGGAAGGCAACACCGGACATTTGCAGCTTTGCTGTCAAAGAACTGAGATCGTCATACATAATCGTGTCTGGCCCTAATATAAAGAACGTTGTGTGGTTTTCGTCTTCTTTCTTACCCGCCTGTGTACTGCGAGCGGTAGCATTACCTTTTCATTATTTATTCAATAAAAAAGTAATGGAATTTGTTCATATCCGACGAATTGAGAATTTCCTTATATACTGTGTGTGAGGCAGGTACAGGTCAAGTGAGTGTATCGATAAATCAAAAATGATTTATTTGATCTGTCTATGAATAATTAAAACTTTCTCTATGAATACTGGGAGGAGTTGCCCGCCAGGCCTCATGTGGCACTGGCAAAGACAAAAAAGTTATTACGAGGAAGACTATAAATAAGAGTAGTTGATAGATAATAAATAACAAAAAAATTCATACTTCGTTCACAATCCATGGAGAGTTATCGGCAGGCATGAGTATATCTTTATCAATAAATAAAAATGGATATATTGATACAATCTATAAGTAATGATCTTTACCAATATAATGTTGTTGGGATATTGAACAACCGATCTCTTTCTATTAGCATGAAGCCGATCTTTTCATCTAAGAAAAATAAATATGCATTCTGATAATGAGGTTTTCGGCTCTCAGAATATGCTTGCTGCGTTAGAGCATGTTCATGATGCTGTTGTGCTATTAGACAGTTCGCAAACAGTTATTTTCTTCAATCGTGCAGCAGAGAAGCTTTGGGGCTACCCTGGCGTTACCGTATTTGGCCGCCGGGCGGCAGAGATCCCGTTATTTTATACACCAGAACAAACAACGGAATCTCAGCAGACAACACAGCTGACGGTGATTACTGCAACAGGCGAAGAAAATGCGTTAAGTGCGACTATCAGTTACGAAGGTGGGCCTGGAAATGAAGCGCCGTGCATGATCGTTGTGCATGTCGACCAGGAAAAAATCACGCAGCTTTCTAATTTCGATCATCTGACCGGCCTGCCAAAACGCCGCGCACTGCATCAGTATATTGATACCCTGATTGCCGGAGATGAACACACGCGTGCCGCGTTGTTTTTCCTCGATCTGGATCATTTCAAGGATGTGAATGACGCGCTTGGCTATGCGGCTGGCGACCAGGTACTGGCAGAGATTGCCCGCCGCCTGAGTAGTGAGTTTTCGCGTCATGCTTTTGTCAGCCACGCCGACAGCGACTCATTTGTGATGGTTATGCCGGATTGCGATATCACCAGAGCAACGTCAGTAGCCCAGAAAATCCAGGCGCTGTTCCGCATTCCGTTTAATGTTGCTGATATGGCTTTGAACGTGACTGTCAGCACCGGTGTGAGCCTGTACCCTGAGCATGGCGCTGAGCGGGATATGTTACTTAAACAGGCCAACCATGCATCGCATCAGGCAAAAGCCGCTGCGTCTGGTGGTTACCTGTTCTTCCACAGTGAAATGAACCAGGTGGACCAGGAGCGGCTGAAACTGGCTGCGGCACTGAAACTGGCGATTGCCGGTAATCATCTGCACCTGCATTACCAGCCACAAGTGTGGCTGAAAAATGGTGAGCTTTATGGCGTGGAAGCGCTGGCCCGCTGGACCGACCCTGTGTTGGGCGATATTCCCCCAGGAAAATTTATCGCGCTGGCAGAAGAGACGGGCGAAATTGAAGCGATTGGCCGCTGGACACTCCATGAAGCTTGCCGCCAAATGGCGGAGTGGCGTAATAACAAAATCATGGTGCCTGTGGTGTCTGTGAATTTGTCGCCAATTAACTTTTATAACAGCAGCCTGCCGCAATACATTGGCTACCTGTTGCGCCAGTTCCGTATTCCACCAGACTGCCTGACCATTGAAATCACCGAAGGGGTGATGATGGACAAGCGCCCGGAAACCATGGAAGTGATTTGTGCGGTTCGCGAGCTGGGTGTGGGCCTGTCGATGGACGACTTTGGTACTGGCTTCTCTTGCCTGTCTCGCCTTGCGCACTTGCCAATGACGGAACTGAAAATCGACCAAAGTTTTATGCGTGATTTAAACGATGGCAGCAAAATGAAAGCCATTGCCACGACAGTAGTGAAAATCGGCCAGAGCCTGCAACAAACGGTGGTAGCAGAAGGGGTGGAAACTGAGCAGCAGCGCAGCCAGTTGTGTGAGCTGCAATGCGATATCGCTCAGGGGTATTTATATTCCCGTCCACTTAATGCATCTGCCCTTGCTGTCTGGTTGATGAGCAGCCAGCCGCGGATTGAAGTGGTGGTGTAGGCGGTTAAAAACAGGGTGCTTACCGCACCCTGTTTGTTATGGAACAAGAGCCAGCGGTTAATACGCCGATTCCATATGCCGCAATGATAAAGGCCAGTCACCCGGCCACACATAGTGGTCTTTTAAAATTTTCGCGCTGTATTCAAGGCAGATGCGCACAGGGTACTCCGGATAGATCCTGTCCATGGCCTGCACCACCTGTTGGGCGTCATGGCATTTTGCCAACTGGTTAACGAAATCTGTAATATACCGGCGTGTAAAACTGATAGCTTCTGGCTTAAGAGTGAGCGCCTGTGAGGAGTGGCCGGGAACAACCGTAACCGGTTCTAATGCCTCCAGTTGGTCTAATGTTTTGAACCAACGTTGCAGGCGTTGTGGCGTTCGCATATCTGCAATCCAGACATGGCAATCCGCAAAGACTAAATCCGAGGCTATCAGGGTACGCGTTGAAGGGATCCACAGTGGGGCGATATCTGTGCAGTCGCCACACATCAGGCCCGGGATTTCAATACGTTCACCTTCCAGTTCAATAACATCATCCGTCCACTTTTCGATGTGGTACTTGATATTTGCGCCATTGCTTTTTAAAACGGTATTCCCCCAGTAATCAATTTTAAAATCATAGGCATCATTGATATCGTTGGCTGTTGTCTGGTAAGCAATTACCCTGGCATCGGGGTAGTGTTGTTTGATCACTTCCAGCCCTAAATAATGGTCGGGGTGCAAGTGAGTCAGGAAAATAAATTTCAATTTACGGTTTAGCTCAATTAATTCAGCCAGCAACCGGTGGGCATTGGCTATTGTAAACTGGGCATCAACCAGCATTGCATCAGTATCACCAAAAATAACCGTAGATGTGACGCCAAAACCATCATTCTGGTCACTACTTAAAAATACTTTAGTTTGTAATTTCATGTATTGATATACCTTTTAGCGATATAAGCATGTCGCTATAATAGTTTTACAAACAACGCTGTAAAGTACGTACCATAAGGAAATCAGGTTACTATGAGGAAATCAGAAGAGAGTGAAAACCCAAATTATTCAATAAGTAATGATGAGAGTAGTCCGCAAAAATTACTTTTCGAGAGGCTGTCAAATAAGTGGTTTCTGATGCTGCTTTCAGCACTGCATGCTGAACCAAAACGGTTTAATCAATTATTGAGAGAGCACGCGCGGTTGTCGCAAAAAATGCTTTCACAAACGTTAAAAAATTTAGAGGAAGATGGTCTGGTTGCCCGGGAAGTTAATGGGAACCGAATGCCTGTTCAGGTGACTTACAAAATTACGCCGTTTGGCATAAACCTGATAGATATTGTAAGCCCATTATTTAAGTGGTCGAATGAAAATGTGGGCAAGGTGCTTGAAAACCGGAGAAAGTACATAAAAAAATACTCCTCCGGTGAATAGTTTCGCCGCCTTCATTAACCCATGAAGGCGGAGTGAGGTAGCCCTGGCGGAACCTGCAGCAGCGGGGATTTAGTTATATTCCACTGTCACTAAATACACATTTTCTGCGGCCTGCTGGTAAGAAATCGCCTTCACCAGTGGCGACAGCGTGGGCCGCCATGTTTGATCATGCATGGAAAAAGTTTGCTGAACTTTGTGGGTGTTATCTGCACAACGCAGGTTTACGGATCTTTCTACAGATGAGTTTTCGAGATTGCATGACGGGTTCACAATGCTTCCCCGAAATGTAATGGTTCCGCCCTGGGGTTGTGAGGCAAGTAAACAAGGGGAAAACAGAAGTGCTGAGCTCAGCACCACAGGTATTATGCGTTTCATCATGGATACCTCGGTTAGCGACGCATGGCGTCAGTCACTTTGAGTGTATGCAGTGGGTGAAAAGCTGTTGCGAAGAATAAAGGTTTTTTTGTGGGCTATTTCTGCATTTTTGGCTGTGCAGTATTAACAAAAAGACCACGCCAGCGGTGGGGCCAGCGTGTGGGAAAAATTAGCTAATTAGCTTTAACCCCAGTGCAATAAGTAAAAAAACAACCATTGCCCAAAGCATATGCCTGCCTGAGCGGTAGACTGGATTGTTATCAGTCGTTTTTTCTTGTGTATTGTTTATGCTCATATTAATTATTAGAAAGTGATTTTAATAATCCGCCAGCAAATTTATGCAGGCGATGCTATGTGCACAGAACAAACCGTGTTGATCCCAGAGTAAGAAAATTTTAAAAAAATAAACGGAGGAATAAACCCCATTTTATTCGCATCCTTTGCGTATAAGACACGATGCTCCGGGGCCACGTAAAGCCTTGTGCTGCCTGAACCGACAACCAAAACGACCAGAACTCACCTGGGTTAACGTTACCCACTCTAAACAATTTAAATGACGGTCAAGTGACAAACGAATGACCGCTCAAAAGAAATTGAGTATAAATTTATTATGAGTGCACGCGTAATATACATGAAAAAATAAAAAAGAAAATGCTTATAAAAGAGTCTGTTGAATAAATAGTATGCATCTATGATTAATATAATACTTAAGAGAAATCATCAATAAATAAACACCGGGGAAAGTTTATTCTGGGTAAAAAAATAACCTGAATGTTTAGCCAGCCTAAAATCTCCCGCCATTTGCGCTTCCCGGTTCGTAGGCGGCGAAAGCAAAGAGCGTTAAGATATGCGCGATGACCACAGCCTGCCAGAGGAAACTGAATGTCGGCGATATGGGTGGATGCAGATGCGTGTCCCAATGTGATTAAAGAAGTTTTGTTTCGTGCAGCTGAACGGGTACAGGTTCCCCTCACGCTGGTGGCAAACCAGATGTTGCGGGTTCCCCCTTCACGGTTTATTCGCACCATGCGGGTTGCCAGTGGGTTCGATGTGGCGGATAACGAGATTGTGCGTTTAGTCGAGGCCGGTGACCTGGTGGTAACCAGTGATATTCCGCTGGCAGCTGAAGTGCTGGCAAAAAGCGCCTGGGTGGTGACACCCCGCGGTGAACGTTACACCGAAGAGACGATTCGCGAACGCCTTACAATACGTGATTTTATGGATACGTTGCGTGCCAGCGGTATTCAGACCGGTGGCCCGGCGGCACTGAGCCAGAAAGACCGTCAGCAGTTCGCCAGCGAGCTTGAACGCTGGTTACGGGAAGCATCACGTTAATGGACAGGAAATGAAGGTGCGGGAGAATGCCCCGGTGCTGTAACAGAAAATGACTGGCAGGAGACAGGGCGGGCAGCAGGGTTGCCCCTGCCGCGCCCGGAGTAACTTATTTGCTCAGTTCTGCAGTCATATGAACCTGGTTACCGGCATAAGCTTCGGTGATGTGGTAATCAGCACCAGCCTGTTTTGCCTGAGCGGCGATTTTTGCTTCTGCGCCATCTAAAGTGGATGCTGTTGCACTTACGGTTTGTGCGAAAGCACCGAAAGACATAACAGAAAGAGCGGCAACTGCAACGAAAGTTTTGATAGATTTCATGGTCGTATTCCTTAATGGTTTGTTTGTTAGTAAGGCGTATTGCCTTGATGTGATAAATCATAGCCCCGTCTCTCATCGATCAAAAGCTGAACAATTTGCTCATCTTTTTCGAATATTTTGAATAAAAATACAACAAGGTCTGCAACGGGCTCACTGCTATGCTGTGTGTGCCGGGCACGGCGGTGTTGTGCCCTTTTCCCTGAGAGGTTTCCATGAAAATAAGCACAGGTATTGCTGCCTGCCTGGTGTTATTCAGTGCAATGCAGGCACAGGCCGATGAACCCTTACCTCCGGCGGTGGCGCACATTGCCAGCCAGGGCATTACTATTATCAAGAAAATCAAAGGACCTGGTGGTATGCAGGGCTGGCTGGGCCAGTACCAGGGTATGGGCGTGACGATTTACCTGACACCCGATGGCAAGCACGCCATTTCCGGGTATCTGTATGATGAAAATGGTAAAAACCTGAGCGAAGCGTTATTTAAGCAGGCGCTGTATATTCCCCAGGGCCGTGCTTTGTGGAAGAAAATGGCAGAAGGCCCGGTTATTAAATCTGGCCGGGATGATGCGCCACGCAAACTGGTGGTGTTTGCCGACCCATTCTGCCCTTATTGCATGCGCTTTCATGCTGCGGCACAACCCTGGGTGGATGCCGGGAAAGTGCAGCTCTACACCCGCCTGGTGGCGGTGCTGAAGCCACAGAGTGGGCGCTATGCGGCAGCTATTCTTAGTGATTCTGACCCGGCGAAAGCCTGGGATGCCTGGGAACAGTCTGGTGGTAAACAGGCACCTGCTTTTGTAGAAAAAACGCCGCAAAGTACCGTGCAGGCCTTACAGGTGAACCAGCAACTGATGGACGAAGCAGGTGCTAATGCCACCCCGGCTATTTATTACCTCAACCAGGATAATGAATTACAACAAGTGGTGGGCATGCCGGATGAACAACAAATGGCGGCAATGTTTGGTCCGAAATAGCACAAAGCAGAAATAACTGTGTGGGGTAGGCTAACCCCGGCGTGGGGCCAGCCTGCTGGTTAAGGTCAGGACGTGTGGCGCACAAACGCTTTCGGCCCGGCAAACTGTGCTGCTCCGCCCAGCATTTGCTCAATACGCATCAACTGGTTGTATTTTTCCACACGTTCGCCACGGCAGGGTGCGCCTGTTTTCAGGTGCCCGGCACGCAGCGCCACAGTCATGTCCGCAATAAAGCTGTCGGCAGTTTCCCCGCTGCGGTGTGAAATAAATGTCCCCCAACCATGCTGCTGGCACAGCGCGACAGCATCAAAAGTTTCGCTGAGCGAACCAATCTGGTTGAGCTTAATCAGTGCGGCATTCGCCACATTTTCTTCAATGCCGCGTTGAATGTATTTAACGTTGGTGACAAACAGGTCATCGCCCACCAGTTCAATCTGCTGCCCCAGGCGGGCGTTCAGGTGCTGCCAGCCGCTCCAGTCATCTTCCGCCAGGCCATCTTCCAGCAAGACAATCGGGAATTGCCCCAGTAATTCAGCATAGTAATCTGTCATTTCTGCGGCGGTAAGGGCGCTGTGCTCGGTGCGCAGGTGGTATTTGCCGTCGCTATAGAACTCGCTGGAAGCCGGATCCATACAAATACTGATATCTTCACCGGGGCGATAACCGGCTTTTTCTATTGCCTGCACAATCAGTTCCAGTGGCTGGCGGTTAGAAGACACGGCTGGTGCAAACCCGCCTTCATCACCCACCGCAGCAGACAGGTTGTTATCCAGCAATATTTGGCGCAGGGCCTGGTAAACTTCACTCCCCTGGCGCACGGCTTCGGTAAGACTTGGTGCACCAAGGGGCGCAATCATAAATTCCTGGAAGTCTGCCCCCTGGTTGCGGGCATGAACCCCGCCATTAATGATATTCATGCAGGGAACGGGCAACAAATTAGCCCGGGCTCCACCCAGGTAGCGGAACAATGGCTGGCGGGTGGAAAGCGCCCCCAGGCGCGCAACAGCCAGGGAAACCCCTAAAATCGCATTAGCACCCAGCTTGCTTTTATTGTCGCTGCCATCCAGTGCCAGCAATGTGTTATCTACCAGGCGCTGGTCACACACCTGCAGGCCAGCCAGGGCTGCATTGATTTCATTATTGACGGAAGCCACTGCGCCCAATACGCCTTTACCGTTGTAACGTGTTTTATCGCCATCGCGGCGTTCTATGGCTTCCCGGGAACCGGTGCTGGCTCCGGAAGGTACGGATGCGCGAGCCATCAGGCCTTCGCTACTGAATGCTTCAACTTCTACCGTTGGGTTACCCCGTGAGTCGAGAATTTCACGTGCGATAACTTTCTCAATTGTTGTGCTCATAATCTTTCCTCGTAGTCAGTTTGACTTACAGATGCCGGATAAGAACGTCGACATTCAGTTGGTTGATATAGGCCATGGAGTGGGAGGTCAGCAGCCCTAAAAAACGGTTGTGGTGCCCGGCAATAACCAGGTCTGCCGCCTGCCGCGAGATACAGGTCTGCAGGTCTTTTATGCCCAGCGTCACCAGTTCACAGGTGTCCATATCCACTGAATCTGTGTTATCGAGTTCACTGAGTATTTCGCTGAACATGGCTTTCGCGCTGATAACCTCTTGTGAGACCGGGTCGTCCATCATGCTGTCGGAGACAAAATTGAGTTCGCGGTAGTCATCACTCAGGTGAGCAACCGTCACTTTGATGTTCCATTCATGAGCCAGAACCAGTGCATGTTTCAGCAATGGCACTCCGTCTTCTTTGCCATGAATCAGTACCACTGCATGGGTATAGCCAGTCATGGTTTTCCTCCTGATAGCGTGAGTTGGTTTTCCAGCCAGGGAAGCAGTTGTTTTTTCCGGCTGATCATGCCGGGAATGGTGCAGGGTTTGGCGCCGGGTAGCGCAGAGCCTGTAAAGTGGAGGCAGGAAGCGGGCTGGCTGATGTCGGTAAGCATCAGTACCACCAGGTCCGCATGCTGGCTTGCCTGTAGACGCGCCATTTCAGCCTGTATGGCCGGTAGCAACGGGGTCACCTGGTCGATATCCGCCAGTTCCAGTTGGGCAACCCAAACTTGAGTACCGGAGAAGTCAAAGCGCTTGAGGTCTTTACGTAACAGGGTTTCTGCACTGAGCCCGGCAATGTCGGTTTTGGCGTGCAGCAGCTCTTTGGCAAATTGCCGTGCGTCCACACCGGCGCGCAGGTTCAGTACTTCTGCCGCATTGCGGTCATCCTGCGTAGTGGTGGGGGAGCGTAACGCCACGGTATCGCTGAAAATTGCGCCCAGTAGTAGCGTGCATTCTGCGGCGGTTAACGCCTGGCGCTGTTCAGGTAACATTATCTGCCACAGCACAGTAGCAGTGCTGCCTACGGGTTTAATCCACACTTCCGGGGGAAGCGAGGTAACCAGCCCGCCGAGGCGGTGGTGGTCAATAATCCCAATAATATTGCTGCTGTTCAGCGTTTCCGGGCCTTGAGCCAGTTCAGTGAAATCCACTAACCAAACAGCCTGGTCTTCCAGTGAAATATCCAGCAGTGGCGGCGGCTCCAGCCCTGCGCGGTCGAAAATAAACTGTGTTTCGCGGTTAAGTGCTCCGGCGCGCCAGGCCTGGGCTTTACGCCCTTGCCGTGCCAGCCATTTGGCAGTCACCCATGCGCTGCATATGGCATCGCTGTCGGGATTAAGGTGGCCAACAACCTGTATCATAATGAGTTCCTGAAATCAGGAAGCATGCCGGGCGGGGAAAGCAGGAAATCAAGACCAGCCTGACATACCTCTTGTGGAAATAAGAGTTACGCCAGGCGTCATCAGCCCCCTGAATGGAGCGGTTGGGTAAGGTGGAACGCCATCACCTTGTGCTTTGCAGTGTGGATCTCATACAGCTATTTTGCAACCCCGTAACCCGGCTGAATCTGTTACGGGGTGTGACGTGGCAAATCAAGTTAATGCTCAGGCAACCGCAGGCGCAGCGGTGCAGGGTACGGGGCGAAATACTTTTGGGTGGATAAATAGTCGTCCGGGTATTCAGCCAGGTAATGCTGCAACAATGTCAGTGGCGCAAGAATTGGCAGTTGCCCGCTGCGGTATTCAATAATCACGTTTCTCAGTTCCGCTCGTTGCCGTGCATTGAGCTGTTTGCGGAAATAGCCCTGAATGTGCATCAGCACATTGGTGTGGTTGCGCCGGGTGGCCGGGTGGCCCAATAACGCCATTAATTTCTCGCGGTAGGCAGTAAAAAAGGCACTGAGATCGTCCCATTCATGCAGGTGGGCGACAAACCGCCCCAGTTCCCGGTAACCCGGCTGGTGGTGCGCCAGTAACAGCAGTTTATAACGGCTGTGGAAAGCAAGCAGGCTCTGGCGTGTCAGGCCTGTGGCGTACACCTGGTTGAGTTCGTGCAGCGCATAAATACGCAGCACGAAATTCTCTCTGAGCATTGGGTCGTGCAGGCGGCCATCTTCTTCAACCGGCAGCCAGGGGTAACGGGCCATCAGCGTGGCGGTGAAGATACCGGTGCCCGCTTTTTTGCCGCGCTGGTTTGCTTCATCGTACAGCCGGACCCGTTCCATGCCACAGCTTGGCGATTTGGCGCAGACAATAAAACCACTTAACGTGCCGATATTGTTCACGTAGTTGTCGGAAAATGCCTGCATTTTGTCGGTAATGTCTTCGTGTGGTTCATTGCTGAAGCGCAGGCGGATACCGTTGTCAGTGGTGTTCACCAGGCGAAGAGCCGGGCGGGGCGAGGGAAGGCCGACGGCCATTTCCGGGCAAACCGGGCGGAATGTCACCCAGTTTGCCAGCTCATCCATGACGAAGGGCATGCGTTTATGGCCGCCATCAAAGCGCACGGTGTCACCGGTGAGGCAGGCACTGATACCAATTTCAGGTTTGCTGTTCATTGTGTATTCCTTGTTTTATGGCGCTTTTTTAGTAAAAAACAGCGTGACCGTGGCGGCGGTAAAGCCGAATTTGGTCAGAGTGGTTTTGTTAAACAAATGCCGGCCATCTTGCAGGTACATCCAGTCATCAAAGCTGAGTAGCCAGGTTTTGCCTTTGGTTGTGACATTCATTTTGTAATGCCAGTTGAAGGCGTTTCCTGCTGACTGCCCAACGGCAACACCTTCAATATCGTTTGCCGTACCGGTGTACTGGTTGTTGCCTGTGCGGCGAATGTGCCAGACACGTTGTTGTTTCTCGCCGTCGTCATACACAAAGTGTTCATTCAGCGTAAGCGTATCGCCAGTTACCTCACCGGTGATTTCCACATGGAAACGGCGCAGTTGTTTACCGCTACGGCCCTGCACCATTCCCCATGCTTCGGTTTGCCCGTTGAAATAGCTGAAGATATCCAGCGGCGGTTGTGTGCCCTGGTAATCATTCAGGGTGGTACTGCAACCGGTCAGCAGGGCAAGTAATACCAGTGCGGCACGTTTAAGGAGTGTCATGGTTTTTCTCCCGTTAATTGCTGTCTTAGGTTGGGGTAAGCGGTGCGTGGGTCCAGCCAGATTGCCAGAAAGCGCTCGCTGAACAGGGAAGGCTGCTGTGGCCCAAGAGGTGAAAAGGGCGTGGCAGAGCCGGCCCGATACCAGAATTGCCCCTGGTGTTGTGTGGTCACAAATGCCAACTGGCTGCCGGGGGTGACGTCAGGCCACAGTTGTTCCAGTGCCTGGAGCCACATTGTGCTTTGGGGCGTTGCCTGGAGAATACCCAGTTCCTGCCACTGGTCGCGGGTGGCATCTACCAGGTCGGTATGGCTGATAGCACGTTGGTAAGTGATAACCAGCGCCAGGTCACTGCTCAGCCCGTGGTAACGGCCATCCGGTGACAGTAACCGGGCGTGGTACAGCGTAAACGGCCCCCAGGTAAAGGTGGCCGCGCCAACATTGCGCCAGCGTAGCCAGTCAGCGGCCTGAGTTACCACGGGCATCAGCAGGCTTGCCAGTAACGCCACAATACAGGCCAGCGTATTCAGCCGGTTGTTTCTCACTTGTATGCTGTTCATACCCGGCTCCGGTGCAGTAACCCGCACGATAACAGTGCCAGGCAGGCCCAGCCGGTGGACAGCCAGGCTAAGGCCTGCCAGACAGACTCATGGAAGTTCATTGCGCCCAGGTAAGCACCCAGTAAATAAGCCAGTGGGCCACCAGTGGCCGCGAGCAGAACCAGCAACCAGGGCGGCACTGCACGGCTGCGTGCCACTACCGCCCACACGCAGGAAAACATCAGCCATAAAGCCACCATCCATAAGGGCACTGGTTCACCGCCCTGAAAGGCGATTCGCCCGGCCAGCACATGGAACGTGTCTAGGCCACACCCCACCAGAGCAATAACCAGCGCATGACGCCGTGTTCCGGGTGGCAACATGAAATACACCACCAGTGCCAGGCCCAGCCACAACAAAATGCCGCGTTCGCGGAACAGCACAACCAGCGTCCAGTAGATGTCGAACGCGATTGCCGCCAGCCCGGTACGCAGCAGGCTGTTCATACCCGCTCCGCAGTGAGTTGCACCGCACTTATCGTGCGGGCGTTAAAACCGGCTTCGCAGTAGCCGAGGTAATACAGCCACATGCGGCGAAAACGCGCATCAAACCCCATGGTTTCTATTTGTGGCCAGGCCTGTAAGAAACGCTGGCGCCAGTGGGCCAGGGTACGGGCATAATCTGGCCCCATATCAAACACATTGCGCACAACGAAATCGGTGTGGCGGGTCATCAACTGGCTCATGGCGGTGAGGCTTGGCAGGAAGCCGCCGGGGAAGATATAGCGCTGAATAAAGTCCACGCTGTTGCTGTAATCCTGGTAGCGCTGGTCCTGAATCGTAATGGCCTGAAGCACCATTTTGCCGCCCGGGCGCAGGCGTTGCTGGCAGGTAGTGAAAAAGTGCGGTAACCAGGCTTTGCCCACTGCTTCTATCATTTCCACCGAGACAATTTTGTCGAACAGGCCCGCAAGGTCACGGTAGTCGCTCAGTAATACGGTGACTTGTTCCTGCAACCCGGCAGCATTAATACGTGCCTGTGCGTAATCGTACTGCTCGCGGGATAACGTGGTGGTGGTAACCCTGCAGCCATAGTGGCGGGCGGCATATTCTGCCAGTGCTCCCCAGCCAGTACCGATTTCCAGCAGGTGGTCATCGCCAGTAAGCGCCAGTTGTTCACACAGGCGCTGCATTTTGGCGGCCTGTGCGCTTTCCAAATCCTGGTCTGGTGCCTGGAACAGTGCGCTGGAATACAGCAGGTCGCGGTCAAGAAATGCGCTGTAGAATGGATTGCCCAGGTCGTAGTGCGCGGCAATATTCTTGCGTGCCTGGCGGCGATGGTTGCGGCGCAGCCAGTGGCGCAGGCGTTCTGCTGGCAGGCTCAGCCAGCGAAAACCGGTTTCCAGTTTGCCCAGCACTTTGCTGTTCAGCGCCACCACCTGTAACACCTGTGTCAGGTTAGGGGAATCCCATTCGCCGTCCATCCAGGTTTCGGCGGCTGCCATACTGCCCCCGGTTAATATTCGCCAGTAAAGGCGGGGAGACTGAACGTGTACTTCCGCCCTGAGTGGTGCATGGGTATCGCCAAACTGGCGATACTGTGAACCTTCGTGTATTACCAGGCAGCCGTGTTTTAACTCAGCCAGTAACCGGAACAACGCCTTGCGGGCCAACCGGCTGTTATGAGGCAAACTGGATTCAAGGGCGTAAACAGGGTCGGTCATGAGCGGGGCCTCCGGTTTGCCGGGTGCGAATGAACCGGCACTCGTTTTAACAACAGCAACAGCGCCTGCCAGTAAATTGCGGCGACAGTTTTCACCGTCATCAGCGGGATTTTAATTAACAGACGGCGAAGGTTTTTGCGGGTAAGCGGGCAGCGGGCCAGCGTTAATGTGGCATCGAAAACCTTTGTTTGCTGGTGGTTTTCAATGTGCATATGCAGTGTTTTACCGGGCGTGTTAAAGCGCCAGTGGTACACCATTTCCATAGGGTTGAAGGGCGAAACATGGAAAGCTTTATCAACCGGTTGGGTGTTGACGGCATCAATTGCGTAGTAATGGCGTTCGTTCCACGGGGTGTTGCGCACTTCAGCAAGGATCCAGCGCAGTTCACCCTGTTCATTATGGCAGTAGTAAAAATTGACCGGGTTAAAATGAAAACCGAAATAGCGCAACTGGGTTAACAGCATCACTTTGCCATTCAGCCGTTCGCCAGTCAGTGTGGCGAGCCTGCCCAGTACGTTTTGCCGCAAAGGTGCGCCCAGTGGGTAATCGCGAGTATAAAACGAGGCTGCTCCCCAGCGGTTAAGCCGGATGCCGGCATCGGGTAGTTGCGCCAGCTCATCGAGGTCAATCCAGGCCATAAATACCTGGTAGCTGAAGTGATGCTGGCGTGGTTGCCAGCGGCGGTGGCGTAATACGCCATGGTACAGGCAGCTATTCATGGCGCCCCCCTGTGGCGGCAATTCCTGCCACTACGTCGAGCGCGCTTCGCACACCATCTTCATGAAAACCGTTGTACCAGTAAGCACCGCAAAACCAGCTGTGTTGCTGGCCGTTAATTTCCCCCCGGCGTGCCTGTGCCTGCCAGCTTTGTGGGTTAAATACCGGGTGTTCATAGCTAAAACGCCGCCACACAAGGTTTTCATCAATAGGCTCTGGCGGGTTGAGGGTGACGCAGAACAGTGGGCTGCCCTTTGGCAACCCTTGCAGAATATTCATGTTGTAAGTTACACAGGCCCGGGTGTGTTCAGCATTGTTGTTGCTCAGGCGGTAATTCCAGCTGGCCCAGGCGCGCTCGCGGTCTGGTAACCAGCGCCGGTCACGGTGCAGGATCACGTCGTTTTGCTGCCAGCCAATCGCGCCCAACACCTGTTGCTCTGCCGGGGTTGGGTTACCCAGCATTGCCAGAGCCTGGTTTGCATGGCAGGCGAAAATAACCTGGTCGAAATGCGCCAGTGCGCCGTTCGCCGCAATCTCCACGCTGCCCGGGTGGCGTGTGACCTGTTCAACAGGCGTGTTACTGCGGATTTCCAGGCGGCCGGCAAGGCGTGTTGTGATGGCGCGAATATATTCACGGGAACCACCAGGCACGACATACCACTGGGGGCGCTGGGTAATATCCAGCAGGCCATGGTTGTTAAAGAATTGCAGGAACAGCGCCAGGGGAAAACGGCGCATTTCCTGTAGTGAAGACGACCAGATAGCCGCGCCCATGGGCAGAATGTAATGCCGGGCAAAAAATGCATTGAACCGGTGGCGTTCCAGAAAGGTTTGCAGGGTGTCACCATCGCCAACGGGCTGGTGGAGCGCAGATTTCGCCAGGCGGTTAAAGCGCATGATTTCTGCCAGCAAATGCCAGAAGCGGGGGTTGAGAAGATTAGTGCGCTGAGCAAACAGGGAGGCCAGTGTGTGCCCGTTATACTCCAGCCCGGTAATGGGGTTGTGCACCGAAAAACTCATTTCTGTTTTCTGGCCCTGGATGCCCAGCTCGCTCAACAGCCCCATAAAACGCGGGTAGGTGCGGTCATTGTAAACAATAAAGCCAGTATCAATGGCCCAGGAGCCCTGGTGCGTGTCTACATCGACTGTGGCGGTATGCCCACCCAGTGTGGGGCTGGCTTCAAACAAGGTGACCTGGTGGTGCCCGGCAAGACGCCAGGCGCAGGTTAACCCGGTAATGCCGCTACCGATAATGGCGATATTCATGGTCGCACCATCCTGCGTAATAAAACGTGTTGTACGCAGGCGGGGAGTAACCCCAGAGCGCGTAAAAGAAAACTGAACCCACCGGGGAAGGCGATATGGTTGTGGTTTTTTGCCAGCCCGTGGCGAATGGCTTTCACGGCCTGGCCAACACTCACCTGGCCTGGCATAGCGAAGTCGTTGCGGCGGGTAAGTGGTGTATCGACAAAACCGGGGGAAACCAGGGTTACTGAAATACCTTTGGGTTCCCAGTCCAGCCGCAGGCTGTTGGCAAACCAGGTGAGCGCAGCTTTTGAAGCGCCATAAGCTTCTGCGCGTGGGAAGGGCAGCCAGTGGGCCATCGAACTGACCAGCACCACACGGCTGCCGGGTTGTAGCTGTGTTTGCAGTGCCGCCAGGCAGTTTACCGGGCCGAGAAAATTGGTGTGCATCACGCGGCTCACCAGACTGGCATCGACACGACCATGGTCAAGGTATTCGCAGGTTCCGGCACACAGAACGGCGACATCCACCTGGCAATTGAGCAGTGCCTGCTGGCAGGCGTGGGCATCGGTGATATCAAACTGGCGTGTGGTGATATTGGCGCTGTAACTTGCCAGTGCACCCAGCCGGGCCTGATCGCGCCCACAGGCGATAACCTGTACGCCATCATCCGCCCAGGCTTTTGCCAGCCCTTCGCCAATGCCCGAGCTGGCGCCGGTTACCAGCACCCGTTTCATGATGCCACCCGCTGTTTTATATGCCGCACCGCGTAACCCAGCAGCGGGATGTGTTCGTAGACCATACTGCCGGCGTCGTAGTAGTCCTGCTGCCAGGCAATGCGCCCTTCACGCACGAACAAAATGGAGCAACCGGCTAATGCCAGCGGTTCACCGCCCTGAAGTTTGGGGTGTGCCCAGTGCATCACCCAACTGAGTGCCGCGCGGTCGCCCTCGCACAGTGGCTGGTCTACATCGAACCAGCAACGGGTCACGTTGCTGAGCAGGTGGTCAAAGTAGTGTTCTATTGCACAGAGGCCCTGGTGTTGGCCAAAAGGGTCGATAAGCCGGGCGTCATCGTGGTACAGCTCACGCAGTTTACTGAGCGACTGGTGGTCCAGCGCCTGGTAGAACGCGATGCAGTTTTCAATGACGGAGCGGGTATCGCACATAGTGTTACCTTGTTGGGTTCTTTTTCTGTAGGTGGTCTGGTATTTATAATACTTGTACAAAATTAATTTTTTGTACAAGTTTTTGTGAGGATATTTTTAATTTTGTTTATTTTTCAAATAAATATAAATAGCGATTTTGCGCGGAAAAACAGTGTTTTTTTCAGTGAGATGATGTGCAGAGCAAGAAATGACGGTGATGCAAGCCGGGTAACGGGTTTGTTGGGGGCGTTGGGGGCCGCCGCAGAGCAAAACTACGGCGGGGGATTTTTACAACAGAATGACATCCAGGGAAGCGACCTGGTCACGCCATTTTTCCAGATCTTTTTGCCGGGCCAGGGTGAGCTTACCGGTTGTGACCAGCACCCAGTGGCGCTGGGGGAACAGTGCCGGAGCCAGAATAGCTGGAGACGCAGGTAACACATCTGCCCGGCTGCCCTGGCCTGAGCGTTTCAGCGCTTCCAGCCACACTTCACAGGTGTCGGCCAGTTGCCAGCCTGCCAGCACATAGTTTTCGCCGGGTGCCTTGCGGTCACCATCGAGGCAAAAAGCGGTATACCCGATGATAATCCCGTCCAGCACTTCCCGCAGGGTCATCATAGATGCGGTATTTGCTGCAAGGCGGCTGCGCAAGGGGCGAAGTACATTGGCGACCAGTTCCGGCCTGGGGTAATCCCGCCCGGAATCAAAAATTAACTGGCGCAGTGATTCGATTTTGCCATCCTGCAGGCGTTGCAGCATGGTTTCCTGTAATGCCTGCCAGTTATTGGTCTGGCGTTTGGTCGGCCGTTCCAGCAGGGGTTTTATCTGGCTGACTGGCACACCTTTTTTAATCCAGTCGAGAATTTTCAGTGCCTGGGTTACATCATCGTCGTTGTACTGGCGGTGGCCGCCTTCAGTACGCAGCGGTTTCAGCAGACCGTAGCGGCGCTGCCAGGCACGCAATGTGGTGGCGTTAATGCCACAAAGCTGGGCGAATTCACCGATGGAGTAAGACATGGTGCGTTTCCATTCTGAGTAGTACGACGATTTATATTATGGGTAAACATCAGTTGAAGGGAAGTGGGCAGTTGGGTGTTGCGGGAAAGTCGTTGCCAGCAAGATGGGTCAGCCGGGGAGGTACCCCGGCTGTGGCAGATTATTTCAGGTTGGTTTTAAAGAACGATGCCAGTTTGGCGAAAGGAATCAGGTCGGTGCGGTCATACAGGTCTACATGCCCGGCATTTGGCACCACATACAATTCTTTCGGCTGAGCGGCACGTTTGTAAGCATCTTCGCTGAATTCACGCGAATGTGCGTGATCCCCGGTGATAAACAACATCGGGCGTGGCGAAATAGTCTCAATGTCATTGAATGGGTAGAAGTTCATGAATTTACCAATACTGCTCAGCATGGGTTTGGTGGTCAGCTCTGCCTTTTCACCTTTTGGTGTGTATTCACCGCGTGGAGTGCGGTAGAAATCATAGAACTCGCGCTGAATGGCCGGGGTATTGTCATCCAGTTTGTTTACGGTGCCGGGAATATAGGCAATTTCACCACCGGTAAATTCTTTAAAACGCTGTGCTGTCGCGGCTGCAATAATTGCTTTGCGTTGCTCAACAGTTTGGGAATGGTTCAGCCCGTTACGGGCTGCTGCGCCCATGTTGTACATACTTACTGTAGCTACCGCTTTCAGACGCGGGTCGATTTTGGCTGCGCTGATGGCAAAGCTACCACTGCCACAAATCCCCAGAACACCAATTTTCTCCGGGTCTACAAAAGACTGGGTGCTCAGGTAGTCCACTGCCGCACTGAAATCATCAGTATAAATTTCGGGTGAAATCAGATGGCCTGGTTTCCCGGCGCTTTCGCCCCAGAAGGATAAATCAATCGCCAGGGTGGCAAACCCCTGTTCCGCCAGTTTTTGGGCGTACAGGCTGGAGCTTTGCTCTTTAACTGCCCCCATGGGATGCCCGATAACAATAGCCGGGAGTTTGGTACCTGGTGTGGCGTTTTTCGGGGTGAACAGCATGCCGACCACATCCATCTGATACTGGTTTTTGAAGGTCACTTTCTCAGCATTGACCTTGTCGCTTTTGTAAAAATTGTCTGCACCGTGTGACATATCGGCTCCTGTGGCTGCGAAGGTACTGACTAGCAGCCCGAACAGCAGGGTTAACATTTTCATGGGAGATACCTTGTTATTTAATGACCGGGGATGCGGGGTGATACCCGCCAGTTTGTTGCGCTTTACGCGCGGTATAGCCTGTCAGGCTGGCGGCCAGGATTAACAGCACGCCGCTGAGGGCGAAAGTGCTTTGCCAGCCTGCGTGGTCGAAAGCCAGTCCACCCAGTGTCGAACCCGTGGCAATCGACAGTTGTACTATGGCGACCATCAGGCCACCGCCCGCTTCGGCGTTTTCTGGCAGGGTATGGGCGACCCATGTCCACCAACCAACGGGCGCGGATGTTGCCAGCAAGCCCCAGAGACCTAAAAACAACGCAACCAGCCACAAGTGATGCCCAAAACCAATTAGCAGTACGGCAATCAAAGCCATACATAATGGGATGGACAACAGTGTTGGGTAAAAGCCTTGTTTCAGTGCTGAGCCAATCAACAACGTGCCGATAAAGCCCGTCACTCCGAGAACAAGTAACAGTGTGGAAAGAACCGGCAGGCTGACATGGGTGACATTTTCCAAAAACGGACGCAAATAGGTAAACAGGGTGAACTGCCCCATGAAGAACAGCCCACATGCCGCCATTCCTGTAAGAACTAACGGGTTTTTGAGCAGCCCTAACGCAGAATGACGCGCGTTATTGTCTGGCGCTGTTGCTTTCATGGATGGCAGGCTTAGCCATTGCCAGGCAAGAGACAGCAGAGCGACCGGAACCAGGCAGAAAAAAGCGCCCCGCCAGCCAATCATACCGGCCAGAAAACTCCCCATTGGCGCAGCAATAACCGTTGCCAGCGCGTTGCCACCGTTAAAAATAGCCAGGGCTCGCGGAACCTGGTGATGTGGTACCAGGCGCATGGCACAGGCAGCGGACATTGACCAGAACCCACCAATCACTATGCCGATTAGCCCGCGGCCAACCATGTAGACTGAATAGTTGGGTGCAAATGTAATCACCATGCCGGATATCGCCATCAGTACGGTAAAACCCAGGAGAACGCTTTTGCGATCCAGGCTGGCGGTTAAGCGCGATGCTGACAGACTGGTGAGCACGGCCAGTGCGCCTGAAATAGCAATGCCCTGGCCTGCCAGCCCTTCGCTGACCTGCAGGTCATGAGCCAGCGGTGTTAACAGGCTGACTGGCATAAATTCAGAGGCCACCAGAGCAAAGACACATAAAGTCATAGCCAGTACACCGCTCCAGCAGGCGCGGTCCGGGGCTGTGTTATGTGATGTTGCTGTCATAGTGAATTACCTTTTTCATCCGTGATATTCAGGCAAGCCGGGGCCGGGCCTTTATTCACGGGAATAAAAACAAAAATAAATAGATGGATTAACTGGATAAGTGCTGTTGCGTGGTGGAAATTTTACACGGGTATCGTATGCTGACTAGCTAATGAATACTTAATACACTTATAAGGTCTGTTTATAAATTGGTTGTCGTTATGGCCTGGGAGATAAAGTGAAACGTAACCTTAATGATCTGTTGTCTTTCGTGACCGTCGCCCGGGAAGGCAGCTTTACGCGCGCTGCGGCACAATTGGGCGTAACTCAACCAGCATTAAGCCAGGCGATTACCGGTCTGGAAAACCGTATGAAAATTCGTCTGATTACCCGCACCACCCGCAGTCTTTCACTGACGGCTGCTGGTGAGCGGTTATTACAGGCAATTGGCAACCGGTTCGATGAAATTGAGTCTGAACTGGAAATGCTGACAGAATTACGCGACAAGCCAGCGGGTACGGTACGCATAACTTGTGGCCCCAATGTGTTGCAATCCATTCTGTTACCCAAACTGGCACCGTTGTTACGTGAATATCCGGATATTAATTTGGAGTTCGATGCTAACCATGGCTTCCGTAATATTGTAGCCGACCGTTTCGATGCCGGGGTGCGCCTGGGAGACACTATCGACAAAGACATGATTGCCGTACCTATTGGCCCGCCATTACGCATGGCTGCTGTGGCTTCGGCGGATTATTTTGCCAGACACCCCGCTCCGCACACCCCGCATGACCTGGTGCATCACAACTGTATTAATATGCGCCAGGCCAGTTCTGGCGGCTTATATGTGTGGGAATTTGACCAGGACTCAGGACCGGTGAATGTGCGGGTAAACGGGCAACTGACCTTTAATACTTCCGCGCATATGGTGGATGCAGCCCTGGCCGGGCTGGGTATTGCATTTTTACCTGCGGAAGAGTTTGCGCCGCATATCGAAGAGGGTCGGCTTATTCAGGTGCTTGAATCCTGGTGTGCGCCATTCCCGGGGTATTATTTGTATTACCCCAGCCGTAAACAGCCTTCACCCGCCTTCCGCTTAGTGGTGGATGCCCTGCGGGTTAGCTGACAAGCCGCATGATTTACCAATCAGTACATTCACCAGACCGGGAATAATTTCTGCGAGGGGCCCGGTTGCTTCTGGCGGGGAAGGTTACAACGCCTGGGTGATTCTGCCGCTGTCTTCCTGAAAATACACTGCCGCCAGCGCGCCATTCACCAGGGAAAGTTGCGGTGGAATATGGCCGATATCCAGGTCATACAGCACTGGCACCGGTAAGTCGCCTAACGCTGAATTTAGCGCATCCCTTTGTGACTGGTGTTCTGGTGTGCTGGCATCAGGTGCGGCGTGCCGGCCAACTAAAACCCCTGAAACCGCATGGAACCAGCCATGCAGGCGCAGGCTGTACAATGCGCGGGTCAGCTCGCATGGGTTCATTTCCACATTTTCGATGTACAGAATGACGCCCTCTTGCTGGTGTTGTTCACAGAAGCGCGGCAGGTTACCAAACCGGGTTCCGGCCAGCCGCGCCAGCGTATCCAGGCAACCGCCTGCCAGCCTCCCGTGTATTTCCAGGTTGCCATGGAGCCCGTCCAGGCGCTTCCAGCGGGTGGGTTGTGTAAGGCGAAAACCGGTTTTCGCGTCTGGGCAACCCTGGCAGGGGCCGTCCTGGTGGTATTGTGAAGCGCGATGTTCCACTTGGGTGCCTCGAGGCGCTTCGAGCACCGACCATATGCCTTGCGTGGTCTGGTCAACCTGTTGCGAGCCAAGTTCCATTAAATTCGGGCCGTGCAGTGTTGCCCAGCCTGCCAGCATAGTTAAGGGAAAATGCAGTGTGCTGAGATCTGAATAGCCGCTGAACCATTTGGGTTGGGTTTGTGAGAGCAGGGTAAAATCCAGCAATTCCAGTATTTCGATTGCCAGGTCTCCTCCCCAGGGCGGCATTACCGCGTGAATATCCGGGCGGGTGAGAAAAGACATTAACTCGCGAGCCCGCAAGGTTTTATCCGCGCTTTTGTTTTTGTAACTGGTGCGTAAGCACTCCCCTTCCAGCACAATAAAACCACGCTGCTCCAGTGCCTGTTTTGCACCATCCAGGTGTGTGTGAAGGGCTGCGGGAACACCTGTTGAAGGGGCGGTAATGGCAATTGTATCACCGGGTTTTAATGGGGCAGGAAAACGCACGGGCATAATAACAACTCCTGAACAGTGAACAGCAAACCACGTTGCCATGGGGTTCTCAGCGTGAATGGTTATTAACATACCATTCATGCCAGGGTTCAGGAGCAGTAATGGGATTATCTGCCTGAATAACGCAGAAAAATCTGCCAGACAAGCGAAGGGGAAAAGGGCAGACTGCTCCTGGTTTATGCTCACTGGCGCTGGCAATATAATCTGCGCCTGTGCATGGGCTAAAACACGCAACAGGGTTAACGTGCTGGCTTAATGGATAACAATTGTGCGCCTATGAAATTAACACGCTTTTCTTCCCCGGCTTTCCGGCTGGGAGTGATTGCCATGGTTATCGCCATCGGCTTGTTTTTCTGGACTAAAATCATGGCTCGCTGGGGCCACGATACACCACCCGCTTACCTTCCCACGCAACAACAGGCAGACCTGGTTGTTGTGAATAAAGCGGCACGCAAACTCAGTTTACTGCGCGAAGGTGTGGTGATACGTGAGTATTCCGTGTCTTTGGGGCGTGGGGCTGATGATGGCGCCAAACAACGTGAGGGCGACATGAAAACCCCGGAAGGCCACTACAACGTTGACTGGCGCAATGCCCGTTCACGCTTTTCTCTCAGCCTGCATGTTTCCTACCCGGATAACGACGATATCCAGCGGGCCAAAAGTGCCGGTTATTCCCCTGGCCATAATATTATGATCCACGGCTTACCCAATGGTTGGGGCTGGCTGGCACCTTTATTTCGCCGTATGGACTGGACCGATGGTTGTATTGCGGTAACCAACAGCGAGATGCGCGAGATCTGGGCCCGGACACCAACAGGTACTCCGGTTATTATCGAAAAATAAATAATCAGGCGGTATTGGTTATGCCGCCTGCAGATTTTACCCAATTTTTCATTGAGCTCTTTTTATTAATAACATAAGTAATAAATAATCTCGCTTTTGGGAGCCTCTTTTCATTAAGTTTTAGTGCTGAATAATACCTTGATGAAACAAAAGTGAGTGCAGCGATATCTTTATCGGTTTGTGCGATTTTTTGTGTGAAAAAGAGTGTGGTAATGTGTTTTCCTTGCTTTACTTTCCGAAATGCGTTAACAAATTTGTTTTCGTCTTATTCAGGTAGCAGCTACGCTTAATTTATTATTTTCACCACCAGAATAGCTTTGTCTTAGCGGTGTAGAAATAGCACTGAATTAGTAGTAAGTGAGCATGATGTAAAATAAGAAATATAACTGAATAATATAATCGGTATAAGAAAATACTATTTTTAAGAGAGAGATAGTTTTTTGTCGGTTTTTTTAATAAATATTGATAATGAATTGGGAGTAAGGTTTTTTTACTGCAAAGGTCTCATGTGGCGACAAATATAACTTGTTGCCATGGTGATGGTCTGTGCATTTTTATAACGAGTGGCGAGGTTGGGGATAATGCAATTAAAAGCAGTGAGTGGGTTATGTTTGGGGGTGTTTTTGTTGCCATTGGCACCGGCAGCACTGGCGGAAACACAAAGCAACATCAGTGATTGCCAGTACGGTACCAGTGGTGTGGACAGCTTTGCCGACATGTTTACCTGCGGTACGGTAAGCGGCAGTTTGCGTTCCATGTATTATTCCACGCACAACGCCTATTTTTCGAAAGGCTTTAACCAGGACACCATCAGTTACGGTGGCTTTCTGAAATTTGAAACCGCGCCATTTTATGGTGTGCGTGCCGGGGTAAGCGGTATCTTCCTGCGTGGTATTAACCACCCGGACGAAGCGCACACCATCAGCGATATTGGCGATAACCAAACCAATTTTGGTGAAGCTTATTTAAGCTGGGAGCACGATGGTTTCAAAATTACTGCGGGTGACCAGCGCCTTAATCTGCCATTTGTGGGTGATTACGACTGGCGTATTACACCTGCGCTGTTCCGTGGCGTGGATGCCAACTATGGCGACAGCACTAACTTCCTGCACGCCACTAAAATCTGGCGCTATAAACCCTGGGGCGATGACCAGTTCCTGAATACAACCAACTATACCGATGCGGATGGCACCACCAATGGTATGTGGGCCATGGGTGGCGGGCGCGGTATGCAGTGGGATAATAAATCCCTGACCGGCCAGATTTGGTATGAAGAATATGCGGATTATACTCGCCTGGTGTATGGCGAAAGCCACTTACAATTCCAGGATGCACTGTTCCAGCCAGATGTCGGCCTGCAATTTGTGCGTGGCACCAGTGCGGGTAAAGCGCTGGCAGGTGAAGTTAACAGCACGTCTTATGGCGCGCAACTGGGCTTAACCTTCACTCCTTCCCTGAGCTGGAAACTGGGTTATGACCATATCGCCGCCAGCGGTAATAGCTGGAACAATGGCTCCCTGGTTACCCCGTATGCCCATAATGCGTCTTCCGGCCCTTATTTTGCGCAGCCGTTCTTCACCAGCACCCAGGACCTGGGCAGCGGTAACGCGTATATGACCAGCCTGCATTACGTAATGAACGAAAACTTGTCACTGGGTACGCAGTATTCCTTTATGGACCTGAAACCGACCCCCGCTTCTTCCAGCATCGACCAGTCTGAATACCTGGTGTATTTCACCTGGAGTTTCACTGGCATGCTGAAAGGCCTGAGCGTAACCGACTTCGCCGGGGTACAGACTTCACCATTGTATGATTCCAGCTTCTGGCAGAACCGTTTGATTATGCAGTACGATTTCTAATCTTTCTGGTTTACTCAGCAGGCACAACGGCGCGACGGATCTCGCGCCGTTTTTTTGTGTTGAGTGCCTGGTGTTAATCAAGGTATTGCCTGTTCACCTGATTTTTTCCCAATATATTGTTGAATTTTTGGCCTGATATTCTTACTATTGATGTACGGTAAAAAACCGTACATAGTTTGTTGCCAGGAAGAGAATTGAAATCTTCAGGCTTATATTTAACGAGCAGTTGGCCGCCATGCTTTCATCATGAGTGGCCGGGGAAATACCATGCCAGCACTGAAGAAACAGCGCATCGATCTGCGTTTAAATGAATACGACAAGAACCTGATCGAAGAAGCCGCGGCAATGACTAACCAGTCTGTTTCACAGTTTATGGTTAGTACTGCCTCTGAACGGGCCGCGGAGGTGATTGAACAGCACCGCCGTATGGTCCTTAACGAGGAATCATGGAATCGGGTTATGGATGCAATCAGCAACCCGGCAGAGCCAAACGAGCGGTTAAAACGCGCGGCTAAACGTCTGCAAGACATGGAGTGAAACGTGGGCGGTTTGAAAGTAGAGATGTTCTCTGAGGATGTTGAATATGATGTAAGCCATTTCGACTGCGGAGAAGCGTATTTGAATACGTTTCTTACAGATCACTTAAAACGCCAGCATCTCAGCAAGATTTTACGGGGTTATCTGCTGGTTACACGAGATGAAAAACCTCGCGTTCTGGGGTATTACACGTTGTCTGGTAGCAGTTTTGAGAAAGCCTGCCTTCCGAGTAAAACCCAACAAAAGCGTGTGCCCTATAAAAATGTTCCGAGCGTAACCCTGGGGCGGCTGGCTATTGATAAAAGCATTCAACGCCAGGGTTGGGGTGATTTGCTTGTCACCCATGCGATGAAAGTTGTTTACCAGGCCTCACAAGCGGTAGGTATTCATGGCATGTTTGTTGAAGCATTGAATAGTAAAGCAAAGCACTTCTATCTTGAACTGGGTTTTATTCAACTCTGTGGAGAAAACGAGAATTTTCTCTTTTATCCAACTAAATCCATAGAGGAATTATTTAGGGTGTGAAGTGCTACGAGTTAGTACGCAAATATGGATGTAATTTAATGAAATTTTTTTGGTGATTTTTAGTGTGGTATTAAAATGTGACTCACTAGATGGATAATATATATCGATCTACCTGTTGATAGCGAATTATATAAATCGGACAATTTTATTTCCATCAAGCTGATGGGGAAATGAACAATATTGTGCAGGGGAAAGAATCTTCGAGGACTTGCTCGGAAGACAGATGGCGGAAGATCACAGGAGTGCTGCAATCATTATAAGTGAATGTATTTAATGGAATTTATTTTTCATGCTTCTTTTTATTATACACATACTTATACACATTTTCTTGACTGACAAACTCTCTAGGCAAAGCATCAGTGAACGATCTTATCTAAAAAACTTTTTTTGGGGAAAACTGTTCACACTGTTCACTGAACATTTTTGTTATTTATTTTCATGGTGTTATCGTGTGAACACTCGATGAACAGTGTATAGCTTGCTGTTCACCTCCGCAGACTATAGGTACAAGCGTTATAATCTGCTGTGAGGGAGGTGCGGACATTGGCTGCCTCAACAGCATGACTAGTATTGAGGTGTATTAATCAACGTCAGCTACTCTGTTTCTTCGTCCGATTTTTTTTCAAGAGGAATTTCATCCTTAGGTAAGGGCTTATTCTTCAATTTTTCAAAGGGGTATTGGATAAGGTTTCTTAGCATTCTTCCCCAATAACAAAGAAGATTTGGAATTGTCACGGATCTGGTAAGGCTATTTGTCCAAAAGCTCATGGGAGCAGTCAGGAGGTCATCACTATGCCCTTGTTTTATTCTGATTGAGTTAATTCTGTTTACAAATAATTGCTGATCGTAGCCCATCAGTTGGGTGTAATTGACAATATTTTGCTCAACTTTGGCTCCCAAGAGCAGCGAACCTGATTCTGGGTTGTCAAAATAAAAACATTTATAGTGCTGCGTAATATCTACCCAGTCGGGACTGGAGCTCACGTAATTAAATATATCGGACGGAAGTACGCTTTTAGGATTTTTATTTCCATGAGTTAATTGCATTCCCGAGTTTTCGTAAGCTTTGGCAGCAAGCTCTGAACAAAATGAGTGACGCGGGCTGGTATATATAGTATTTAGTAAACTATAGCTCTGTAGATGATGGTGTCTCAAATTTTTTTCAAGGTGCTCGGAGTTTATTTCATTGAGAGAGGAGATGTGCCGAAAAACAACAAACTCTTTGTTTTCGTTGAGGTACTCAACTAAAGGGCGCAGATGAATTCCGAGTTTTGGCATTGCATGAATCAAGCTGTAATTATAGAGGGCAATAGCTACATGATGATGCTTTGCGTTGCGTCTTGTTAGGAATGACTGCACGACAATATTTGCGCTTTTTTTGGGGCGGGAGAATAATATAATGTCGCCAGTGCACGATGGAGTTTTCATATTTTGGGGACTCTAATAGCTGCGCGGAATAGTAGATCACTTTAATGAAACTCAGCCCGGATTGTGCGATCTGACCAATCACAAACCACCAACCAGAATGAGCTATATCAATCATAACATCCATTTCGTGTGAAGAACGACCCCTGATGCAGAAAGCAATCCATAAAGCGTGCGATAAAATTATGCTCGTAGACTCACAGCCCTGCTAATGTTGCACTGTGGCGAGTGCACCAGCGGCACCCCCAGAACAATCTGCTGCGCCCGTTCATCAGTATAATGCAGGATTAATGGGGATTGGAGCGTTATTCAAACTTACAGCTCATCGTTTCCTTATACCCACCATACACAAATATACTGGTTCTTGCGGTTCGATTGTATGATTGACAGTCCGCATTTGGCACTAAGCAGTCTGATAAGTTATGAAGGAAGAAGTTTTTTTGGGAAAAACTGTTCACAGTGTTCACCCTTCATTTTTATTTATTATATTCATGGTGTTACGCTGTGAACACCTGGTGAACAGTGAACACTTTACTGTTCACTCTGGCTGATTTCAGGTAAAAAAAAGACCGGCATCAGCCGGTCAGGGTAGTTTATTTTGCGGTGGGTTCATCACACTTCGGCAGCCAGTCAGCGTTGCTTTCCTCTTTCAGTGTGAGGTTGGTCTACATGCCCTGATTTGTGCGTCGTTTGTCGTAATTCAAATACCGCTCTTTCAGCATGGACGACAGTCCTTTACCGAACATGGTCAGGCTGAGGGTGTTCTTGTAGCCGTGCGCCTCCATGTACACCAGATAGGCGTGATACAGGTACAGGCGCGGCTGACGCGGAATAATGTTGGCGTTCCCCATATACATCCCGTCAGCGTCCGGCAGGGCTTCCAGATAGCCACAAAAATCAAAGGCCGGGTCAGCATCACGCTTGATGCTCAGTGCCTCGTCCGAGTTCTGCTGTGCCTGGAGTAACGTGCGGGCGCTCATCGGGTCGCTGAACTTCTGCATCAACTGACGCACGATAACAGCCAGCTCACGGGCGATTTTGTCCTTAAGCTGCGGGTCGCGGTCTTCCGGCGCAATCTGTTCCGGGAAATGGATTATCACCCGGCGACGGGACACGCCGCCACTGCGGTCAGTGAAGCGCATCGGGTTGTTGTTCACCGCCAGAATCACTGCCGGAATATGCGTCGAGTACGGATTCTGGTATTTCGGGTCAACGGACACCGCATCGCCGCCGGTAATGGCCTTGAGCCCGGCACCGTCACCGCTCCATTTCTCCTGGTCAGGTAAGCGAATCAGCGAGAACCCCGTGAGGGATGCACGTTTGCGCGGGTCTTCCAGTGTGTCAATGTCGGCCGACGTGGCGTTATCCGCCCCGGCGAGCATGGTGGCAATTTCAGTCATAATACTTTTTCCGCTGCCACCGGGGCCGGTGACTTCGAGAAAGAGCTGCCAGTCGTAGCGGTTCGCCAGCACCATAAACAGCGCCGCCAGTATCACGTCACGTTTTTCTGGGCGGCCACCGGCGGCACGGTCGAGCCAGTGCCAGAAGTTCGGCGCATGGGTTTCCAGTGTTTCCCCGGCCACCGGCGCGGTGAAATCAACATCACACAGGGTGCGCAGCCAGTGTGATTTGTGGTGCGGGCTGAACAGGCCGGTGCCGGTATCGAGCACACCGTTACGAAAACCAATCAGGCGCCGTGAGGGCGAACTCTGCTGCGGAATAATCAGTTTCAGGGTGTCCACCACCGCGTTAATGGCGGCCGACGAGAACGGCGCGCGCAGACGCTGAAACAACCCGGCCACGTCACGGGCAAAATCCAGTGGCGGAATGATTTTCCAGATACCGTTTTCATAGCGGGACAGCAGCTGGCCGCCGGTGTCGACCGCCAGTGCCTCGCCGTAATGCTCATGCACCCGCGCCGCCTTTTCACTGGCTCTCATGGCGGTAAACTCCGCTTCACTCATGGTGTCGAACGGGCTCTGAACCGGTGGCCGGAGGGCGTCATACATGGCCTGACGCGTGGTGTCTTCACCGTGCTGTATAAATGCATCATTCCAGTCACCAAACACCGGCGGCAGGGCGACCGTCCCCTCACAGGTTTTTGCGGCCGCTGCGGCCTTGTTCTGGCCGTCACCGTTAAGGTCGCGGTCGGCGGCGAAAACTATCTGGCAGGCCGGGTACTTCTGCCGGACAAGGCTTGCCAGAGAAAGAAGGTTCACGGACGACAGCGCCACCATGACGGTTTCCCCGGTCAGGTGATGCACGGTCAGTGCCGTGGCATACCCTTCGGCAATCCACAGGCGTTTCCCGGCCTGTTTCTGGCCGTTGAAGGTATGGCATGTCCCTTTCACCTTGCCGCCTTTCAGGGTGCGTTTCTGGCCGTCTGCACTGATTAGCTGGACATTCACCAGTGCGCCGGTGTCGTCATACAGCGGCACCACCACATCACCGGCGCGGTACGGCACGCCACCGGTTTTGTGCGCCCCTGTCAGCACTGAACATTCATAATCCGGGAAGCCCTTGCCGGTCAGGTAGGCGTTGCCGGTGGCCGTGCGGGTTTTCTCCATGAGCTTTACGGCCAGCGAGGCCGCCGCTTTGCGGTCAGCTTCTGTTGTGGCTTCTGCGGCTGCTGTCATTTCCGGGGTAACCGGCGGCAGGTTACCGGTCACGGCATTCACCTTTCCGGCGGCCTCTGTCGCTGACACCCTGAACACCTTTTCAACCAGTTTCAGGCCGTCACCCGCACCGCACCGGTTGCAGTACCATGTGCCGCGCCCCTCCTGGTCATCAAAGCGGAACCGGTCACTGTGCGCATCGCCACCACAAATCGGGCAGGCCTGATGGCGGTTTTTCAGCACCTTCACGCCCAGTGCCGGGAGAATGCGCGGCCAGTGGCCGCGAGCCCGTTCTACGGATTCCGTTACGTTCATGTTCATGGTTTTGTCTCCCTCAGTGCAGTACCGGTGCGGTGATATGGCGGGCGCAGAGTTCATCCATCACGGCCAGCCCGAGAAAGGACAGCGACGGGGCGGCTTTCAGGGGGCCGGCTTCCATTAAATCTTCCAGTAAGGCACAGGCAATCTGGCGGCCTTTCTCCTCGCCGTGCTGGCGCAGGTAGAAGCCCTCCAGCTCGGCGGCAATGGCACTTTCCAGTGTGTCGAGGGTGAGCGTCGGATAACGGTGCTGGCGTTCGCACAGGGTCAGCCAGGCACAGGCCACCGCACGGCGGTACAGTGCGGCACGTAATACGGGCGGTAAGGGGTGTTTCATGCGCGAACCTCCTCAGTGAGCCAGCGTTCATTACAGCGTTCAACCACGCCGTCGAGCTGGGCGGTCATCAGGTAAATCACCGAGGTGAGTTGTAACTGCTGCGCCGGGTCACGATGTACAGTGGCGCAGTCCTGCACCTGCATAAGGTCGCTGACGAGCTGGCCGACATTGCGCATATGCTCCAGGCATTCGAGGTCGCTGACGGTAATGGTGGTATGTCTCATGCGTGCACCTCCGCAACCGGCAGACGGCCAGCGAACGAGAGGACGTAATCACGCACAAGGGAACAGCGTGCGGTGCGTTCATCACCGGCCACGGTGCGGAGCATACAGATACGGGACTGACGGTCTGCGCGACGAACGGCGGCAAACACAAAGACAAACTGCGGGTGTGACGGGGTGAGGATCGTAGCCATAAGGGCTGCCTCCATTGAGTAGCGGTTATTGCCACCACCG